>NZ_JAXGGI010000016.1:0-88688 GCF_034105445.1 Xanthomonas sp. LF07-6
GGTTGGTGCCTGGAGTCTCCGCAGGGGGCCATCAATTTGGCCAGTGCGGCTGGTGATATAAGTAACGGCGACAGGCTCGCAACCTTTAGCGATTCACTGCAGAAAATTTGCCGTTCCGGCGATGCGCAAAACACCAGGAACACCGCGGAGAGCCTTTCTCGGCCGCACTTCGGCAAACTTTAGGGCTGCCTGCGCGTTGTCTACCTATCCAGCGGCGATGACGATCTTTGTATAACGCGAAAGGCCCGGAAGCGTTGCCGCGCTCCGGGCCTTTCTGTATATCCGGTATATCGCCGATCAGCCGAGCCGGTCGAACAGCGACATTCTCTGCATCTGGGTAAAGATGGTCTGTGCCGCTTTCAGCGCCGACTGTTCCAGCTGGTACTGGGAGATCGCCTGTGCGTAGTCGAGGTCGCGCAGCGAGGACAGGGTGGTCTTCAGGGTCACGTCGTTGGAGGCGCGCAGGTCGGTGGCGTTGTCGATCGCCGCGAGCTGGGCGCCGCCGGCGGCGCGCGCGTCGATCATCTTCGACGAGGCCTGGGTGATGTCGCGCATCGACGACTGCAGACCGTTCTGCAGCGCAGCCTTGGCGGCCGGAGTGATCGGATCGGTGTTGAGCAGGTTGACCAGGTTGCTGATGGTGGAGAACACGTTCTTGGTGGTCGAGGCGCCGATCTGGAAGCTGTCGCCGGCGGCGGGGGCGCCGTCCACGCGCATCTTCAAGCCGGGCAGGCCGATGCTCTCGCCGGCGGCATAGGTGCCGGTGTTGACCACCGCGCCACTGCTGTCGCGCACCTCGTAGGTGGTGGCGGCGGTGAACACGACACTGTAGCTGCCGCCGTTCCAGGCGCTGCCGGAGCCGTCGCGGCTGAAATCCAGCAGCAGGCCGGTGCCGGTGTTGCCGGCGGCCGCATGCGCGTCCACGGTGCCGTCGCCGGTGGGCACGCGCATGAAGATCTCGCTGCCGGGCAGGGTGTCGGAGACCTTGGTGTCAGGTGCCACTTCCACGCTGCGCTGGGTCTGGTTGCCGCTGTAGACCACGTTGCCCGAGACCACGGCGAACGGGGCCGCATCGTCGGCGGTGCCGCCGAACAGGTAGCGGCCGGAGCCGTCGGTGCTGTTGGACAGGCTCAGCAGGCTGTCGTGCAGGGTCTTCAGCTCCGCGGCGATGGCCTTGCGGTCGGGCGTGGTCAGCGCCGAACTATTGGCTTCCACCGTCAGATCCTTGACCCGCGCCATCAGGTCGCCGGCCTGCGCCAGCGAGTTTTCCTGCAGGTTGAGCCGGTTCTGCACGTTGTTGGCGTTGTCGCCGAAGCGCGCCAGCGCGGCCACCGTGCGGTCTAGGCTGACCGCGGTGCCCGCGGCGACCGGATCGTCGGCCGCACTGACGATGCGCTGACCGGTGGAGAGCTGTTGCTGCAGGTGCGAGATCGTCGCCTGCTTGCCGAGCATGGTGTTGAGCGACTGATTGAAGATCATGCCGCTGGAGATGCGATTGCTCATCGGACCGCGCTCAGGATGGACTGGAACAGGGTGTCGGCGGTGGAGATCAGGCGCGAGGCCGCCTGGTAGGCCTGCTGCAGACGCAGCATGTCCGCCGCTTCCTCGTCGAGGTTGACGCCGGACAGCGAGTCGCGCGCGTCCTGTGCGCTGCTCTGGATCACGTCCTGCGCATCGGCCGCGTACTTGGCCTGGCGCGCCGCCGAGCCGACCGTGGTGGTCAGACCGGCCACCGCACCGTTGAGGGTGATGGTGCCGCCGTTGAAGGCCTTGGCATCGTCCAGGTTGGACAGCAGCAGGGCGTTGCCGTTGTTGCTCGAGCCGACCCCGGTCGGGCCCACCGCGAAGCTGTCGCCGGCGGACGGGACCCCGTCCATGGTCAGGCTCCAGCCGTTGGCGCTGATGGTCTGGCCGGCGGTGTAGGTCTGCGGCGCGCCGCCGTTGATCGAGTAATGGGTGGAATCGATGAAGGCGATGTTCGCCGGCGTCAGCAGGTTGGCGTTGGTGGCGTTGGTCGCGGCGACATTGCTGACCTTGCCGGTGCCCTGGTTGCTGAGCGTGGCGCTGGCCTGGATCGGCGTCGCCGCGGCGATGCGCGAAGGGTCGCTGATGGCTACGGACAGCTTGCTGATGGCATTGGCGGTGGGCTGCAGCAGGAACTTGTCGCCGCTGGCGGCGGTGCCGGAGACCTGCAGGGTCACGCCGTTGACCACGAACGGATCGGCGTTGGTGCCGGAGCCGCTCATCGGGACGCTGGCGCCGGTGTCGGCGCGGCTGGCGCTCCAGGCGGTGCCGTTGTAGGTCAGCAGCAGGTTCTGCCCGTCGAGCTTGCTCAAGTCGCTGACGTTGGCGGTGAACGCCGCGGTGCCGGTGTTGGCGCTGTTGCCGTCCACGGTCGGCGCCGGCAGGTTGAAGAAATCGCCGCCCATCTGGCCGTACAGGTCCATGCCGGCGTGGTGCTGCTGGTTGTAGCTGCTGGCCACGCCGGTGGCGATGCGGCCGAGTTCGGCCTTGGTCGGATCCAGGACGTTGCTGCGGAACTCCAGGAAGCCGCCGAGCTGGCCGCCCAGCGCCTTGCTGTTGAGCGGCGTCGAGCCGCCAGGCGTCTTCAGCGCGATCTGCAGCTTTTCCGGCTGGTAGGGATCGGGACTGGTGACCAGCGTCGACGCATTGGTGCCGACCACCATCGCCTGGCCGCCGGAGGTGTAGACGTTCATCATCCCGCCGTCCTGCTGGATGACGCTGCCGCCGGTGTAGCCGATGAGCTGGCCGATCATCTGGTCGCGGCGATCGAGCAGGTCCGGTGCGGCGGCATTGGCGTTGGAGCCGATCTGGCCGTTGAGCTTGGCGATCTCGGTGGCCAGGCGGTTGGCTTCGGCGGTGCCGGCCAGCAGACCGTTGTTGACTTCGCTGCCGAGCGAGTCGAGCTGGCCGTTGAGCTGCTTGAAGCGGGTGACCAGCGAATTGCCGGCGTCCAGCAGGTTCTGCCGGTTGGCGCTGGCCGAGGCGTTGGAGGACAGGCCGGTGGTGGCGTCGAAGAAGTTCGACCACTGCCCGGCGATGCTGGTGGCCTTGTCCGAGAACAGCCCGTCGACGCGGCTGGACAGGCTGGAGAGCTGCTTCAGCCGGGCGACTTCGCCGGTGCTGTCGAACAGGCGCGAGATCGCCAGCTGGTCGGCGACGCGGGAGACGTCGGTGATCTGGGTGCCGTTGCCGATGAACTCGCTGCCGTACTGGCTCGGGACCGTGGTCGCGAACGTCGTCCGCTGCCGGCTGTAGCCGTCGGTATTGATGTTGGCGACGTTGTGGCTGACCGTGGACAGGGCCCGCTGGAAGGCGAGCAGGGCGCCGGTACCGGTGGAGAGGATGGACATGGACGGCTACCTCAACGGCGCACGAGGCCGGACGGATCGACGGTGCTGGCCAGCACGCGCTCGATGCCGCCGGCGGCGGCGCTGCCGATCGCGGCCACCGCACGGCCGATGGTCGGGCCGCCGGCGATGGCGGCGATCTTGGCTGCGTAGGCGGGGTCGGTGGCGTAGCCGGCGCGCTGCAGGCCCTGGGCGAAGCCGCGGATGTCGGTGCCGGCCTTCAGTGCTTGCTGGTAGCGCGGATTGGTCTTCAGCAGGCGCACGTAGTCGGCGAAGCTTTCCGCCGGCGAGGAATAGGCACGGAAATCGGCGGTCTGCGACTGCTTGACCCCGTCCACGTACTCGTGGGTGCCGGTGGTCACGCGGTCGCCGTTCCAGCCGGTGGCCTTGATCCCGAACAGGTTGTTGGAACTGGCGCCGTCGCCGCGGGAAATGCCGCGGCGGCCCCAGCCGGTTTCCAGCGCTGCCTGCGCGACCAGGGCGCGCGCGTCCACGCCCAATTCCTGCGCGGCCTTCTGCGCATGGTTCCAGATCTTGGCGACGAAGCCTTCCGGGGTGCGCTCGCCGAGGCTGGCCGCGGCGGCGTTGGCGGCCGCGGCGGCGCTGGGATCGATGGCGGTGCCGCTGTCGGCGGCCGCCTGCACGTTCGACCAGCGGTCGTCGGCACCGGCCCAGGACAGGCCGGCGCTGCCGTCGGCCGGGCTGCTGCCAATGGCCTGGTGCATGGCGCTGCTCTCGCGGCCGGCGATCATGTCCAGCACCTGTTGCTGCGGGGCGGCGGTCGCCTCGGCGCCGCCGCTCCACGGGCCGACGCCGGCGCCGGCCGTGGCACCGGCGGCAAGCGCGGCTTCGCCCTGCAGCGCCATCGGGCCGTTGCCGGACTGGCCGGACACCAGCGAGTAGGCCTTGGCCGCCTTGGCCGCGCCCAGCGAGGTATTGGCCGGCGTGGTCGCCGCCGGCTGGCCGCCACCGAGCTGCTTGGAGATCATCGCCGCCAGGCCCAGCCCCTTGCCGTCGGTCAGGCCCTTGGCGAGCTGCTGGTCGTACATGTCGCGGAAGGTCTGGTTCTCGCCGGGGAACAGCGAATTGCCGAAACTGGCCTCGCGCATGCTTTTGACCAGCATGTTGGCGAACTGCCCTTCGAGCTGGCGCGAGACCTTGTCGATCTTGGCCGGATCGTTCTGGGTAGAGGCGTGCAGGTCGAAGGGAGCGGCCGAGATACGCATTTCAGATCACCTCCAGCTCCGCGCTCAGGGCACCGGCCTGCTTGAGCGCTTCCAGAATCGCGATCAGGTCGCCAGGCGCGGCGCCGACCTCGTTGACCGCCCGCACGATCTGATCCAGCGAGGTGCCGCCCTCGAACTTGAACATGCGGCTGCCTTCGTTGGTGGCGGTGATGGTGGACTTGGGCGTGGCCACGGTCTGGCCGCCACTCAGCGCATTGGGCTGGCTGACCTGGGTGCCTTCGCTGATGGTCACCGTCAGCGAGCCGTGCGAGATCGCCGCCGGGCTGACCCGGACCTGCGAGCCGATCACCACCGTGCCGGTGCGGGCGTTGACCACCACCTTGGCCGGTGCCGCACCCGGCGACAGCTCGACGTTCTCGATCCGTGCCAGCAGGCCGATGCGCGCGCTCTGGTCGGTGGGCGAACGCACCGCCACGGTGGACCCGTCCACCGCATGCGCGCTGCCGGGGCCGAAGGTGCTTTCCAGCGCCGAGACCATGCGCGAGACGGTGGTGAAATCGGGCTGGTGCAGGTTCAGGGTGATCTCGCCGGTGTTGCCGAACACGTCCGGCAGCGCACGTTCCACCGTCGCGCCGTTGGGGATCAGGCCGACGCTGGGCACGTTCACCGAGATCCGCGAACCGTCCTTGCCCTGCGCGCCGAAGCCGCCGACCACCAGGTTGCCCTGCGCGACCGCATAGACCTGGCCGTCGGCGCCCTTCAGCGGCGCCATCAGCAGGGTGCCGCCGCGCAGCGAGATGGCGTTGCCGATCGAGGAGACGGTGATGTCGATGGTCTGGCCCGGCTTGGCGAACGCCGGCAGCTGCGCGCTGATCGCCACCGCGGCCACGTTCTTCAGCTGCGGATTGACGTTGGCCGGCACGTTGACGCCCAGCTCGCCGAGCATGTTCTTCAGGCTCTGCACGGTGAAGGGCGCCTGGCTGGTGCGGTCGCCGCTGCCGTCCAGGCCGACCACCAGGCCGTAGCCGACCAGCGCGTTGTTGCGCACGCCGCCGACCTGGGCCAGGTCCTTGATGCGTTCGGCCGCGGCCGGCGCGGCCAGACCGGCGCACAGGGCGACGGCGGCGAGCAGGCGGCAGGGCAGGGACAGAAGAGTCATGGCGGGCCTCAGTACGGCGAGATGCGCGAGTTGAAGAAGCGGCTCAGCCAGCCCATCGCGTTGGACTGCGCGACCGCGCCGCGGCCGCCGTAGGCGATGCGCGCTTCGGCCACCTTGCTGGAGGGAATGGTGTTGTCCGGGGCGATGTCGGCGGCGCGGACCACGCCCTGCACCTGCACCAGTTCGTCGCCCTGGTTCAGCCGCAGGTTCTTCTGGCCCTGGATCACCAGATTGCCGTTGGGCAGGCGCTGCATCACGGTCACGGTGATGCTGCCCTGCATGGTGTTGCTCTGCGCGGTGTTGCCCTTGCCGGCGAAGCTGCGGTCGCCGCTGGTGGAGTTGTTGAGGATGTTGGTGCCGTTGACGGTGAGCGGCGCGCCCAGCAGCGTCGGCGTGGCCATGGTCACCGCGTCCTTCTTGCTGATGCTGGTGTTGGCGGTACTGCTGGCGTTGGTGCTTTCGACCAGGGTGATGGTCAGCAGGTCGCCGACGTCGCGGGCGCGGCGATCGGAGTACAGCTGCAGGCCGGGGCCGGCGGCGTAGATCGCACCCGCGGTCGGCTGCGCCTGCGGCGCCATCACCGGCACGATCGGCGCCATCGGCGCGTACGGACGCACGTCGCCGGCGGCCACGCCCAGACCGGCGCAACCGCCGAGCAGGACCGGCAGCAGCAGCGCGGCGGAGAAGGAGAGAGAGGACAGGCGCGACATGGCGGATTCCGGAGGCGAGGGGATCAGACGTTGTTGTTCAGATAGCCGAGCATCGAGTCGGTGGTGGAGATGGCCTTGGCGTTCATCTCGTAGGCGCGCTGGGTCTCGATCATGCTCACCAGCTCTTCCACCACATTGACGTTGCTGCCTTCCAGCGCGCCCTGCGCGATCTTGCCGAGGCCGTTGAGGCCGGGCGTGCCGTTCGTCGCCGGCCCGGAGGCGGCGGTTTCCACATACAGGTTCTGGCCCTGGGCCTGCAGGCCGGAGGGATTGATGAAGTCGGTCAGGGTCAGCGCGCCGACCTGCAGTGCCGCGGCGGTACCGGCGACCTGCACGCTCACCGTGCCGTCGGAGCCGATGGTCACCGACTGCGCGCCTTCCGGAATCTGGATGCCCGGCTGGATCGGGTAGCCGCTGTTGGTGACCAGTTGGCCCTGCGCATCGATCTGGAAGCTGCCGTCGCGGGTGTAGGCCGAGGTGCCGTCCGGCATCTGCACTTCGAAGAAGCCGCGGCCGTTGACCATCACGTCCAGGGCGCGATCGGTCTGCTGCTGGCTGCCCTGCTCGAAATCCTTGGCGGTGGCGACCACGCGCACGCCGGTACCCACCTGCAGGCCCGAGGGCAGCTGCGTCTGCGAGGAGCTGGCGCCGCCTGGCTGCCGCAGCTGTTGGTACAGCAGGTCCTCGAAGTTGGCGCGGTCGCGCTTGAAACCGGTGGTGTTGGTGTTGGCCAGGTTGTTGGAGACGACCGACATGCGCGTCTGCTGCGCATCCAGTCCGGTCTTGGCGACCCACAAAGCCTGATTCATGACCCGAGTTCCTCTGATGGTGGCCCCGGCACGACGCGCCGGGGGCGCAGGGAGTGATGCACGTGCCGTGCCAAACCGGCGCCGCTGGCGCCGCGGCGTGCCTTAGCCGTTCAGACGCAGCAGGGTGTTGGCCGACTGCGCGTTCTCGTCGCCGTTCTTGATGACCTTCACCTGCATTTCGAACTGGCGCTGCAACTGGATCATCTGCACCAGCGCGCCGGCGGCATCGACGTTGCTGCCCTCGAGTACCCCGGTTCGCAGCGAATTGCCGGTGGCCGGCGCAAAGGCCTTGGCCGGATCGTCGCTGACATTGCGCATCAGGCCGTCGGGCCTGCGCGTGAGCTGGTCCGCCGGCGCCTGCACCACCTTCAGCGTGGCGATGGTGCTCATCGCGGTGGGAGCTTCGCCCAGCGGCACGATCGACACCGTGCCGTCGTTGCCGATCTCCAGCGACTGGTGCGGTGGAATCGCCACCGGATTGCCCTGGTCGTCGAGCACCGCATGGCCGCTGGCGGTGACCAGCTGGCCGTTCGGGGTCAGCGCCAATTCGCCGCCGCGCGTGTACGCCTCCTTGCCGTCGGCGGACTGCACCGCCAGCCAGCGATCGGCATCCAGCGACAGATCCAGCGGATTGCCGGTCTGGTGCTGCGCGCCGACGTCGCGGTTGAACCCCTGGTCGATGTGCAGCGCATCGATCCGCGACGGATAACCGGCGCCAGGAATCCGATAGGCCTCGGTATTGGCCAGCGCCGCCTTGAACCCGGAGGTCTCGACGTTGGCCAGGTTGTGCGACACGGTGGCCTGCGCCTGCAGCGACGCGCGGGCGCCGGTCATGGCGACGTAGAGGGCTTTGTCCATTGGAGGGAACCGGGAATGGGGAATCGGGAATGGCGGAAAGCGGGAGGTCGGTGGCGGGAACCGCGTTTACGATTCCCGTTTCCCCATTCCCGATTCCCGGTGGTCATCAACGCATATTGATGATGGTCTGCGTGACCTGATCCTGGGTCGAGATCACCTGCGAGTTCGCCTGGAAGTTGCGCTGGGCCACGATCATGTTGACCAGCTGCTCGGTCAGGTCGACGGTCGAGGATTCCAGTGCGCCGGACTGCACGCTGCCGAAGTCCGAGGTCGCCGGCGAGCCGGTGCGGGCGATGCCCGAGGCCGAGCTTTCCGCCCAGGCGTTGTCGCCGAGCGAACTCAGGCCCTGCGGATTGACGAAGTTGGTCACCGCGATCTGGCCCAGCGCCTTGTCGGCGTTGTTGGAGTAGCGCGCGTAGACGATGCCCTTCTCGTCGATGCTGATCGAGTTGAGCTTGCCGCTGGCGTAGCCGTCCTGGGTCGCGCCGCGCAGGGCGAAGGCTTCGCCGTACTGGGTCGACCCGAACACGTTGAGGGTCAGCGACAGGGTGCCGGCGCCGGTGGCGGGGGTGAAGGAGCCCAGCGGAATCTTGCCGTCGGCCGGGCTGACCAGCGCGCCGCTGTTGGAGAACTGCAGCGTGCTGGCACCGCCGGCGGCGACGCCGTCCACGTAGTTGTAGACGGTCCACTGGTTGGGCGTGGAGGTCTTGACGAAGTACGAGGTCTGCACGTGGGCCACGCCCAGCGAGTCGTAGACGGTGGTGCCGCCGCTGGAGTTGTTGTAGCTGTTGGCGTCGTTCGGATCGAACGTGGCCACGGTCGGCGGCTGGGTGTTGCCGGGCAGGGTGAAGGTCAGGTTGACCGTGCTGGTCTGCTTGGGCGGGCTGTCGGTGGTCAGCAGCTGCAGGTCGGTCAAGGTGCCGGCGGCGAAGCCGTTGCCGTTGCTCGCCGGCGGGAACACCTGCAGCCGCGCGCCCTGCGGATTGACCACATAGCCGTTGGCGTCGGTCTGGAAGTTGCCGGCGCGCGAGTACACGCGGGCGCCGTTGTTGGACAGGGTGAAGAAGCCGGAGCCGGAAATGGCCAGGTCCAGGCTGCGCCCGGTCGGATCGATGGTGCCCTGCGAGAACTGCTGGGCGACGTTGCTGACGCGCACGCCCGAACCCACCGCGTTGCGCGCCAGGCCGTAGCCGTTGAGCGTGAACTGGTCGGCGAACTCGGCGCGCGAGCCCTTGAAGCCGGTGGTGTTGGCGTTGGCGATGTTGTTGGCGGTGACGTTGAGGTCGGTATTGGCCGCCCTGAGGCCGGACAGCGATGTATTGAAACCCATGGTGGACTCCTGTGGATGTCGGCGTGGCGTTAGCTGACGCGGAGGACGTTGGTCAGCGGCGTGGTGCCGAGCCCGGTCAGATCGAGATAGATGCCGTCCGATCCGATGATGGCGCTCTCGACCGGCGCCTGGACGTAGGTGGACAGGGACAGTTGGTTGCCCTGGGCATCGGTCTGCCCAGCGGTGATGCTGTAGCTGCCGGCCGGCATGCGCTTGCCGCTGGCGTCGGTGCCGTCCCAGGCGAAATCGAGCTGGCCGGCCTTGTCGGCGGTGAGGCTGATCTTCTTGATCGGCTGGCCGGTGGCGTCGCTGACGGTGACGTCGACCACGCCGGCGGCCTTGGCCGCGACCAGGCCGCCGGTGCTGCCCTCGGCGCCCAGCGGCAGCGTCGCCGACGGCACCAGCACCTTGTGCCCGATCAGGTTGGCGCCGCGCAGCACCTGGTCGGTGCTCATCGACGAGGACAGCGCGGTGACGGTCTTGTTGAGGTCGCCGATGCCCTGCACGGTGGACAGCTGCGCCATCTGCGCGACCATCTGGCTGTTGTCCATCGGCTTGAGCGGATCCTGGTGCTGCAGTTGCTCGGTCATCAGCTTCAGGAAGTCCGCCTGCTGCAGCGCCTTGTTCTTGGTGGTGCTGGTGTTGGCCGAGGCGCTCAGGCCCAGGCTGGAATAGGTGTCGGTGGAGGTGGTGACGCTGCTCATGGAAGCGGTCCTGGGACGTGACGCGGCGGAAGGAGGGCGGATCAGCGGCCCATGGTCAGAGTGGCCAGCGCCAGTTCCTTGGCGGTGTTGAGCACCTCCACGCCGGCCTGGTAGTTGCGCGAGGCGGAGATCAGGTTGACCATCTGCGAGACCGGGTCCACATCGGGCGAATAGATGTAGCCCTCGGCGTCGGCGAGCGGATGGCCGGGTTCGTAGCGCTTGATCGGCGGTGCGTTGGTCTGGGCGATTTCCTTGACGTTGACCGAGGTCAGGCTGCTGTCGTGCGGGTTACGCACCGCCTGGAAGATCGGCTCGATCGGCTTGTAGGCCGCCTCCGCCGAACCGGCCACCGAATCGGCGTTGGACAGGTTGCTGGCGATGGTGCTCATGCGCACCGACTGCGCCTGCAGCGCGGAGCCGGCGACGTCGAAGATCGGCAGGTTGCTCATGCTTATTGGCCCGTGATCGCGGTGAGCATGCTGCGCACCTTGGATTCGAGGAAGCTCAGCGAGGCGCGGTACTCCAGCGCGGCGCGGCCGTAGGCGGCGCGTTCGGCGTCCGGGTCGACGGTGTTGCCGTCCATGCTGGGCTGGCTGGCGGCCCGGGTGATCTGGAACGGATTCAGGCCATCGCCGCCGACGGCGATGTGGCGACTGTCGTCGACCGTGAGCTGGGTGCCTTCGCGCTGTCCCTGCGCGGCACGCATCGCCGCGTCGAAATCCAGGTCCTGGGCCTTGTACCCGGGCGTGTCGACGTTGCTGAGGTTGCTGGCGATCAGCTTCATGCGCTGCTCGCGCAGTGGCAGGGCGTCGCCATGGACGCCGAAGTAGGCTGTGATCGGATTGGACATGGCACGATCCCGCGGTTCGTTGCCGAAACCACAGGCAAGGCGCGTGCCAAAGGGGGCGCGGGGCCCGGAAGATCAGATGGTCGGTCGCGGGACGCCGGCAGCGTCCGCGCTTTCTATAGGGCGTCAGCCCGGCCGCTTGACGGGGCGCGGCGCCTGGGTCGGGCTGCCCGGGTCAGGCGGCCGCTTGCGCTGCCGCGGCGACCACCCGCAGCCGGGTCAGCACGTACTCGGCCAACTCGTTGGGGCTGTACTTGGCCACGAAGGCATTGGCGCCCACGCGCTCGACCATCGCATTGTTGAACACGCCCGACAGCGAGGTGTGCAACAGCACGTACAGGCCGGCCAGCCCGGGGTGACGGCGGATTTCCGTCGTCAGCGTGTAGCCGTCCATGGCCGGCATCTCGATGTCCGAGATCACCATGGCGTAGCGTTCGGCCGGATTCTCTCCGGCGGCGTGGATCTGCAAGAGATGGTCCAGGGCCTGGCGGCCGTCCGACAGCAGGGTCGCGCCGACCCCGAGCTGGTCCAGCACGCTGCGGATCTGCTGCCGCGCCACCCGCGAGTCGTCGACCACCAGCACCTGCAGCTGCGGGCCGGTGAGCGCCAGCGATGGGTCCAGGTTGGCCTCGACCCGGGTCTGGGCGATGTCGGCCAGCACGCTTTCCACGTCGATCACCTGGATCAACTCGCCCTGGAAACGGGTCACCGCGGTCAGGTAGCTGGACTCGGCGCCCAGTTCCGGCGGCGGATGGATGTCCTCCACCGCGATGTTGACGATGCGTTCCACGCCGCTGACCAGGAAGCCCTGGACCGAGCGGTTGAACTCGGTCACCACCAGATAGCCTGGGGCGGTGTCCGCGTTCGGCTCGCGCTCCGGATGGCCGATGGCCAGGCCCAGGTCGAGCACCGGCACCGAGCGCCCGCGCACGTCGGCGACGCCGGAGAATTGCAGCGGCAGCCCCGGCACCTGGAACAGCTCCGGCCGGCGCAGCACTTCCTGCACCTTGAAGACGTTCACGCCAAAAAGCTGACGACCGCCCAGCCGGAACAGCAGCAGGGCAAGCCGGTTGTGGCCCGCCAAGCGGGTGCGCTGGTCGATTCGGTTGAGAAGGTCATGACTCATGGCGTTCATATCGGCGCCTGCGCGGCGGAACTTGAGGGCGCGGTCCGGATCGGTCGTGCGGTTTGCGGCACGGCCTTTGCATGGTGCCGGCGACCTTTCCCAGAGAGACGGCCATGCGCCCGATCCTATTGCTGGTCCTGCTGGCGGCGACGCCGGCCTGGGCCGCGGACTTCCAGTCGGTGGAGTCGATCCGCGCCGCGGCGCTGTCCCTGGCCGGGGCCGACGCCGATGCCGAGGCGACCCTGGACCCGTCGGTGCGGGTGCCGCTGTGCCCGGTGCCGTTGCAGGCGCAGCCGACCGGTACCACCACCGTGGAGGTGAGCTGCCCGCGCGACACCGGCTGGCGGCTGTTCGTGCCGGTCAAGGTGCGGCGCATGCAGCATGTGCTGGTGCTGGCGCGCGGCCTGTCCGCTGGAGAAACCATCGGCGCGGCCGATATCGTCCCCGAGAAGCGCGACGCGGCGCGCATCGTCGGCGCCGCGATGACCGAGCCGGAAGCGGCGATCGGCAAGGTGGTGCGGCGAACCCTGCCGGCCGGCACCCTGCTGTCCGCCACCGACCTGGTCGCGCCGCGGCTGGTCCGGCGCGGCGACAATGTGGCGCTGGTGGCACGCAGTGGCGGCCTGGAAGTGCGCATGTCCGGACGTGCACTGGGCGATGCGGGCGAGAACGAGCGGGTGACCGTCGAAAACCTGTCGTCCAAGCGCATCGTTCAGGGAACTGTGTCACAAAATGGCGACGTTTTAGTGACGCGCTAAGAATCCGGCTAAAGTTCTCCGACGCTGTGCCGTTACCTACACCGAACCCGTAACAGGATGTCCGTCATGACCCAGAAAATTGAAGGGAGTTTGCCGAGCCCGGCCACCCTTCGCACGTCGTCCGTCTCGACCAAGGCCGCCTCCGGCGCGTCCGAGGAAGGCAAGGAGCGTGCGGTCGGTGCGGCCGCAGCCACCGATAGCCTGCGCCTGACCGGCGAAGCGTCCGGTCTGCAGACCCTGCAACGCCAACTGTCGGCCGCGCCGGCGGTGGACAGCAGCCGCGTCGATGCGGTGCGCTCGGCGCTGCAGAATGGCAGCTACAAGATCAACCCCGACGCGATCGCCAGCCGCATGATCGACATGGATCGGCAACTCGGCGCATGAACATGTCCGTGACCAACCCCCTGCAGCAGCTCAGCGACGCGCTCGCCGGCGAGCGCCAGGCGTTGTTGGATCACAACGTGGAAGGCCTCATGCAGGCGACCAGCGCCAAGCTGGCGGCACTGCGCGCACTGGAGGCCGACGTGCCCGCCGGCGCCGAGGCCGAACTGCGGCTGCGTGAGCTGGCCGACGCCAATCGCGCCAACGGCGCGCTGCTGTCGCGGCGCCGACGCGAGGTCAACTGGGCGCTGCGCCACCTCGGCCGCAGCGAGAGCGCGTCGTCCTACGACGCCAACGGCGAGTCCAGCACGCCGCTCTCCCAGCGTCCGCTGGCGGTCGCCTAAGCCGCGGCGCAGTCCGACTGCGGGACGCGCATCCGCCGGCGGCAACGGCGTATATTGGGCATCCATCGATCGCCCGCCGCCTGTCGTGAATTTCGCCGAAATCAATCCCAACGCACCGCTCGTCCTGCCCGCACGCGAGAACCTGCTCGCCCTGAGCGAACTGCTGTACGAAGGCGTGGTGCTGTTCCGCGCCGACGGCCAGTTGCTGCTCGCCAACAGCGCCGCGCGCCGCCATCTCTCCTCCAGCGCCGACACCGGCGCATTGGCCTCGCATCTGGCGCAGTGGCTGCCGGGCGACGCGCTGTCGCAGGCGCGCAGCAGTGGCCGCTGGAGCGGCAGCTTGCCGACCGAACAGCACGTGGTGCTGGCGCACCTGTACTTCCACGCCGACGCGGACGGCGGCCATTACCTGATGCTGATCCAGGGCATCGAAGGCCAGCAGGACTACGAACAGGAACTGCAGCAACGCCACGCCGAGCTGCGCCAGGCCTACCTGCGCCTCAACGGCGCCCAGGAAAAACTGCTGCAGTCGGAGAAGATGGCCTCGATCGGCCAACTCGCCGCCGGCGTCGCCCATGAGATCAACAACCCGATCGGCTACGTCCATTCCAACCTGGGCAGCCTGCAGGAATACCTGCGCAGCCTGTTCACCCTGATCGAGGCCTACGAGCGCGCCCTGCGCGCGCCGGATCCGAAGGCGCTGATCCCGGAGATCGACGACATCCGCAACCGCTTCGACATCGATTTCATCAGCCGCGACCTGCCGCAACTGATGGCCGAGTCGCGCGAAGGCATCGAGCGGGTGACCCGCATCGTCCGCGACCTCAAGGACTTCTCCTATTCCGGCCGCGAGGAGTCGTGGAAGCTGGTGGACCTGCACTCGGGCCTGGAATCGACGATCAACATCATCTGGAACGAGCTCAAGTACAAGGTCACCCTGGAGCGCCACTACGGCAACCTGCCGCTGGTGGAGTGCCTGCCGTCCGAGCTCAACCAGGTGTACATGAACCTGCTGCTCAACGCCGGCCAGGCGATCGGCGAGCGCGGCACCATCGTGGTCAGCACCGGCCAGGACGGCGAGGAGGTGTGGATCGAGTTCAAGGACTCCGGCGCCGGCATTGCGGCGGATCTGCTGCAGCGCATCTTCGACCCGTTCTTCACCACCAAGCCGGTCGGCAGCGGCACCGGCCTGGGCCTGTCGATCTCCTACGGCATCGTCAACAAGCACCACGGCCGCATCGACGTCAGCAGCGTCGTCGGCGAGGGCTCGACGTTCCGGATCGTGATTCCGGTTAGGCAGCCGAAGTAGCTGGGAATGGGGAATCGGGAATGGGGAATCGGAACAGCGGGAACACTGCCGCTGCCGCTTTCCGCACCCGATGTCGTTTCAATGAACTGACCTGAAAAACGAAAAGCCGCAATGCGGCTTTTCCCATTCCCGATTCCCCGTTCCCGATTCCCGGCCCCTCAGGACCCCGCATCCCGCCGCTGTTCAAGGCTCGACGGTCCGGATCGTGATTCCTGTTAGGCAGTCCTAATAGCTGGGAATGGGGAATGGGGATTAGGAAAAGCGGGAGCGCTGACGCTGTTCGCTTTCCGTGTCGCCGATCTCGCCTCAGTGACCTGACCTGAAAAATGAAAAGCCGCGATGCGGCTTTTCCCATTCCCCATTCCCGATTCCCCACTCCCAGCCCCTCAGGGCCCCGCATCCCGCCGCTGTTCGTCGTGCGTGCGGAAGGCCTGGCGGATGTGTTCGCGCAGTTCGTCGTCGTTCCACGGCTTGGTCAGGAAGCGGTAGATCGCGCCGCGGTTGATCGCGTCGGTGACGGTGGCCAGGTCGGTGTAGCCGGACAGGACCAGGCGGATGGTGTCGGGGTAGAGCATCTTCACCCGGCCCAGGAACTCGGTGCCGCTCATGTCGGACATGCGCTGGTCGGACAGGATCACCTGCACGTCGTTGGTGGCGAGCAGGTCGAAAGCGTCGCGGACGTTGCCGGCGGCGAGGATGCGGTAGCCGTCGCGGCGGAACAGGCGCACCAGCGAGCGCAGCACGTTCTCTTCGTCGTCGAGCAGCAGCAGGGTGCGGTCCGGTCGGGTCTCGGTGAACGATTCCGGGCGCAGGTAGCGCCGGCGCAGGGCCATGCCGGCGGCTTCGGCGGACATCGGTTCGCCGAACAGGTAGCCCTGGAAGATGTCGCAATCGTTACGGCGCAGGAAGCCGAGCTGCGCCTGCGACTCGACGCCGTTGGCGATCACCACCATGCCCAGCTGGTGGCCCATGGCGATGATCGCGCGGGCGATCGCCGCCTCGCGGTTGCCGGCCGGCGCGCTCTTGATGAAGCTGCGGTCGATCTTCAGCTTGTCCACCGGGTAGCGCACCAGTGCGCTGAGGCTGGAATCGCCGGTGCCGAAGTTGTCCAGGCTCAGGCTGATGCCTTCGCGGCAGAGATTAGCCAGGGTCTCGTGGACGAAGTTGACATTGTTGGTCAACGCGCTCTCGTTGATCTCCAGCACCACCATCTGCGGCGGTACCCCGGCCGCCTGCAGCGCCGACATCACCTCGTTGAAGAAGGTCGGGCGCAGCAGTTGCAGGGTGGAGACGTTGACCGCGATGGTGAAGTCGTCGAAGCCCTGGTCGCGCCACAGCCGCGCCTGGCGCAGCGCGCCTTCCATCACCCAGGTGCCGATCTGCACGATCACGCCCAGGCGCTCGGCGGTGCGCATGAAGCGTTCCGGCACCAGGATGCCGAGGGTCGGCGACTGCCAGCGCAGCAGCGATTCCATGCCGACCACGCGGCCGTCGCGGGCGCTGACCATCGGCTGGTAGCGCAGGCGCAGCTCGCCGTTGGGAATGGCGTCGACGATCTGCCGCGAGATGATGCTCTCGCTGTGCGCGCTGGGCGGGCCGTCGGCGGCGTACAGGCGCACCAGGTTGCCGCCTTCGCGCGCGGCCTGGTAGACCGCGTCCTCGGCGAAGTCGAGCAGGGTCGACAGCCGCGTGGAATGCTCCGGGCACAGGCTCACGCCGATCTTGCCGGTCATGAACAGGGTATAGGGCAGCACCGACAGCGGCAGCTCGATCTGCTGCCGGATCTCCTCGGCGAAGGCTTCCGGCGGCGGCACGTCGGCGGTGCGCGGTACCGCCATCACCAGTTCGTCGCTGCCATGGCGCCACAGCAGGCCGCGGCCGCGCAGGTGCGCCTGCAGCCGGTGCGCGAGCAGCGCCAGCGCCTGGTCGCCGACCTCCGGGCTCATGTTCTCGTTGATCGAGGCGAAGTGGTCGATGTCGATGTGCAGCAGCATCACCCCCGGCCCACCGGCGAGCGCCTCGGCGATCATGCCGGTCAGGGCGGGATGGCCCGCACCCAGGCGCGACGGCAGTTCGTCGTCCACGGGTACGGCGCTGGCGGGATTCCACATCGGCTCAGGTTCCAGGCGGGGGCGACGGTGGTGCCGCGGTGGTGTAGGGCAGGCACAGCGTCACCCGGGTGCCGGCGCCGGGCGCGGTGTCGATCTGCAGGGTACCGCCGGCGCTCTGCGCGCGCTCGCGCATCACGATCAGGCCCAGGCCACGCGGCCCGGCCGGATCGAAACCGTCGCCATCGTCGACCACTTCCAGGCGCAGGCGCTGGCGTTCCTCGTCGCCGAGGGTCATCCGCACCTCGCCGGCGCTGGCATGGCGCAGCACGTTGGTCAGGCTCTCCTGGGCGATGCGGAAGCAGGCCTGTTCGACCTCGCCGCTGGGGCGCTCGGGCAGGGTGGCGATGTCCAGGTGCAGGCGCACCGGCGACGCGCGGAACAGCATGCCGGCCTGCCAGCGCAGCGCCGCTTCCAGGCCCAGCGCGTCCAGCTGCGGCGGCCGCAGCAGCGTGGAGAGGTTGCGCAGCTTGGTGATGCTGCTGTCGGCCAGGCTCACGATCTCGCTCAGGTCCTCGCGGCGGCGCTCGGCGTCGGTCTCGTCCAGCGCCGCGTGCGCGGACAGCTTCATCGCGGTGATCGCCTGGCCGATGTCGTCGTGCAGGTCGCGCGAGATCGCGCGGCGCTCGTCTTCCTGCAGCGAGAACAGGCGTCGGGCCATCGCCTGCAGTTCGCGGTTGCTCTGCGCCAGCGCGTCGCGCATGCGCTCCGGTTCGCTGAGGTCGCGCACGATCAGCAGCTTGCAGTCGCGGCCGCTGTAGCGGACGTTGCCGAACGACAGCCCGGCATGGAACAGCGAGCCGTCGCGGCGGCACATGCGTGCGGTGGCGCCGCGTTCGCCCTTGGCCCCGGCCGCGCCCATCCGTTGCCGTACCAGCGCCAGGTCGGCGCTGTCGACCAGACCCTGCAGCGGCTCGCCGAGCAGGTTCTCGCCCTCGAAGCCGAACTGCCCGGCGCAGGCGGCGTTGGCGTACAGCACGTGTTCCTGGTGCAGGATCGCCACGCCGTCCGGCAGCACCCGCACCAGTTCGCGGAACTGCTCCTCGCGCTCGTGCAGCAGGCGCCGCGAGCGCTCGTGCTCGGTCACGTCCTGCAGGGTGCCGTGCACGCAGGCGCCGCCTGCGTCGTCGCTGGACGATTCGGCGCGCAGGTGCAGCATGCGCGCCTGGCCGTCGGCGGCCAGCACCGGCAGCAGCATGTCCAGTTGCAGCGGCGCGCTGCCGCACAGGTCCTCGATCACCCGCTGGATGCGCGCCTGCGAGGCCACGTCGGGCGGCACCAGCAGTTCTTCCAGGCGGTGCTGGCGCGGCTGTTCCGGCACGCGTCGGCCGAGCATGCGGTAGACCTGCTCGGAGTAACTGCCCAGGCCGCTGGCCCGGTCCAGTTGCCAGGAGCCCAGCCGCGCGATCGACTGCGCTTCCTGCAGATGCTGCAGGGCCTGGTCGCGGCGGCGCTGCGCGTCGTACTCGGCGCTGCGGTCGCTGATGACCACCAGCCGCGCCTGCCGGCCGTGGTAGTCCAGGCTGGTGCTGCGCGCCTCGGCCATGCACTGGGTGCCGTCGCGCAGGCGCAGCGGCTCGGCCACCACGCAGGTCTTGGACGGGGTCTGCCGGATCGTCTCGATCACCTCGGCCAGGCGGGCGCTGGCGCTGGGCGGCCACAGCCGCGCCAGCTCCAGGCCGACGAACTCGTCGTGCGACCAGCCGAAGAAGGCGACCGCGGTGGGGTTCACGTCGAGGATGCGCAGGCTTTCCAGGTCGTAGACCAGCATCGGGCTGGGATTGGCGTGGAACATCTGCCGGTAGCCGGCCTCCGACAGCGCCAGCCGGGTGTGCGCCTGCACCGCGGCCCGCACCAGCGGGCGCAGCAGGTAGTACAGGGCGATTGCGGTCAGGGTCAGGAACAGGGCGTCGTTGACCAGCTGCAGGACGATCAACGTGCGGGGATCGTCTACGAAATGCGCCAAAACCAGGTCGCTGCCGATCGACAGCGCCAGTCCCAGCAGCACGTACAGCAGCACCACTCTCCAGATGCCGCGGTCCAGGCGCTGCGCCAGGCGCATGCCGGAGGTCGCCTGATGGGGCAGGGAGCTGTCGCGTTGTGGTTGCATGCCCCGGCAGCCTGCTGCGGTGGTCCGTGTCCGGCGGACATCTTAGCCGCTGACGGCCGCCGCGGCCCATGGTCGGGCGGTGCGGGCGCTCAATTAATGCCGCCGGGTGCCGTTATCACCTTCGACCGCTGGCCTTCAGGGCGGCGAAACGGAGCATCTCGGCGTGGATCAAGGCGTCATCGCAAGCTTGCTGCAGCACCCGCTCACCTCGGCGCTCGTCCTGTTGGACGCCGACGGCAGGCCGCTGGCGGCGAACCGGGCAGCGCAGGCACTGGAGCTGCCGCGCACCGTGGAGGCGTACGCCGAGTTGTTGCGTGCGGCCCGCGAGCGCCTGTTCGGCGGCGAGACCATGCTGGCCTGCGCCTTGCCCGGCACCGCCGGGCGACGCCTGGACGGCTGGCTGCGCGCGGTGCGCGACGACAGCGGCGGCCTGCTGGCCTACACCCTCAGCGTGCCCGAACCGGTCGGCAGCGATGGCGCCACCCGCTGGGAGATCGCCCTGGACAGCGCCGAGCACGGGCTGTGGGACTGGGACATCCCCAGCGACACCATCTTCCGCTCCGAGCGCTGGAAGCGGATGCTCGGCTACGCCGGCGATGCCCCGGCCGACGGCCTGAACGCGTTGCTGCCGCTGGTCCACGGCGACGACCAGGAGCGCCTGCGCCAGGCGATCCGCGCGCATTTCGAGGGCCGCACCGAAACCTATATGTGCGAGTTCCGCCTGCGCCGGCAGGACGGGCAGTGGCACTGGATCCTGGACCGCGGCCGCATCGTCGCGCGCACCGCCGACGGCAGCCCGCTGCGCATGATCGGCACGCACACCGACATCCACGAGCAGAAGCTGCTCGAGCAGCGCCTGCGCGACCAGCAGACCCTGCTGCGCGAGGCGCAGCGCATGACCCGCATGGGCAGCTGGTCCTGGGATCCGCTGCGCGACCGGGTGTGGTGCTCGCGCGAATTCCTGCGCGTCACCGGGCTGGACGAACAGCAGGCGCCGAGCAGCCGCGGGTGGCTGCGCCTGCTCAGCCGCGATTCGATGGCGCAGCTGATCTCGGTCTGGCGGCGCATGGCCCGCGAGGCCAAGCCGGCCAACTTCGAGGTCGAGCTGGTGTGTGGCAGCGAGTCGCCGCTGCACCTGCGGGTGTGGGCGCAGCCGCAGGTGGAGGCCGACGGCCGCATCCAGCGCGTGCTCGGCCAGGTGCAGAACATCACCGAGCAGCGCCAGACCGACGCCCTGATCCGCTGGCGCACCGAGCTGCTCAACCGGGTCTCGGCGCTGGGCAAGATCGGCGGCTGCGAGATCGAGGTCGGCACCCGGCGCATGCAGTGGACCGAGGAGTGCTACCGCATCCATGGCCTGCGCAAGGAGGCCATCGATCTGGACCATGCGCTGGCGTTGTACACCCAGGACTCGCGCGATGCGTTCGAGTCCGCGCTGGTGCGCATCACCGAGGGCGGCCTGCCGGAGCAACTGGACCTGTGCTTCCACCGCCCGTCCGGGCAGCGCATCTGGGTGCAGGTGCTGATCGAGCTGGACGAACGCGACGGCCTGCCGCCGCGCTTCGTGGTGCTGTTCCGCGACATCACCCGCGAACGCGAGGCCAGCGAGCGCATCGAGCTGCTGGCCCATTACGACCTGCTGACCGGCCTGCCGAACCGGCAGCTGCTGCGCGAGCAGGCCGAGAAGGCGATGCACGAGGCGGTGGAGCGCGGCACCACGCTGGCGATGCTGTTCGTCGACCTGGACGGCTTCAAGAGCATCAACGATTCCTTCGGCCACGCCACCGGCGACGCGCTACTGAAGCTGGCGGCCACCCGCATGCACCAGCAGCTGCGCACCAGCGACCTGTTCGGCCGTTTCAGCGGCGACGAGTTCGTGGTGGTGCTGCGCGACCTGGCCGAGCCGGGCGATGCCGGGCACGTGGCGCGCAAGCTGATCGCGGCGCTGGCCGAGCCGCTGCACAGCGGCGAGAACGTGATCAAGATCGGCGCCAGCATCGGCATCGCGCTGATGGAGGAGGGGCGCCAGGACTTCGACGGTCTGCTGCGCGCCGCCGACGCGGCGATGTACGCGGCCAAGGAGTCCGGACGCAACACCTGCCATTACTACAGCCAGGACGTGCTGCTGCGCGCGCAGCGGCGCCTGGAGATCGAGCATGCGCTGCATGGCGCGCTGGACCGCGAGGAGTTCTCGCTGGTGTACCAGCCGCTGGTGCACGCGGCGGGCGAGCGCGCGCCGGCGGTGGAAGCGCTGCTGCGCTGGCATCGCCCCGGCCACGGCCATTGCAACCCGGCCGAGTTCATTCCCATCGCCGAGGAATGCGGCGAGATCGTGCGCCTGGGCGACTGGGTGATCGGCGAGGCCTGCCGCCAGGCCGCGGCCTGGGATGCGGCGGGGCTGAGCTTCGACCGGGTCTCGGTGAACGTCTCGGCGATGCAGCTGCGCGACCGCGGCTTCGCCGAACGGGTCATCGAGCTGTGCCAGCGCAATGGCTGGTCGCCGAAGCGGCTGGAGCTGGAGCTGACCGAGTCGGCGCTGATCCGCGACAGCGAATCGCTGCGCCGCTGCTTCGAACTGTTCGAGCAGGAAGGCGTGCTGCTGGCGGTCGACGACTTCGGCACCGGCTTCTCCAACCTGCATTACCTCAATCGCTTCCCGGTGCAGCGCCTGAAGATCGACCGCAGCTTCGTGCAGGACATGCTGCACGACAGCGGCACCGCCAAGGTCACCCAGGCGATCGTGCAGCTCGGCCACGCGCTGGGCATGCAGGTGGTGGCCGAGGGCGTGGAAACCGTGCAGGAAGAGGCCTTGCTGCGCGAGCAGGGCTGCGACGAGATCCAGGGCTATCTGCACGCGCGGCCGCTGCCGCCGCGCGAGCTGGCTGCCTGGTTGCGCGCGCGCCAGCAGGTGGCGCCGGCCACACACCCGCGGCTGGTGCTGGCTGCGCAGTGAATGTGCGGCACCGCGTGCGCCGCACGGGCTTGCGGCGACGCAGCAGCTGGCTATACTGCGCGCGCCCATCGTTTTCCGGCCAGAGGCCACCTTCCTTGGACAGTCATCCTAGACCGACGCTGCAGCGACAGAGCTGACAGGACCGCCACGGTCTGGGTCGTCCCAGATGGGTCCCGTCCGCTCAGGACGGGATCGTTCGCCAGCCCCGCGCGGCTGGCCTTGATTCCGAGAATGCGCAAGCCCGATCCGCGAGGACTCCGAGCGTAGCCCCTGGCGTTCCCATCGTCGGAGCCGCCCATGCGCCTGCCATCGCCATCCTCCCTGAGCCGTCCGTCGCTGCGCGGTTGCGTCGTGTGGCGACGGCGTGCGTGCACCGCATTGTCTGGGGACACCCGCGCGGCCGGCAGCGGCTGACGCACGGCGTACATCTTCCCCGGTCACACTGGGCGGTCCGCTTCGCGACCCGCGCCAGCGTCCTTTTTCCTGCGGCGTTCGCTGCCGCTCCTGCCGGATCTTCCCATGCTGCCATTCGCCCGCGACCGCTCCGCGCCCGGACAGCTCGCCGCACGCCCCGGCGTACTGCCCAACCTGCACGATCTTGCGGTGTTCGCGCTGCTGCTGGGCCTGGGTGCGTTGCTGCTGCATGGCGCATCCGACATGCGCGCGCCGCTGCCGCCGGCCGGCACCGCCGCGGTGTCGCTGGACCTGTGGCAGCTCCCCGAATACGGCCTGCGCACCACCTTGCGCATGTTCGCGGCGATGGCCGCCTCGCTGGTGTTCACCTTCGTGGTGGCGACCCTGGCCGCCAAGAGCCGGCGCGCCGAGCGGGTGATCGTGCCGGCGCTGGACATCCTGCAGTCGGTGCCGGTGCTGGGCTTCCTTACCTTCACCGTGACCTTCTTCCTGGGCCTGTTCCCCGGCCGGCAGATCGGCGCCGAACTGGCTTCGATCTTCGCCATCTTCACCAGCCAGGCCTGGAACATGGCGTTCTCGTTCTACCAGTCGCTGCGCAACGTGCCGCGCGACCTGGACGAGGTGTCGCGCGGTTTCGGGCTCAGCGCCTGGCAGCGTTTCTGGCGGCTGGAGGCGCCGTACGCCACGCCCTCGCTGATCTGGAACATGATGATGTCCATGTCCGGCGGCTGGTTCTTCGTGGTCGCTTCCGAGGCGATCAGCGTCGGCGACCACACCCTGGAATTGCCCGGCATCGGCTCGTACCTGGCGCTGGCGATCGCGCAGCGCAACTTCGCCGCGGTCGGCTGGGCGGTGGTGGCGATGGCGGTGCTGATCGCCCTGTACGACCAGTTGCTGTTCCGCCCGATCGTGGCCTGGTCGGACAAGTTCCGCGCCGAACTCACCGCCTCGCAGGACAAGCCGCAGTCGTGGCTGTACGACCTGCTACGGCGCACGCGCCTGGCCAAGCGCCTGGTCGCGCCGCTGGCCTGGGTCTGGCAGCGCGCCATGCTGGTGCGCTGGACGCCGCGGCGCCAGCCGCAACTGCAGGCCGCGCCGCAGGCACCCGGCCGCAGCGGGGTGTGGGGCGACCGGCTGTGGAGCGCGGCGTTGGCGTTGGCCGGCGCGGCCGCGGCCTGGTTCGCCTACGACTATGGCCGCCGCCACCTGGGCCTGCACGACCTGGCCGAGGCCTTCGGCGGCGGCCTGGCCACGCTGCTGCGGGTGGTGGTGCTGATCGCCCTGGCCAGCGTGGTGTGGGTGCCGATCGGGGTGTGGATCGGGCTGCGCCCGAAGGTGGCGCAGCGGGTGCAGCCGCTGGCGCAGTTCCTGGCCGCGTTCCCGGCCAACGTGCTGTTCCCGTTCGCGGTGCTGGCCATCGTCAGCACCGGCGCCGATCCCAACATCTGGCTGTCGCCGCTGATGATCCTCGGCACCCAGTGGTACATCCTGTTCAACGTGATCGCCGGCGCCAGCGCGTTTCCCACCGATCTGCGCGAGGCCGCCACCATCTACCACCTGCGCTCGTGGACCTGGTGGCGGCGGGTGATCCTGCCCGGCATCTTCCCGTACTACATCACCGGTGCGTTGACCGCGTCGGGCGGTTCCTGGAACGCCAGCATCGTGGCCGAGCTGGCCAGTTGGGGCCACACCCAGGTGCAGGCCTACGGCCTCGGTGCCTACATCGCTCGCGCCACCGCCGCCGGCGACGGCCCGCGGGTGCTGCTCGGGGTGGCGGTGATGTCGCTGTTCGTGACCCTCTTCAACCGTGCGGTCTGGCGACGTCTGTACGTCTTCGCCGAACGCCGCCTGCGTTTCGACTGATTCCTGGAGACCGACCATGAGCTATTCCGCAAGCGTGCCCGAGCGCGCCCCGCTGGTCCGCGTGCAGGGTGTGCGCAAGACCTACGACAAGGGCGGGGCGACGCCGCTGGTGGTGCTGGAGGACGTCGACCTGACCCTGCACTCGGGGCAGATCGTCGGCCTGCTCGGCCGTTCCGGCTCGGGCAAGTCGACCCTGCTGCGCGCCATCGCCGGGCTGCTGCAGCCCAGCGCCGGCAGCATCGCCTTCCGCGATGCCGCGCCGGGCCAGGTCGCCGACGACATCGCCATGGTGTTCCAGAGCTTCGCCCTGTTTCCGTGGCTGACGGTGCTGCAGAACGTGGAGGTGGGCCTGGAGGCGCGCGGCGTGGCCGCCGACGAGCGCCGCCGGCGCGCCCTGGCGGCGATCGACCTGATCGGCCTGGACGGCTACGAGGGCGCCTACCCGAAGGAACTGTCCGGCGGCATGCGTCAGCGCGTGGGCCTGGCGCGGGCGCTGGTGGTACGGCCGAAGCTGCTGCTGATGGACGAGCCGTTCTCGGCGCTGGACGTGCTGACCGCCGAGACCCTGCGTACCGACCTGCTGGACCTGTGGTCGGAAGGGCGCATGCCGATCGAATCGATCCTGATGGTTACCCACAACATCGAAGAAGCGGTGCTGATGTGCGATCGCATCGTGATCTTCGGCGCCAATCCGGGTCGGGTGATCGGCGAGATCGAAGTGACCCTGCCGCAGCCGCGCAATCGCCTGGCGCCGGCGTTCCGCGCCCTGGTCGACGACATCTATGCGCGCATGACCGCCAGCCCGCAGCGGCCGCAGACCCGCGAGGGCGTGTTCCCGGGCAGCGGCATCGCCATGGTGTTGCCGCGCGTCTCGAGCAACCTGCTGGCCGGCCTGATCGAAGCGGTGGCGGCCGAGCCCTACCACGGCCGTGCCGACCTGCCGCCGTTGGCGGCCGGCCTGCAGCTGGAAGTGGACGAACTGTTCCCGATCGCCGAGACCCTGCAACTGCTGCGTTTCGCCGTGTTCGAACAGGGCGACCTGCAGCTGACCCCGGCCGGGCAGCGCTTCGCCGAACTCGGGACCGACGCGCGCAAGCAACTGTTCGCCCAGCACCTGGCCACCTACGTGCCGCTGGCCGCGCACATCCGCCGCGTGCTCGACGAACGCCCGGCGCATCACGCGCCGGCGCGCCGCTTCCGCGACGAACTGGAAGACCACATGTCCGAGGCCTACGCGGCGGAGACCGTGCAGGCGGTCACCAGCTGGGCGCGCTACGCCGAGTACTTCGCCTACGACAAGCAGGCGGACCTGTTCTCGCTGGAGAATCCGAGCTGATCGGGGGGATTTCAGGCTGCGCGCAGTTTCGGCTTCAGCCGCGACCCGACGGCCAACATTGCAGGAACGGCGTCTAGGCATGACCTTGCTCGCCGCTCACTGCGCCTTGCAGCAACGATGTCGCGATCTGGTCGGAGTCGTTGTGGGAGGGACTTCAGTCCCGACTTCAGGCGCATCGAAGCGCCGGACGGCATCGCGCGTCGCGACTGAAGTCGCTCCCACAGCGACGCTTTCCCACGGCCGGGCGCTCGCGATTGGGAGAAGGGTTCGGGCGCGCGCCTGGATGCGACGCCGGTCGGTCGATGTGTCGTAGCTCGCCGCCGAATGCGCCTTTGCAGCAACGATGTCGCGATCTGATTGGAGTCGTTGTGGGAGGGATTTCAGTCCCGACTACAGGCGCATCGAAGCGCTGGACGGCATCGCGCGTCTCGACTCAAGTCGCTCCCACAGCCCACGGCCGGTCGCTCGCGATTGGGAGAAGGGTTCAGGCGCGCGCCTGGATGCGACGTCGGTCGGTCGATGTGTCGTAGCTCGCCGCCGAATGCGCCTTTGCAGCAACGATGTCGCGATCTGATCGGAGTCGTTGTGGGAGGGACTTCAGTCCCGACTGCATGCGGCCGGCCAGGCACGTGTCGCTCGCGTTTCGCGACCGAATGGCATCGCGCATCGATGCCTTTTGGCGTGGTGTAGCGAGATTAGCTGTCTCCTTGCAGGAGCGCGCATGACTGGCTGGGCCTTATGCGTCAAGCGAAATCTACAATAACCAGCTGGGATGAAGCGTTTGGCGACGCGCTGGACGCAGGCTCCGCTCGCCGCGCGCGATCGCAACCGCCGCGATCGACTCAATCGCCGTCGTACAGCGGAAAGTGCACCAGCGGCGCCGGCGTGCCGGCAGCGGCGACCGCGCTGCCGTTGAGGCCCATGTCCCAGGCCAGGCCGGCCCAGACCGGGTCGGCGATGCGCGCGTCCTGCTGCGCCGGTGCGCGTGCGATCAGCAACTGCCGCAGTTCGGCCTGGGCCAGCGTCTCCAGCCGTCGCAGGGCGTGGCCGGGCTGGCGCGGCGCGGTCACCGGCCGGATGCCGGGTGCGGCCACCGGCTCGGACGCAGGCACGTGCGCGCTGCTGCTGTCATCGCAGGACATGGCCGCAACTCGGGACAGGGACTGGAGATGCATCGACATCGACGGGGCCGGACGGGAAGGGCAGAGACGACAAGCCCCGGCAGGGGCCGGGGACTCGTCGGTTCATGGCGCGGAGCGCGACAAGGCAGACTTAGAACAGCTCGACCGTGCCGGCACCCATGCTCTGCTGCGCCACCGGCTTGTGCGGCGGACGCTCCCACTCGGTGCGCATGTCGCGCAGGCGGTTGCCGACCCGCTGCAGGGCGTCGAGCAGTTCGTGGTCGAACACGCCGCCATTGCGGTGCAGCAGTTCCTGCAGCGCCACGGCCTCGCGGTTGATCGCGGTCAGGCGGTCCAGGTGGGTGTGCACGCCGCCCAGGGCCTGGGTGGCGATGTCCTCGAACTGCAGGGCGCGCACCGCTTCGGCGACGCTGCTGTCGATGGCGCGGCCGCACTCGGAGATCTCGCGCATGCCGTCGCCCAGCGAGTGGTTGATCGCGGCCACGTTGTCCAGCATCGCCGCGGCCTCGGCCCGCGCCTCGCGGGAGCGGTCCATGTCGCGGGAGGCCATGTTCGAGACCGTCTCGCGGACCTTGGCGATGGCGTCCTTGGAGCTGTGCGCCAGCTTGCGGATCTGCTCGTTGAAGGTGGTCGAACGCTCGGACAGGTTGCGCACCTCGTCGGCCACCACCGCGAAGCCGCGGCCCGCCTCGCCGGCGCGCGCCGCTTCGATCGCCGCGTTCAGTGCCAGCAGGTTGGTCTGGTCGGCGATCGACTTGACGTCCTCCAGCAGGGCGAAGATGCCGTCCAGGTGCTGGGACATGTCGTCGATGTAGTGCACCGTGGTGCTGCTCTGGCCGCTGACCTGCTCCAGCGCCTCCACCAGCTGCTCCATGCGCTGGCTGGCATGCTGGGCGAAGCGGGCCACGTCCACCCCGGCGCCGCCGTCTTCGCCGGCGCGGTCGACGATGCGGGCCAGCGCCACGCTCTGCTGCCGCGACTTGCGGTTCATCGCCTCGAAGCTGCCACCCAGGCCGCTGACCGCCTGGCGGATCAGTTCGCGGGCACGTTCGATCTCCGAGCGCGAGCCCTCGATCTCGTTGCCGACGAAGCTGCGCAGCTCGGTCAGCAGGTGGTCCTGCTCGCGCATGACCTTGGCCTGCTCCGGCGAGCGCCGGCTCTGGCTGTACGCGGTCCAGCCGGCGAAACCGAGCCAGCTCAGCGTCATGGTGGTGAGGATGGCCCAACGGACCGGGGCCGGCCAATCGAAGCCGGCGGCGATGGGGAACAGCAGCGTCAGGGCGAGCGGGGCGGCCAGACGGATCAGGAGGCGTGAGTACATGGAAGTTCTCGGCAGATTCACGATTGCTGTATCGGCCGCCCCCCCCGGGTCTTTAGCAACGTGGTGCGCGGATCATCGAAACCTGCCGACATTCGTACGATCCGCGTCGCAGAACCACCGCGGGCGGCGCGCTGCCGGCCCGGCGCCGGCACCCCGGGGACTCAGCGCAAGGCGCGGTCCACGGTCTCGCGCATGCGCCGCTTGGCCAGCAGGAAATCCCACAGGCTGCCGCCCATCTGCCGCCACAGCACCGCCGAACGCACCGCCGCCAGCAGCAGTGCGCGGATCTCCGCCACCACCCCGGCCTGACCCAGGTAATGCGGGTTGCCCTGCACCATCACCCGCGGGCGCAGGTGGCTGATGGTGTCGGCGTAGAGCTGGCCCAACGCCGCGATCACCTCGGGGTGGGTGCTGTCGGCATGGCGCTCCAGCAGCGGCACGATCCGGGCCAGGCCGGCATCGACCTTGGCGTCGGTCTCGGCATCGCCGGCGAAGCGCCGTTCCAGCTGGATCACCGCCAGCGCCAGCCGCGGCAGCACCTCGTCCTGGCCCTGGTTGCGGAAGTAGTTGTGCAGCAGGCGCAGGCCCGGCGCCAGGTCGGCGCGGCGGCCATAGACCGCTTCGGGGCTGGGCGCGTCGATGCGGAACACGCTGTCGAGCAGGGTACGCACCAGCGACGCCTCGGACTGGCCGGTCTCGGCGATGCGCCGCACCTGCTGCAGAGCCTGGGCCATGCCCGCCAGCGCCAGCATGCGCGCGTCCATGGAATCGGTCATCGAATGGGGTCCTCGTGTACGGCGGGGGCCTGCTGCGCCAGGCGGCGCTCCAGCGGGGCATCGGTGGTGGCGATCACGGCGCCGCCCAGGCATTCCTCGCCTTGGTACAGCACCAGCGACTGCCCGGGGGTGACGGCGCGCTGCGGGCGCGCGAAGCGGACCGACAGAGTGCCGTCGTCGCCGACCTCGACCGTGCAGGGCTCGTCGGCCTGGCGGTAGCGGGTCTGCGCGGTGCACTCGAAGCGCTGCGCCGGCGGTGCACCGGCGATCCAGTGAGCGGCCTCGGACTGCAGCCCGTTGGCCATCAGGTAGGGGCTGTCGCGGTCCTGGTCGACGTACAGCACGTTGCGGGCGACGTCCTTGCCGACCACGTACCACGGTGCCGCGGCGCGGCCGCGTACCCCGCCGATGTTCAGGCCCTCGCGCTGGCCCAGGGTGAAGTAGAACACCCCCGGATGCTCGGCCACGACCTGCTCGTGCGGGTCGCGGATCTCGCCGCGCCGCGCCGGCAGGTAGCGGCCAAGGAATTCGCGGAAATCGCGTTCGCCGATGAAGCAGATGCCGGTGGAATCCTTCTTGGCGTGGGTCGGCAGGCCGGCTTCGCGGGCGATGCGGCGCACCTGTTCCTTGGGCAGTTCGCCGACCGGGAACAGGGTCGCGGCCAGTTGCGCCTGGCCCAGCTGGTGCAGGAAGTAGCTCTGGTCCTTGTTGCGGTCCAGCCCGCGCAGCAGCCGCCAGCGGCCGCCGAGGCTGTCCACCCGCGCGTAGTGGCCGGTGGCGATGCGCTCGGCGCCGAGCTCGCGCGCCGCGTCCAGGAAATGCTTGAACTTGACCTCGCGGTTGCACAGCACGTCCGGGTTGGGCGTGCGCCCGGCGGCGTATTCGGCCAGGAAGTGCGCGAACACGCCTTGCCAGTACTCCTGCGAAAAGTCGCGGAAATGGAAGGGGATGCCCAGTCGCCCGCACACCGCCACTGCATCGCGGCGGTCGTCGTCGGCACGGCAGTCGCCGCTGCCGTCGTCGGCCCAGTTCTGCATGAACAGGCCGGACACCGCCGCGCCCTGCTGGACCAGCTGCCAGGCCGCCACCGACGAATCCACGCCGCCGGAGACCCCGACCATGACCGCTGCGCCGCTCATGCCATCTGCCGCAGCAGATCCAGCGGGTAGCGGCGCCCGGCCAGGTAGTCGGCCACCACCTGCCACACCAACGGGCTGCGCCAGCGCGGCGCTTCGGCCTCCAGTTCGGCCGGGGTCATCCACAGCGCGCGCACGATGCCGGTGTCCAGCGGCCGCTGCGCATTGTGTGCGACCGGATCGGCGGCGAAGGCGAAGCGCAGGTAGTGGCGGCCGGTGTCGGCCTTCCACTGGTAGGCGCCGATGAACGCGGTCGGCTGCACCTGCCAGCCGGTTTCCTCCAGCGTCTCGCGCACCGCGGCCTCGATCAGGCTCTCGTCCGGCTCCAGGTGGCCGGCCGGCTGGTTCAACACCAGCGCACCGGCGATGGCTTCCTCGACCTGCAGCAGGCGCCCGTCGCGCACCACCACCGTGGCCACGGTCACGTCCGGCTGCCAGGGTTCCGCGGCCGCCGTCATCAGAACAGATCCTTGCCGCCGTTCAGTTCGGCGTCCATCGCGTCGGCGCCACGCGCGGCCGCCTCCAGTGCTTCGCGCAGCGCCGCATCGTCGGCATCGGCGGGGATCTTGACCACGAACACCGCGGTGCCGCCCTGGCGCACCCAGCCGCCGAGGATGTCCGACTGCGCATCCTCCAGCAGCCGGTTGGCGACCTTGGCGGGCAGGCTGTCGCCCTGCGCCTGGTAGGCCGGCGACCACACCTCGCGGATGCGGTAGCTGCCGAAGGTCTCCACCGGCGAGCGCACATAGGTGAGCTGCTTGCGCTCCTGCCCGTGGTCGCGCAGGCCGAACAGCACCTGATAGTCGCCGTCCTCGTCCGCCTGTACGTCGTAGCCCAGCGCCTGCAGGCGCTTGCCCAGCGCCGCATCCGGCGTCTCGGCGGCGGCCGGCAGGGTGGCGGCGAGCAGCGCGGCGAGCAGCGGAAGCTTGGGGAACATCGTCGAATGCATGCGGAGCGCCATCGAAAGGAGGGGAATTGTGCGGGCAGGGCCGGCGATCGTCCAATCCTGGCCGGCGGCCCCCGTATATAATGGGCGGATGCCCCGCAAGAATTCCCCCGAGCACGATCATGGCGTCATGGTGGAGACCGGCAAGCCGGAAGTCGCCCGCCCGCCCATGTATCAGGTGCTGCTGCTGAACGACGACTACACCCCGATGGACTTCGTGGTGACCGTGCTGCAGCAGTTCTTCTCCCTGGACCTGGAGCGCGCCACCCAGGTGATGCTGCACGTGCATACCCGCGGCCGCGGGGTGTGCGGGGTCTATACCCGCGAGGTGGCTGAATCCAAGGTGGCTCAGGTGAACGAGTTCTCGCGGATGAACCAGCATCCCCTGTTGTGCACGATGGAAAAAGCCTGATAGTGGGAGGCGTCGGTCACCGGTTTGCCCGGACTAACGCGGTGTGAACACACTGATCCGATAGGGTTGTGGAAATTCGCAACTCAAGCCACATATTGTCGGCAACAGACGTCGGAGTACACCATGTTCAGCAAAGATCTCGAGCAGACCATCGGCCAGTGCTACAAGCGCGCCCGGGAAGCCCGTCATGAGTTCATGACGGTGGAGCACCTGCTGTTGGCATTGCTCGACAATCCCTCCGCCCAGGCCGTGCTCAAGGCCTGCGGCGCCGACGTCGACCGCCTGCGCGGCGACCTGGAACAGGCCATCGAAGCCTCGGTGGCGCGCCTGGCCGACGACGATGGCCGCGACACCCAGCCCACCCTGGGCTTCCAGCGGGTGCTGCAGCGGGCCGTCTACCACGTGCAGTCCTCGGGCAAAAAGGAAGTCAGCGGCGCCAACGTACTGGTGGCGATCTTCGGCGAGAAGGACTCGCACGCGGTGTACTTCCTGAACCAGCAGGACATCACCCGTCTGGACATCGTCAACTACCTGTCCCATGGCATCGCCAAGATGGGCGAGGACGGCGAGCACGCCGCGCCGTCCGACGGCGAGCCCAAGGGCGAGGCGGGCGAGGGCGAGCCCAAGGGCGACGCACTGGCCGAGTACGCCACCAATCTGAACGAGCAGGCCCGCAACGGCCGCATCGACCCGCTGGTGGGCCGCGCCGACGAGATCGAGCGCACCATCCAGGTGCTGTGCCGCCGCCGCAAGAACAACCCGCTGTACGTGGGCGAGGCCGGTGTCGGCAAGACCGCCATCGCCGAGGGCCTGGCCAAGCGCATCGTCGAGGGCACGGTGCCTGAGGTGCTGGCCGACGCGGTGATCTTCTCGCTCGACCTGGGCGCGCTGGTCGCCGGCACCAAGTACCGCGGCGACTTCGAGAAGCGCCTGAAGGGCGTGCTGACCTCGCTGAAGAAGGTGCCCAACGCGGTGCTGTTCATCGACGAGATCCACACCATCATCGGCGCCGGTTCCGCCTCCGGCGGCACCATGGACGCCTCCAACCTGATCAAGCCGGCGCTGTCCTCGGGCGAGCTGCGCTGCATCGGCTCAACCACGTTCCAGGAGTATCGCGGCATCTTCGAGAAGGACCGCGCCCTGGCGCGGCGTTTCCAGAAGATCGACATCGTCGAGCCGACCGTGGGCGAGACCTTCGAGATCCTGCAGGGCCTCAAGCCCAAGTACGAGGCGCACCACGGCGTGACCTACGCCGACGATGCGTTGCAGGCGGCGGTGGACCTGTCGGTCAAGCACATCGGCGACCGGTTGCTGCCGGACAAGGCGATCGACGTGATCGACGAGGCCGGCGCGCGCCAGCGGCTGCTGCCGGAAGGCCAGCGCAAGGAACTGATCGACATCGAGGAGATCGAGACCATCGTCGCCAAGATGGCGCGGATCCCGGCCAAGCAGGTCAGCGCCACCGACAAGGACGTGCTGCAGCACCTGGAGCGCAACCTGAAGATGGTGATCTTCGGCCAGGATCCGGCGATCGAGACGCTGGCCTCGTCGATCAAGCTGGCGCGCTCGGGCCTGGCCAATCCGGAAAAGCCGATCGGCAACTTCCTGTTCGCCGGCCCCACCGGCGTGGGCAAGACCGAGGTCACCAAGCAGCTGGCGCTGCAACTGGGCATCGAGCTGGTGCGCTTCGACATGTCCGAGTACATGGAGCCGCATTCGATCAGCCGCCTGATCGGTGCGCCCCCGGGATACGTCGGCTTCGACCAGGGCGGCCTGCTGACCGAGAAGATCGTCAAGACCCCGCACTGCGTGCTGCTGCTGGACGAGGTGGAGAAGGCGCACCCGGACATCTTCAACATCCTGTTGCAGGTCATGGACCGCGGCGTGCTCACCGACACCAACGGGCGCGAGGCGAACTTCAAGAACGTGATCCTGGTGATGACCACCAATGCCGGTGCCACCCAGGCCTCGCGGCGCTCGATCGGCTTCACCCAGCAGGACCATTCCACCGATGCGATGGAGATCATCCGCCGCAGCTTCACCCCGGAGTTCCGCAACCGCCTGGACGCGGTGGTGCAGTTCCAGCCGCTGGCCTTCAGCCACATCCTGCGCGTGGTCGACAAGTTCGTGATCGAACTGGAGATGCTGCTGCAGGAGAAGCACGTGTCGCTGTCGGCGACCCCGACCGCGCGCGACTGGCTGGCCCAGCACGGCTTCGATCCGCTGATGGGCGCGCGGCCGATGGCGCGGGTGATCCAGGACAAGGTCAAGCGTCCGCTGGCCGACGAACTGCTGTTCGGCAAGCTGGTCAACGGCGGCCGCGTCACCATCGACGTGCGCGACGGCGAGCTGGTGGTGGAGACCCAGGCCGAGCCGGAGCGCCTGCTGCCGGCCACGGTGGACTGAGGCCGGGCCGACAGGCACGACGAAAGGCGGCTGCAGAGGCTGCAGCCGCCTGGCGAGGTCACCGTCGTTCCATCGTTGCAGACGCGAAAGGCGGCCAGTGGCCGCCTTCTTCATGTCCGCCCGTGGCGGATTACTTCATGCGGTAGGTGATGCGACCCTTGGTCAGGTCGTACGGGGTCATTTCGACCTTCACCCGGTCGCCGGTCAGGATGCGGATGTAGTTCTTGCGCATGCGGCCGGAGATGTGGGCGATGATTTCGTGCCCGTTTTCCAGCTTGACCCGGAACGTGGTATTGGGCAACGTCTCGCTGACGGTGCCTTCGAATTCGATGGAGTCGTCTTTCGACATGTAATCCTGTGCGATTCGGAACGGCCAAAGGCCTGAAGAGCGAGGATTTTACTCGCCTGGGCCGCGCCATGCAAAGTTTGCGTTAATCCCGCTCAGCCCTGGGCCAGTTCCGCGGCCGCCAGGGCGCCGAAGCGCAGCGTCCACGGCGCGGTCTCGGCAGTCGCCGCCACCAGCGACGCGATGGTGTCCAGGAACCGCGCACGCGGCCAGCGCTCGGCGCCCAGGCTGAGCAGGTGGTCGTTCTCCACCTGCGCGTCGATCAGCGGCCAGCCCCAGCCGTGCAGGCGCCGCGCCAGTGCCGCCAGCGCGACCTTGGAGCCGCCGCTGCGCGCACTGAACATGCTCTCGCCGAAGAACATGCGCCCGCGCGCCACCCCATAGATGCCGCCGACCAGCTCGTCGCCGTCGAACACTTCCACCGAATGCGCGTGGCCAGCCTGGTGCAGGGCCAGATAGGCGTCGCGCATCGGCGCGGTGATCCAGGTGCCGTCCTGGCCGCGGCGGGGGAGTTGCGCGCAGGCATCGATGACCTGGGCGAAGGCGGTGTCGGCGCGCACGGTCCACGGACAGTGGCGCAGGCTGCGGCGGAAGCGCGAGGACAGGCGTACGCCGTCGCTGCGGAACACGGTGCGCGGGTCCGGACTCCACCACAGGATCGGCTCGCCGTCGGAGTACCAGGGGAAGATGCCCTGGGCGTAAGCCGCGAGCAGGCGCGTCGGCGACAGGTCGCCGCCGACCGCGAGCAGGCCGTCCGGCTCGCGCAGGGCGCTGGACGGTGGCGGGAACGGGGCGGCGGGATCGGCCGCGAGCAGGACAGGGAGACGACGCATCGTCGGCAGCGTAGCCGATGCCTCAGGCGTCGTGGCGGAATGGCGAGTGGCGCTGCAGCGCCGCCGCGTGCTGGCGCACCTCGGCGCGTTCCTGCGCGCACCAGTCGGCCAGCGGCACACGGAAACCGGGGTCGGCGATCCAGTGGCGGCTGCGCACCAGCCGCGGCAGGAAGCCGCGGGCGATCTTGTGCTGGCCCTGCGCGCCCGGCTCGAAGCGGGTCAGGCCCTCGCGCAGGCAGTACTCGATGCCCTGGTAGTAGCAGGTCTCGAAGTGCAGGCCGGGCAGGGGCTCGCCGCCCCAGTACCGGCCGTACAGGGTGTCGCCGCCGCGCAGGCAGAACGCACCGGCCACCGGCGCGCCGTCATGCATGGCCAGGAAGATCAGCAGGTTGCGCGGCATCGTTCGCGCAAGATGCGAGAAGAAGTCCAGGGTCAGCGCCGGCGAATTGCCGTAGTCGTCGAAGGTGCGCAGATAGAAGCCGTACATCGCCTGCAGGTCGGCGGCGCTGGCCTCGTCGCCGTGCAGCACGCGGAAGCCGATGCCGGCGCGCTGCACCTTGGCCCGCTCCTGGCGGATGTTCTTGCGGTGCTTGTGGTCCATCGCGCCCAGGTAATCGTCGAACCCGGTCCAGCCGGCGTCGTTGTGCCACTGGTACTGCACGTCGTTGCGTTCCAGCCAGTCGGTGCCGAACGCGGCGTCCTCGTCGGCGCGGTGGAAATTGACGTGGGCCGAGGACAGGCCGGTGCGCTCGGTCAGCGCCCGCATGGCCGCGAGCAGGTCCTGCTGCGCCGCCAGGTCGCGGGCGAGCAGCCGCGGCCCGGTGACCGGCGAGTACGGCACCGCGCACAGCCACTTGGGGAAGTAGTCCTGGCCGTAGCGCGCGTAGGCGTGCGCCCAGGCATGGTCGAACACGAATTCGCCGTGCGAGTTGCTTTTGACGTAGCCGGGCGCCGCCGCGACCAGGGCCTCGCCGTCCCACACGGTGAGATGCAGCGGGCTCCAGCCCCAGTCCGGGCGCAGGCAGCCATGCTGCTCCAGGCCTGCCAGGAAGGCGTGGGCCACGAACGGATTGCGGCCGTCGTGCAGGGCGTCCCAGTCGGCGGCAGCGACCGTGTCGAGCTGGCGCAGCCAGCGGATTCGGCTCATCGCCGGCGCTGCTCGCGGTGGAAGGCGGCGCAGCGGCGGCTGGCGTCACCGGCCGCGCGCGCGGGCGCACGGCCGCTGCCGGCCTGACGCCGGCAGTTCAAGGCGTGCGCGGACTCAGGCACCCTTGTCCAGATAGCGCTCGGCGTCCAGCGCGGCCATGCAGCCGAAGCCGGCCGAGGTGATCGCCTGGCGGTAGTGCTGGTCGGCGACGTCGCCGGCGGCGAACACGCCCGGCACCGAGGTCTCGGTGGCAGCGCCGCCGAGGCCGGAGCGGATCTCCAGGTAGCCGTTGTGCATGGTCAACTGGCCGTCGAACAGCTGGGTGTTCGGGTGATGGCCGATGGCGACGAAGAAGCCGTGCGCCTCCAGGTCGCGGGTGCTGCCGTCCTGCACCGACTTGACCCGCACGCCGGTGACGCCGGCCTCGTTGCCCAGCACCTCGTCCACCTGGTGATGCCAGACGGTCTCGATCTTGCCGGCGGCGACCTTGGCGAACAGCTTGTCCTGCATGATCTTTTCCGCGCGCAGGGTGTCGCGGCGATGCACCAGGTAGACCTTGCGGGCGATATTGGACAGGTACAGCGCCTCTTCCACGGCGGTGTTGCCGCCGCCGACCACGACCACGTCCTGGTCCTTGTAGAAGAAGCCGTCGCAGGTGGCGCAGGCGGACACGCCGCGGCCCTTGAACGCCTCTTCCGAGGGAATGCCCAGGTACTTGGCGGTGGCGCCGGTGGCGATGATCAATGCATCGCAGGTGTAGTCGCCGCTGTCGCCGCTGAGCCGGAACGGGCGCTGCGACAGGTCGGCGGTATGGATGTGGTCGAAGATCACCTCGGTCTCGAAGCGCTCGGCATGCGCCTGCATGCGCGCCATCAGGTCCGGGCCCATCAGGCCGTGCGGGTCGCCGGGCCAGTTGTCGACCTCGGTGGTGGTCATCAGCTGGCCGCCCTGCTGCAGGCCGGTGATCACCACCGGCTTGAGGTTGGCGCGCGCGGCGTAGACCGCGGCGGTCCAGCCGGCCGGGCCGGAACCCAGGATCAGCAGGCGGGAATGCTTGGCGGAATTGGCGGCAGAGGGGCTCATGTATACTCGCGAACAGGGTGAAATGGCGGCGGAAACGCGGCGTAGCGCGGGTTCCGGCGAAGGCGCATAGAGTGGCGGCCGGCCTGGAACGAATCAAGCCGCGTGGCGGAAACGCTGCGGCCCGCTGCGACAGACAGCGGATTTCGCGCGTCGTTGCCCGCCTCGATCGGGCGCTGCCAGCGTCGGCCTGCGCAAGTCCGGACGATTCAGGTACCGACTGCTGAAATGCAAGGGCGAGTCGTTTATTATCAATCACTAACGATGCATTTCTAAGGTCTGGTCATAGCGTGGCGAAGCAGGTTCCGGAACGCGGCAAATCCCAGGGCGCCAACGCGGCGGCACGCAAGCAGGGCGCCGCGCCCAACCCACGCCGGCAGAAGCTGTGGCGCGATCTGGCGCTGATCGCGATCGCGCCGCTGTTGCTGTACCTGCTGGCCAGCCTGGCCACGTACTCGGCGACCGATCCAGGCTGGTCGCATACCGGCAGCGTGGTCGCGCCGGTGCACAACATGGGCGGCAAGTTCGGCGCCTGGATCGCCGACGTGCTGCTGCAACTGTTCGGCTACGTGGCTTTCCTGCTGCCGGTGGTGATCGGCGCGATCTCCTGGATCGCGCTGTTCGGCATGGACCAGGACGGCGATGGCGAGGCCGATCTCGGCCCGGCGCTGCGCCTGGTCGGCATCGTCGGCTTCCTGATCGCCGCCACCGGGCTGCTGCACCTGCGCTTGTTCGCCGGCGACGTGGCCGGGGCCGGCGGCATCCTCGGCAAGCTGGTCGGCAATTCGCTGGGCGCCGGCTTCGGCGCGCTCGGCGCCAACCTGTTCGTGCTGGTGCTGCTGCTGGTGTCGGTGACCCTGGCCACCGGGCTGTCCTGGTTCGCGGTGATGGAGCGCATCGGCAAGGCGGTGATGACCCTGCCGGCGCTGGCCCGCCGCGGCACCCAGCAGGCCAACGAATGGCAGCAGACCCGCGCCATGCGCGAGGAACGCGAGGAAGTGCGCAAGGTCGACGCGGTGCAGCGCGCCAAGCGCGAGCCGGTCAAGATCGAGCCGCCGCCGGCGCCGGTGGTGGAGAAGAGCGAGCGCGCCAAGCGCGAGCAGCAGATCCCGCTGTTCCACGGCACCGGCAGCGACCCGTCCGGGGTGCCGCCGCTGGCCCTGCTGGACGACCCCAAGCCGCAGGCCAAGGGCTATTCCGAGGAGACCCTGGAAACCCTGTCGCGGCAGATCGAGTTCAAGCTGAAGGACTTCCGCATCGAGGCGCAGGTGGTCGGCGCCTATCCGGGCCCGGTCATCACCCGCTTCGAGATCGAACCGGCGCCAGGCATCAAGGTCAGCCAGATCAGTTCGCTGGACAAGGACATCGCCCGCGGCCTGTCGGTGAAGTCGGTGCGCGTGGTCGACGTGATCCCGGGCAAGTCGGTGATCGGCCTGGAGATCCCCAACGTCAGCCGCGAGATGATCTATCTCAGCGAGCTGCTGCGCTCCAAGGAATACGACAAGTCGGCCAGTCCGCTGACCCTGGCCCTGGGCAAGGACATCGCCGGGCGTCCGACCGTGGCCGACCTGGCGCGCATGCCGCACCTGCTGGTCGCCGGTACCACCGGCTCGGGCAAGTCGGTGGCGGTCAACGCCATGGTGCTGAGCCTGCTGTACAAGGCCTCGGCCAAGGACCTGCGGATGCTGATGATCGACCCGAAGATGCTCGAACTGAGCGTCTACCAGGGCATCCCGCATCTGCTGGCGCCGGTGGTCACCGACATGAAGGAGGCCGCCAACGGCCTGCGCTGGTGCGTGGCGGAGATGGAGCGCCGCTACAAGCTGATGAGCGCGGTCGGCGTGCGCAACCTGGCCGGCTTCAACAAGAAGGTCAAGGATGCGCAGGACGCCGGGCAGCCGCTGATGGACCCGCTGTTCAAGCCCAACCCGGACCTGGCCGAGGCGCCGAGGCCGTTGGACACACTGCCGTTCATCGTCATCTTCATCGACGAATTCGCCGACATGATGATGATCGTCGGCAAGAAGGTCGAAGAGCTGATCGCGCGCCTGGCGCAGAAGGCCCGCGCCGCCGGCATCCACCTGATCCTGGCCACCCAGCGCCCGTCGGTGGACGTGATCACCGGCCTGATCAAGGCCAATATCCCGACCCGCATCGCCTTCCAGGTCAGCTCCAAGATCGACTCGCGCACCATCCTCGACCAGTCCGGCGCCGAGACCCTGCTGGGCCATGGCGACATGCTGTACCTGCCGCCGGGCACGGCGATGCCGGACCGCGTGCACGGCGCCTTCGTCAGCGACGAGGAAGTGCACCGGGTGGTCGAGCACCTCAAGGCCAGCGGCCCGGCCGACTACATCGAGGGCGTGCTCGACGAAGTGCAGACCATGGGCGACGGCACCGTGATCGGCGCCACCGGACTGCCCGAAGCCGGCGGCGGTGGCGGCGACGAATCCGACCCGCTGTACGACGAGGCCCTGCGCATCGTCACCGAGACCCGCCGCGCCTCGATCTCCGGCGTGCAGCGGCGGCTGAAGATCGGCTACAACCGCGCCGCGCGGCTGATCGAGGCGATGGAAGCCGCCGGCGTGGTCAGCCCGCCCGAACACAACGGCGACCGCAGCGTGCTGGCGCCGCCGCCGCCGAAGTGACGCGCACCGCGCCGTCCGCCGGCCGTGGCCGGCGTCTGCCTGACCGGAGGCCTGCGCGCGCCTCGCGCTGGCTGTTCGGCGCGGCGCTGCTGGCGCTGTCCGGCCTCGCCGGCGCGCAACCGGCGCCGGCCGCGCATTCCAATGCCGACCAGACCGCGGGCGCGGCGACTGCCCCCGTGGTCAGCAACAACTACAGCTACGTGCGCTACCGTGCCGATTACGAGGTGCGCGAGGACGCCACCAGCGTCGAGACCGACGAGTACGAGCTGCTGCTCAAGACCAAGGCCGGCGTCGACCAGTTCAGCCAGGTGCGGCTGGGCTACAGCGAGAAGCTGGAGACGCTGGAGGTGCTGGCCGCCTACACGTTGACTCCGGACGGGCTGCGCCACGACGTGCCGGCCGACAAGATCTATACCCAGGAGAGCTATTCCAGCGCGACGGCGGCGATGTACGCCGACCGCAAGGTCAAGGTGGTGGTGTTCCCCAACCTGATGCCCGGCGCGCGCCTGGTGTACCGGGTGCGGCGCACCCAGAACGTGCCGTACTTCCCCGGCTACTTCAGCCTATGGGAGACCTTCAGCGTGTTCTCCCAGTACGACGACGCCACGGTGACCCTGGTGGCGCCGCGGCGCCTGCAGATGCACCTGTACACGCGCGGCGTGCAGGGCAGCGATACGCCGACGATCGACGGCGAACAGGCCCGCTGGGAGTGGCGCTACAGCCGCCGCGAGCCGATGAAGAGCCAGAACTGGTCGGCGGCCACCTGGGAATTCAGCCCGACCATCATGGCCAGCAGCTTCCGCCGCTGGTCGCAGATGGCCCAGGCCTACCAGCACAGCAGCGCCGCCGCCGCGCAGGTCACGCCCAAGGTGCGCGCCCGCGCCGAGCAGATCACCGCCGGCATCGTCGATCGCCGCGCGCAGGCCGCGGCGCTGTACGAGTGGGTGGCGCGCAACATCCGCTACGTGGCGGTGTACCTGGGCAACGGCGGGCTGCAGCCGAACAGCGCCGACAGCATCCTCGACAACCACTACGGCGACTGCAAGGACCACACCGTGGTGCTGGAAGCGCTGCTGGCGGCCAAGGGCATCGCCAGTACGCCGGTGCTGATCGGCGCGCAGGGCGGGCCGACCCTGCCGGAGGTGCCGGTGCTGGGCCGGTTCAACCACGCCATCACCTATCTGCCCGAGTTCAAGCTGTACGTGGATTCGACCAGCCCATACGCGCGTTTCGGCCAGTTGCCGGCCGGCGATCTGGGCGCGCCGGTGCTGCACACGGCCGACGGCACCGTGGCGCGCACGCCGCCGGACGACGCCAAGCGCAACCGCTACCTGGCCGAGACCGACTACCGCTTCGACGCCGACGGCGGCGTCAGCGGCATCACCCGGCTGGATAGCGGCGACGTCGGCGAGGTCGGCCTGCGCACGATGTTCGTGCAGCTCAACGCGCAGAACCGCACCCGCATCGAGGAGTCGATCATCGCCGCGTCCGGCTTCGACGGCAGCGGCGAGTTGCTGCTGCAGGGCACGCCGCAGGACCTGAGCCGGCCGTTCGGCTACGCCTACCGCTTCCAGGCCCACGACTACGTCGACTTCGGCGTGGTTGGCGGCATGAGCCTGCCGTTGATGCCCGGCGCCGATTCGGTGCGCGGGGTCTACAGCACCGCCTCGGCCGAGCGCAACCTGACCCCGTTCTACTGCAACGACAACGCGCGCAGCGAGACCTACCGGCTCACCTTCCCGGACAGCGTGCCGATCATCGCGATTCCGGCCGACACGCATTTCCGCAACGCCGCCGGCGAGTACGCCGCGACCTGGGTGCGCGACGGGCAGACCGTGACCGCCACGCATACGCTGCACCGCCGCGCGATCCACGGCCCGGCGGCGCTGTGCCAGCCGCAGGACTACGCCGCCTTCCGCGAGCTGTACCAGCAGGTGCGGCGCGGCTTCCGCGGCCAGATCCTGTACGGCGACCTCGGCCGGATGCAGACCGGGCCGTAGACCTGGCGCGGCCGGCCATCCTCTGATCGCCTATTCAGGCGCGGCGCGTCACACTTCCCACACTCCATCCGGAAACCCATCCGCATGCTTCGCACACTCCGCTACACCGTCCTCGCCACCGCGCTGCTGGCCGGCTCCGCCTTCGCCGGCGCCCGCGAGGACCTCACCGCCTTCACCCGCGGGCTGAAGGGCCTGGACGGTCAGTTCGCGCAGAAGGTCTACGACGGCAAGGGCACGCTGAAGGAAAGCTCCAGCGGCCGCGTCGCGCTGTCGGCGCCGCGCCTGTTCCGCTGGGAGTACCGCAAGCCGTATACCCAGCTGATCGTCGCCGACGGCAGCAAGGTCTGGGTCTACGACCCGGACCTGAAGCAGGCCACGGTGCGCGCACAGGGCAGCGAGGAGCAGAACAGCCCGCTGACCGCGCTGATCGACCCAGGCAAGCTCGACCGCCAGTACGACGTCAGCGAGGAGGCGGTGGCCCGCGACGGGCTGCAGTGGCTGACCATGACCCCGAAGGTGGACACCGAGGCCAGCTTCCAGATGGCCAAGCTCGGCTTCGACCGCAACGGCCTGGCGCGTATGGAAGTGGTCGATCCGGTCGGCCAGCGCACCGACATCAGCTTCAGCGACTGGAAGCGCAATCCGGCCTTCGCCGCGGGCACCTTCCGCTACGTCCCGGACAAGGACGTGGACGTGGTCGGCGACCGCTGAGCCAGCCGCCCCGCCGCCGCGCGCCGGGTCGGTGCGCGGCGGCCTTTCCGCTCAGTTGGGGCAGGTCTGCACTTCGATGCTGACGTGGCCCAGCGTGGCCACGCCCTGCAGGCGTGCGTGGTAGAACGCCGCCGGCCGCGGCTTGTGCGTCACCAGCGACACGATCGCCGCATGCTGGCCGGGGCCGACCCGCCACACGTGCAGGTCGGCGATGCGCTCGTCGTCCTGCTGCAGGCGGTCCCGGATCTGCGCCTGCAGCGCCGCCGGCGCCGAGGCGTCGAGCAGCACCGCGCCGGTGTCGCGCAGCAGCGCCAGCGACCAGCGGGCGATGACGATGGCGCCGACGATGCCCATCAACGCATCGGTCCAGGTCCAGCCCAGGTACTTGGCCAGCAACAGGGCGACGATCGCCATCACCGAGGTCAGCGCGTCGGCCAGCACGTGCATGTAGGCCGAGCGCAGGTTGTGGTCGGCGTGCGTGTGGCGGTCGTGGCTGTGCGTCGGCGCAGGCGCGGCATGGGCGTGCGCATGCCCGTGGTGATCGTGCGGGTGGTGATGGCCGTGACCGTGCGCGTGATCGTGGTCGTGATCGTGGTCGTGCCCATCGTGGTGCGCGTGCGCATGGTTGCCATGCCGGTGCGCGGCATGAGCGTGGTCGTGATAATGCCCGTGCCCGTGCCCGTGCCCGTGCCCGTGCCCGTGACCGTGACCATGGCCATGCCCGTGATCGTGGTGGTGATCGGCGCCGAGCATCCAGGCGCTGAGCAGGTTCACCAGCAGGCCCAGCGCCGCGATCCACAGCGCCTCGTCGTAGGCGATATGGACCGGCTGCGCCAGGCGCAGTGCCGACTCCACGCCGATGCCCAGGGCGATCAGCGCCAGGATGAGCGCGCTGGAGAAGCCGGCCAGGTCGCCGACCTTGCCGGTGCCGAAGGTGAAGCGCGGGTTGTGCCGGTGCCGGCGCGCGAACCAGTAGGCGAAGCCGGCCAGCGACAGCGCGCCGGCATGGGTGGCCATGTGCAGGCCATCGGCCAGCAGCGCCATCGAGCCGGTCCACCAGCCAGCGACGATCTCCACGAACATCATCGCGGCGGTCAGCGCCACCACCGACCAGGTCCGGCGCGCATTGCGCTCGTGGCGGGTGCCGAGGAAGTCGTGCTGATGGGTGAACGCGTCCAGGGTGTCGTGGTGGCTCATGGCGGGGTCGGCCGGGCAGGGAGGCGCCGCGATTCTAGCGCTGGCGTCGGTGCCACGCAGGATTGCGGCACGGCGTATACGGGCCTCGGCGATAGAATGGGCAGATGGCCAAACGCAGACCCTTCGCTTCCGATACCCCCGACCTGTTGAGCGTCGACCGCGAGGCCATGCGCCCGCTGGCCGAGCGCATGCGTCCGCGCACGCTCGACGAGATGGTCGGGCAGAAGCGCCTGCTGGCGCCGACCAGTGCGCTGCGCCGTGCGGTCGCGTCCGGCCGGGTGCATTCGATGATCCTGTGGGGGCCGCCGGGCTGCGGCAAGACCACCCTGGCGCTGCTGTTGGCGCAGTACGCCGAAGCCGAGTTCAAGGCGATCTCGGCGGTGCTGTCCGGCCTGCCGGAGGTGCGGGGGGTGCTGGCCGAGGCCGCGCAGCGTTTCGCCGACGGGCGCCGCACGGTGCTGTTCGTCGACGAGGTGCATCGCTTCAACAAGGCGCAGCAGGACGCGTTCCTGCCGCATATCGAACGCGGCACCATCCTGTTCGTCGGCGCCACCACCGAGAATCCCTCGTTCGAGCTGAATTCGGCGCTGCTGTCGCGCTGCCGCGTGCACGTGCTGGAGGCGGTGTCGCCGCAGGACATCGCCGAGGCGCTGCAGCGGGCGCTGCACGATCCAGAGCGTGGGCTCGGCGCCGAGCCGTTGCGGGTCTCCGATGCGGCGCTGCTGGAGATCGCCGGCGCCGCCGATGGCGACGTGCGGCGCGCGCTGACCCTGTTGGAAATCGCCGCCGAACTGGCCCAGGACGAGGGCGGGGAGATCACTGCGCAGACCCTGCAGCAGGTGCTGGCCGACCGCACCCGCCGCTTCGACAAGGGCGGCGAGCAGTTCTACGACCAGATCTCGGCGTTGCACAAGTCGGTACGCAGCTCCAATCCGGATGCGGCGCTGTACTGGCTCACGCGCATGCTCGATGGCGGCTGCGACCCGTCCTACCTGGCACGGCGGCTGACCCGCATGGCGATCGAGGACATCGGCCTGGCCGATCCGCGCGCGCAGTCGATGGCGCTGGAAGCCTGGGATATCTACGAGCGCCTGGGCAGCCCCGAAGGCGAACTGGCCTTCGCGCAGCTGGTGCTGTACCTGGCCAGCACTGCCAAGTCGAATGCCGGCTATGCCGCGTTCAACCAGGCCAAGGCCGAAGTGCGCGAGACCGGCACCCAGGAGGTGCCGCTGCACCTGCGCAACGCGCCGACCAAGCTGATGAAGACCCTGGGTTATGGCGCCGACTACCAGTACGACCACGATGCCGAGGGCGGCATCGCCCTGGACCAGACCGGCTTTCCCGATGCGATGGGCGAGCGCGTCTACTACCGGCCGGTGGAACGCGGCCTGGAGATCAAGCTCAAGGACAAGCTGGATCGCCTGCGCGCCGCGCGCGAGCAGGCGCGGGCTGACAAGGCCGGGCGATCGGCTTCATAATCGGCGTACAGGAGATGGCATTCCTCCTCGAACCGCCCGCAGCATTGCGCGCTGATGATGCCTGCCCAACCCCCGCCGGGGTGGCAGGCGTGCGCCCCGGCATCGTCCTTGTGGAGAATCCGATGCCCGTTCCTTCTCTTTTTTCTGCTGCCGCTCCCGCGTTCGTTTCGCGGAGGCGCGCATGAACCTGACCCTGTGGTGGCAGCAATTGCTGCTGGCGATGGCCGGCGGTGCGGTCGGCTCCGGTCTGCGTTTCGCGGTGGGCAGTGCGCTGCTGCAGCGCTACGGCGCCGGCTTCCCGTGGGGTACGCTGGCGGTGAACCTGGCCGGCGCCTTCGTCGGCGGTTTCCTGCTGGTGTGGATCGAGGGTCGCGGCGCCAGCGCGCCGTACTGGCGGGCGCTGCTGATCGTCGGCCTGGTCGGCGGGCTGACCACGTTCTCCTCGCTGATGATGGAAAGCATGGTGTTCGTGCGTAACGGCCGCCTCGGCATGGTGCCGTTGTACCTGGCGATCACCCTGGCGGCGGGGCTGGTGCTGGTGTTCGCCGGCGCGCGCACCGCGGCCGAACTGCGGGCACCGACGGTGACCGCCGACCGCTGAGCGAGGCGGGGCGCCTAGCCTAATAGGGCCGCGCCCACGCCCAGCGGCGGCGCCAGCAACGCCAGCGGCACGATCAGCCGCGGCCGGTACGGCAGCAGGCCCAGGGTCAGCAGCGCCGCGCTGGCGCTGAGCGAGCCCACCCACAGCACCGGGCCGATGCCCCAGCCGCGCGCGGCCACGCAGCAGGCGAACGCCGTGCCCAGCAGCAGCCAGCCGGCGGCCTGCAGTTGCCGCAGGCGCGGCGCGGTGGCGCGGCGTGCGCCGTACAGGTCGAGTTGGTGCTTCTCCATGCCCAGGCACAGCGCGACGAAGCCGGAGAAGGCCAGGCACAGGCCGAGGACGGTCATGCGGCCTCCGTGGCCAGGACCGGCTTGCCAGATCCGCCGCGGTCGCGGGCGCGGCGTTCGGCCGCCGACAGCGGCGGTTGCCAGCGCTGCATGCGCCGCGCGGCCAGCGCCAGCGCGATACCGAGTAACAGGCAGACCAGGTCGAATCCGGCCAGCGCCCAGTCGCCGGCCAGCAGGCTCACGCCCAGGTGCGCATCGGTGGTGACGGCGTTGAGCAGCGGCAGCAGGCCGAACAGTGCCGCGCCCGCGTACAGTTGCCAGGCCCACATCGCGCGCTTTGGCCACACCTGCGCGGCGACCAGGGCCGCGGCCCAGGCCAGGAAGAACACCGCCGCTTCGCTTTCCGGGCGCGATTCCAGGTGCAGCGGCAGCAGCCGGTTGCCCCAGAAATAGGCGGCGAAGGCGATCGGCAGCCCGGCCACGGTGCCGATGTTGAGTGCGTCGACCAGACGCAGGCCCAGGCCGATGCGGCCGGCCTTGGCGTGCTTGGGCCGCTCCTTGACCGCCCACAGGATCGCGCCGCTGGCCACCATCAGGCAGCCGAGCAGGCCGCAGCCGAAGAACAGCCAGCGCAGCCAGGGACCGGCGAAGTGCGCCAGATGCAGGCCGTACAGGGTGCTGCGGGTTTCCGCGGCGGCGCCGAGTTCGCCGCTGCGGCCGAGGATCTGCCCGCTTGCCGCGTCCAGCAGCAGCGACGGTGTGCTGTAGCCCAACCGCTGGCCGTCGCCCTGGCGGATCTGGATCGCCGCGGCGGCGTCGCCGGCGTTGTACACGGTGAAGCCGGCGATCGGCGCCTGCGCGCCCCATTCGCGGCGGGCCACGTCCAGCAGTTGCGCGATCGGCAGCATGTGCCCCGGCGTGCCGCTGGCCTCGCGCAGGTTCTGCGGCTCCTGGAACGCTTCGGCATAGAACGCCTGCTCGGCGTCCGGATAGGCGGTCTGGATGCCCCAGGGCAGGTACATCAACATCAGCGTGACCAGCCCGGTGTAGGTGATCATCGCGTGGTAGGGCAGGGCGAGCACCGCGCTGGCATTGTGGAAGTCCAGCCACGAGCGCTGGCCCTTGGCGGGGCGGAAGGTGAAGAAGTCCTTGAAGATCTTCTTGTGGGTGATCACGCCGCTGATGATCGCCACCAGCATGAACATCGCGCAGAAGCCGACGATGTAGCGCGCCCACAGCGCCGGGATGTAGTGCAGGTCGAAGTGCAGGCGGTAGAAGAAGTCGCCGCCGCGGGTCTCGCGTGTCTCGCTGGCCTCGCCGCTGACCGGGTCGAGCAGTGCGTTGCCGAACAGTTCCTTGCGGCTCGGGCGGCTGCCGTCGGCCGGCGGCGGATTGCGCCAGAACAGGTCGGTGAACGGCGCGCGCGGGTTGGCCAGCGACACGAACCATTGCGGCGACTGCGGCGCCTCGCGCTGCAGCAGCGCCACCGCGCGTGCGGCCACCACGTCGGTACTCGGCTGCGCACGCGGCAGTTCCGGGCGCATCCACTGGCTGATCTCGTTGCGGAAATAGCTGGCGGTGCCGGCCATGAAGATCAGCAGCAGCACCCACGACACCAGCAGGCCGCTCCAGGTGTGCAGCCAGGCCATCGATTGGCGGAATCCCTGCTTCATGGCGCGTGCTGCTGCAGCCAGGCGATGGCCAGCGCCATCGGCGCCAGCAGCGCGGCGATGCCCAGCCAGGCGCGCCCGGCGCTGCGCGCGGCGAACGCCCACAGCGCGGTGCAGGCGCAGACCAGGATGCCCAGCATCATGCCGCTCAACACCGCCTGCGCACGCACCGATGGCCAGAGCAATGGCAGCAGCACGGAGGTGGCCGCGGCCAGCGCATAGCCGCCGACGATCGCGGCCAGGGTCCGCGCCAGCACGCTCAGCCAGGGCGGCCAGGTGCGCCCTGGCGGCTTGGCCGAAGCGTCAAGATCGCGAAGCGAAGTGGAAGAAGACATGCAGGCCCGTGGTAAAGGCACCGGCTGGGCAGCGAGGCAGCGCGTGGCGACGGTGGTGGATGGCAGTTGGTTAATGATACTCATTCTTATTATTGCGGCGCAAATGTGGAGTGAACACCGTCCCGGTAGCGAATGCGGCAACACAGAGGTCGCGGTACGCCGCCGGGCAGGGATGCATCGTTGCGTGTCCCGTGATCGCGCCTCGCTGATGCGCACGTGCGGCGCATATGCACGGGCGACCAGCCAGTTGACGGTGGCGGTGTCCGCCGGACTTCTGCACCATCGACAACGCCATTTACCAAACGGGTGCATGTCATGAAGATTTTGATAGTCGATGAAAACCGAACGATGCGGCGCATCACTCGCCATCTATTGCGCCAGCTCGGCTACGAGGACGTGGTGGAAGTGAACGATGGCGAGGCAGCGCTGGCGGCAATGCGCGCGCAACGGATTGATTTGGTCATTGCCGACGCAAATACGGAGCCGATGAGCGGCCTAGAGTTGTTGCAGTGGGTTCGCTACGACGCAGGACTGAAAGACACGCCGTTCGTGATGCTAGTAATGGACGATCGCAGCGAGAAAATTATCTCAATCCGCGAGGCCGGAGTGAGCGCGTACCTCGTCAGGCCGTTCACGGCGGACACGTTGAAGCAGACCCTGGACTATTTCGTTTGAACGGACCGCCGGCGTCCATTCGGTCGATGCGACGATTTCAACGCGGCTCGGTGCTAGCCGCTGGGACGGGCGTGGTGACCATCGCTTCTGCAGCGGCGATCTTCTGCGTCACCGCCTCGCGCAGTGGCGACGACGCCGGCAGCAAGGTAGACAGATGGTGCCAGTCGCCGGCCGCATCGGCATAGCGCTGCTGCTGGAAGGCGGCGATGCCGTGCATCCATAACGCGCGCTGATTGTCCGGCTGCTGCGCCAGCACCCGGTCGAGCATGGCGCGTGCGGCGCTGCCCACCGTGAGATCGGCGCGTTGCGCCATGTCGGTCTCGGCCCAGCCGAGCAGGGCCTCGACGTTGTCCGGGGCGACCCGCAGCGCCTGCGCATAGGCCTGCTGCGCTTCGTGCGGGTGCTGCGCCTGTTGCGCATCCCAGGCCTGCTGCAGCCAGCCTTGCAGCAGTTGCGCGGTCTGGTCCGGCGCGGGCGGCGGCAGCGGTTGCAGCGGGACGCCGGCCAGGGCCGCGGGTGTGCCGATCCGCCAGTACAGGCCGGCGCCCAGCAACGGCAGCAGCAGCGCAAGCAGCAGCGCGACGCCGCGTTGCCGACCTGCGCCGGAACGCTGGACGAGCAACGGGCGCAACACCGCGAACAGGGCAATGCCGAGCATCGCGGCGGCGGCGAGCAGAAAGCCGGGCGTCACCAGGCGTCCTCCGCTTCCGTCGTGACGGCGCCAAGGGCGCGGCGGCGTTGCCGCAGCGTCGCCAGCATTATCGTGGCGCCGCCCAGCAGCAACAGTGCCGGCCCGAACCACAGCAGCCAGGTGCCCGGCGCCAGCGGCGGGTCGTACAGCACGAAGGCGGAGTAGCGATCGACCATGTACTGCTTGATCTGCGCATCGCTGCGCCCGGCCTGCAGTTGCGCGAACACCTGATGGCGCAGGTCGCGCGCCAGCGTCGCGTCGGAGTCGGCCAGGTTCTCGTTCTGGCACACCAGGCAGCGCAACTGCGCGGTCAGGTGCTGGAAGCGTTGTTCCTGCGCGCGGTCCTTGAACGGGAGTGGGTCCACTGCCTGGGCGAAGGCCGGCAATGCACCGCCCAATAGCCACAGCAGCACCAACAGCCGCCACCACGGCGTGCGCCTGCGCGTCCGTGCGACCAGCACGCTCATCGACGTGCTCCCTTGAGCGCGGCAATCGCCGGACGCAGTTCGTCTGCCAGCACCTGCGGCGTCAGTACGCCGACGTGCTTGTAGCGGACCACGCCTTCGGGATCGATCAGGAAGGTCTCAGGCGCGCCGTACACACCCAGGTCGATCGCCTGCTGGCCATCGGCGTCCACCAGCACCAGCGCATACGGATTGCCGCGCTGCGCCAGCCAGTCGCCGGTGTCGTGCGGCGCGTCGCGGTAGGCGTAGCCGACCAGGGGCACACCCAGTTGCCGGGCCTGCGCCATCAGCAGCGGATGCTCCTCGCTGCAGGCCATGCACCAACTGCCGAACACGTTGAGCAGATACGGGCGGCCGCGCAGTTCCTGGCTGCCGCTGCGCAGGTCCGGGCGGTCCAGGCGCGGCAACGCGAATGCCGGCACCGGCTTGCCCAGCAGCGGCGAAGGGACCTCGCGCGGATCGTGGCTGCGGCTCCACCACAGGCCGAACCCGAACAACGCGGCCAGCAGCACGAACGCGGCCAGCGGCAGCAACCGGCTCATGGTACGGCTCCGGCGAGCGCGGCCGGCGTGGCGGGGTTGTCCGCGGCCGGCTGCGCACGCAAGCGGCGCGCGCCGGCGCTGACGAAGCCACCGAGCATCATCAGCAGGCCGCCGGCCCAGATCCAGCGGATGAACGGCTTGTCGTACAGGCGCAGGGTCCAGCCGTACTCGATGTGCTGGTCGTCGACCGGCTCGCCCAGGGCGACGTACAGGTCGCGCAGCACGCCGGCGTCGATCGCCGCCTCGGTCTGGATCCGCTCGCTGCTGTACAGGCGCTTCTGCGGATGCAGCACCGCCACTACGGCGCCGTCGCGCAGCACGCTCACCGTGCCTTGCTCGGCCTTCCAGTTGGGGCCATCGACCAGGCGCACGCCATCGAAGCGAAAGCTGTGCGCGCCGATCTGCGCGCTCTGGCCGGGATCCAAGCGCACATCGCGTTCCACCGACAGGCTTTCCGACAACAGCACACCGGCCATGAACACCGCGACCCCGGCATGCGCCAGCAGCATGCCGGCCAGTTCGGCGGGAAAGCGCCGGCCGCGCGGGGCGCTGCGCCAGCGGGTCAGCGCATACAGGGCGGTGCCGACGCCGACCCAGGCCGCGGCGGCGACGCCGGCCACCGCGCGCAGCGTGCCCGCGCTCAACAGCCACGCCAGCAGCGCGCAGGCCAGTGCGGCCAGCCCGGCGCGCGCGGCCACCGCGCGCAGTGCGCCAGGTTCGGTGCGGCCCCAGCGCAGGTAGGGACCGAACGGCAACAGCAGCACCACCGGCAGCATCAGCAGCGGGAACAGCAGGCCGAAGTAGGGCGGCCCGACCGAGATCTTGCCCAGCCGCAGCGCATCGCCGAGCAGCGGGAACAGCGTGCCCAGCAGCACCATCGCCGCGGCCACGCTGAGCATCAGATTGCCGACCAGGATCGCGGTCTCCCGCGACAGCGCGGCGAACGGCTTGCCTGCGGCCAGGCGCGGCGCACGCAGCGCGTACAGCAGCAGCGAGCCGCCGACCACCAGCACCAGGAAGCCGAGGATGTACAGGCCGCGACGCGGGTCGGCGGCGAAGGCGTGCACCGAAGTCAGCACGCCCGAGCGCACCAGGAAGGTGCCCAGCAGCGACAGCGAGAACGCCAGGATCGACAGCAGCAGGGTCCAGGCGCCGAGCGCGCCGCGTTTCTCGGTGACCGCCTGGGTGTGGATCAGCGCGGCGCCGACCAGCCACGGCATGAAGCTGGCGTTCTCCACCGGGTCCCAGAACCACCAGCCGCCCCAGCCCAGCTCGGCATAGGCCCACCAGCTGCCGGCAACGATGCCGGCGCTGAGAAAGCCCCAGGCGACATTGGTCCATGGCCGCGCCCAGCGCACCCAGGCCTGCTGTTGCTCGCCGCCGAGCAGGGCGGCGATGGCGAAGGCGAAGGCCACCGAGAAGCCGACGTAGCCGGTGTACAGCACCGGCGGATGCAGCACCATGCCCGGATCCTGCAGCACCGGATTGAGCTCGCTGCCGTCGCGCGGCATCGGCGACAGCCGTACGAACGGGTTGGAGGTGAACAGGACGAAGGCCAGGAAGCCGCTGGAGATCAGCCCGAGCACGCCGAGCACGCGCGCGGCGAAGGCCTCGGGCAGATGCCGGCCGCTGCGTGCCAGCGCCACCGTCCACAGGTTGAGGATGGCGATCCACAGCAGCAGCGAGCCTTCGTGCGCGCCCCACACCGCGGCCAGCCGGTAGTACCAGGGTTGCGACAGGTTGGCGTTGGCAGCGACATAGCGCACCGAGAAATCCAGTTGCAGCAACACGTAGCCGAGCAGGCCGAAGGCCAGCCAGGCGAAGCCGGCCTGGGCGTAGGCGGCCGGCCGCGCCACCGCCATCCAGGCGCGCTGGTCGCGCCAGGCGCCGAGCAGCGGCAATACGGCCTGCACCAATGCCAGCAGCAGGGCCAGGATCAGCGCGCACTGGCCGAGTTCGGCGCTCATCGCGCGTCGTTCCCGGCGCGGTGGGGCGCGATCGGCCTCATGGCCGTGCCGTCGCTGCAGCGGCCGCCGCGGTGTTGCCGACGTGGGCGCGATCGGCATGCGCCTGCGCCATCGCGTCCTTCAGTTCCTGCGGCATGTAGGTCTCGTCGTGCTTGGCCAGCACCTCGGTGGCGACGAAGCGCGCACCCTGCATCGAGCCGGTGGCGATCACCGCCTGGTTGTCGCGGAACAGGTCGGGCAGGATGCCGGTGTAGGCGACCGCGGTGGCACCGGCCTTGTCGATCACGGTGAACTGCACCTGCAGCGCATCGGCGCTGCGCGTGATCGAGCCGGCCTTGACCATGCCGCCGAGCCGGAACACCCGGTAGTCCCGGGCCGCGCCGGCCTGCACCTGGCTGGGCGTGAACAGGTAGCTGACGTTGTGCTGCAGGGCCAGCACGAACAGGCCGGTGGCCAGCGCCGCGGCGCCGAGCAACAGCAGCACCAGCAGCAGGCGGCGCTTACGGGTGGGATGCATCGTGCGCTCCATTGGTCGCAACGTTGCCGCGGGCACGGCGTGCCTGTTCGCGCGCCACTTGCGCACGGATGTCGGCGAGCAGGCGGCGCTGGCGGCGGCGCGGCAGCAGGCTGTCCAGAATCAGCACCAGCAAGGCCAGCGCGTACGCGCTCCATACGTAGACGGCGTAGCCGCCCATCGCCCAGAACGCGTTCATGCCGCGTGTTCCGCGGGCAGCGGCACGACATCGGCGGGCGTCGCCGGCACCGGCGCGGCCTGCAGCGCGATCGCACGCACCCAGGCCTTGCCGCGCTCCAGCGCCAGCAGGTCGCTGCGCATGCGCCCGCACAGGCTGGCGACGTAGTAGCACTTGCTGGCGACCACGCCGGTCAGCAGCGGCCATAGCATCGACAGCGGCATCGTCGACGGGCCGAGCACGCGCACCGTGGAGCCCTGGTGCAGGGTGTTCCACCACACCACCGAGTAATGCACGATCGGCAGGTTGATCAGTCCGACCAGCGCCAGCAGCGCGGCGGCGCGCGCGCCCTGGCGCGGATCGTCGATGGCACGGTGCAGGCCGATCACGCCCAGGTACAGGAACAGCAGCACCAGTTCCGAGGTCAGCCGCGCGTCCCAGGTCCACCAGGTGCCCCACATCGGCCGGCCCCACAGCGAGCCGGTGCACAGGGTGACGAAGGTGAAGGCCGCGCCGATCGGCGCCGAGGCCATGCAGGCGATTTCCGCCAGTTTCACCCGCCACACCAGCGCGACCAGGCCGGCCAGGCCCATCGCGGCGTAGACGAACAGGCTCATCCACGCGCACGGCACGTGCACGAACATGATGCGGTAGGCGTCATGCTGCTGGTAATCCGGCGGCGCCAGCACCAGCCCGCCGTAACAGGCCACGGCGCCGAGCAGCACGGCCGCGGCCAGACTCCACGGGCGCACCGCGCCGGCCACGCGGTAGAAGGTCGGCGGCGCGCCGAGCCGGTGCAACCAGAGCGGAATCCAGGAACGCATGGGGGCCTTCAGCGGGCGAGGGGAGCGCTGCGCGGCAACGCCTGTACCGCGGCGGCGGCGTCGACCTGCAATAGGCCGTCGCGCGTGCGGCTGGTGCGCAGCAGCAGCTCGTGCACGCTGCGCGCATCCAGTTGCGGCGCCAGCGCCAGCAATAGCGCGACCACGCCGCTGACGTGGGCAGTGGCCATCGACGAGCCGGAAGTGAAGTCGTAGCCGCCGTTGGGCTGGGTGGTGAGGATGTCCTCGCCCGGCGCGCTGAGCACGCCCGCCGGCGCCGGGGCGGCGGCGCTGCTGCGCACCACGATCACCCCGGGAATGCCGTCGGGAAACCCGTCCAGGCGGCCGTTGGGCGGCATCGCCGCGACCACGATGCGGCCCTCGCGCAGCAACTGTTCCAGCAGCTTGCGCAGGAGTGGGTCGGCCGGGCCGCCGAGGCTGAGATTGACGATGCGGGTGCGGGTGTCGCCGATCGCTGCCAGCGCCTTGGCCAGGGTGAAGGAGTTGCAGCCGGCGCCGGCGCCGGGGCGCTGCGGATACCAGCAGGCCTTGTACACGTCGAGCATCGCCTTCGGCGCGATGCCGACGATGCCCAGGTGGTTGTTGCTGCCGGCGGCGATGATGCCGGCGACCTCGGTGCCGTGGTGGTCGCGGTTGAACGCGCCCGGGTCGGCGGCGACCAGGTCGCGGGTGTTGCGCAGGCGCCCGCGCAGGTCCGGGTGCGCGGTGTCCACGCCGGTGTCGACGATCGCCACGTCCACGCCCTGGCCCTGGCTCAGCGCCTGCGCGGTGGCCGCGTTGGTCGCGGCGAAGCCGCGCTGCATGTCCACGTAGGGATCGTTGTAGCGCAGCGGCTGCGCCGGTGCGGCCGCAGCCTGGCTGTCGGTCGAATAGGTGCCGAAGTCCTGCAGCGGCTGCGACAGCGCCACCCGGTCGTCCTTGGCCAGTTGCGCCAGCAGCGCGGCGCGGTCGCTGCCCGGCGCCGGCTCCAGCACCACGCAGTACAGCCCCAGCGCCTTGATCGGCCAGCCGGCGACCTGGCGCAGGCCGTAGCGCTTGTTCAGCGCGTCCAGGGTGGCGACCGCCTGGGTGCCGGCGCCGTAGTAGCGGGCGGAGGCGTAGCCGAGCAGGTTGGAGCCGGCGTGGCGGCTCGGCGCGGCCATCGGGTTGGCCACGGCGAGGACGATCTGGCGCTGGCTGTCCAGCGCCGGCGACGGATCCAGGCTGGGCGCCTTGGCGTCCGTGGCAGGCGCCGGATCGGCGACGGCCGCCGGCGCGGCATGGGCGCAGGCGCCCAGGCCCAGGCAGGCGAGGAGCAGGCTGGCGAGACGCAGCTTCATGGCGCGGCGATCGGCTCCGCCAGGCGGATGCCGGCGGTGGCGCGCAACTGCTGCACGCTGCGCTGCGGCTGCGCCGGCGACCCGGCCTGGATCGGCACCACGGTGTAGGCGCCGGCGGCGTTGGGGCCGCCGATCACCCGCAGCTGCAGCTTGCGCAACAGCGCGTCCCAGTCGGCCAGGGTCATGCGCGCGTCCGGCACCACCCGGATCGCGTCGGCCGCCAGCGGCTGCGCGGCATCGCTGAGGGTGCGGTAGGCGGTGCTGCGTTCGTGCTCGGCGGACAGGCGCATGCCCAGCACGCCCAGGCCCACCGCCTGCAGCAGCGCGGCGGCGACCAGCGCCCGCGTGGTCCAGCTGGCGCGGCTGCGCTGCGGCGGCGCCTGCGGAACCGGCGCGTCCAGGCGCTGCAGCAGGCGCTGCAGCCCGGCTTCGGCGTCCACCGGCACGTCGCTGGGCAGGGTCATGGCCATGCGCAGGCGGCTCTGCTGGGCGAACTCGGCGCTGCAGTGCCGGCACTTGGCCAGATGCGCGACCAGCCACTCGTTTTCGGCTTCCGTGGCGCTGCCCTGCAGCACCCACGGCATCAGGTCCCAGGCATGCGCGCACTCGTTGCCCGGCTCGTTGAAGCCCGTTTTCATCACGCGCTCTCCGTCAGCGTGGACGCATCGCCGGCCAATCCCGGCAACACGTTGCGAAGTTTGACCCGGGCATGGAACAACCGGGCTTTGATGGTGCCCACCGGACACTGCATGATCGCGGCGACCTCTTCCAGCTTGTGGCCGAGGCCGTAGACCAGTTCCACCACCAGGCGCTGGTCGGCCGACAGGCGTTCCAGGCCCTTGCCCAGCCAGTCGCGCAGCTCGCGGTCCTCGTCCGGGTCGGCCGCCGCGGCGCGGTCCTCGGCGGCCACGCCGTCGTCGATGGCGTCGTCGCTGTGGTGGCGGATCGCCTTGAGCCCGCAGCGGTAGGCGATGCCCATGATCCAGGTCGAGACCTGCGAATCGCCGCGGAAGTCGCCGGCCTTCTGCCAGACGATCCAGAAGCAGTCGTTGATCGCTTCCTCGATGATGTCCGGGCGCCGGGTCAGCCGCGACAGGAACCGGCACAGGCGCCCGTGGTAGGCGCGGTACAGGCGGGTCAGCGCCTCGCGGTCGCTGGCGGCCATGCGCCGGAGCAGCATGCGGTCGGTGGCATCGCCGAGCAGGTCGGTGTCGTTCATGGGGGCAGGTGTGGCAACGGGCACCGGTATGTGCCGGGGCGGCACGGAAAGGTTGCGCTCGCCTCAGAAGCTGCGGGAGACGCTGGCCACCCACGGCCACAGGCCGCGGTCGGCATAGCCGGTGCGGGCGTTGCTGAACACACGGTCCACCTCCAGGCTCCAGCGCCCGGCGTTCCAGATCAGCCCGGCGTGGCCGTAGCGATAGTGCGCCGTGTACTCCAGTCCGTACAGGGTCGGCGGTGCCTGGCTGACGCCGACCCCGGCCGACAGCGACAGCGGGCCGGTCAGTGGCTGGTGCGCGGTCAGGTCCAGCGCCCCGTACCAGCGCTGCTGCAGGCCGCTGTCGGGCATGCGGAAGGCGGCCAGCGACAGGCTCAGGCGGTCGCGGTAGCTCCAGCCCAGGCTGACCTCGTCGCGGTTGAACAGGCGGTTGGCGCGCGCGCCGGGGTAGCGGTACAGCAGCGCCTCCGCCTGCAGTTGCCAGCTGTCGGACACGGTCCAACTGCGCGACAGGCCGACGCTGCTCATCAGCACCGTGCCCGGCGCGTCCAGCGCCACGCTGGCCGAGCCGCTCAGCGACCAGCCCGGCGCCGGCAGCCAGAACAGCGCGCCCTGCAGGGTCGGGGTAGCGCGGGTCACGGCGATGCCGCGGTCGACCAGTTGCGAGCTGATCCCGGCGGCGCCGCCGATGTCGCCGGCCGTCGCCGCCGGGGCGTGCAGGGCGGCCAGCGCCAGGGCCAGCGTCGCGCCGGCGCACGGATGCACTGACCGCCGGGCCGCGGTACCCGTCCTGCAACGCTGGGCGACGGCGGGTGGCCGGGACGAGGCACCGCGGACGGCAGGCAAAAAACGCACGGTGACTCGATGCTCGCAGGTCAGGAATCGGGCACGGGCGCGGCACGCTGGCCGGCCCGTCGGGCGCCGAATATGACCGGATCGGGCAGCGAGTTCAATGCAGGCTGTGCAGGTAGGCGATCAGGTCCTGCAACTGCTTGGCATCGTCCAGGCCGTCGTACTTCATCTTGCCGCCGGGCAGCGCCTTGGACGCCGGTTGCGAGAGGTAGCTGCGCAGCTTGTCGTCGCTCCAGGTCCACTGGCTCTGCTTCATCGCGTCGGAGTAGGCGTAGTCCGGCACGCTGCCGGCGCGGCGCCCGGCCACGCCGAACAGGGTCGGGCCCTTCTTGTTCTTGGCCGGCGCGGCGCTGTGGCATTCGGCGCATTCGCTGGCGAACACGCCGGCGCCCGGCATGCCGCCGGCGGCCTGGGCGGACGGCGCCACCACGGCGGCCAGCGGCAGCAGGCCGGCCAGCAGGGTGCACAGGGAGAGGGCATGGGTGCGTTTCATGGGGGAAGCTCCGTGCGGGGGAATCAGAAAGCGAGGCTCAGGCTCAGCGCGAACTGGTTGAGGTCGCGCGGGCGGGTGACCGGGGTGGCCCCGAACACGTTGCCGGTGCTGCCGTTGAACTTGCTGAAACGGAACCAGGTCGCGGACAGGCGCAGGTTGGAGATCGACGAGTAACTGTCGTCCTTGCCGAACGGTGCCCACGAGGCGCTGATCAGGTTGCTGGTGGTGTCCGGCGCGCCGTAGGGGCGGTAGCGGAACGGATCGTCCGAGCCGGTGTTGATGAAGTGCGCCAGCAGCAGGCTGTAGCTCTGCTTGTAGGTGTAGTTGAGGCTGATCGACTGGTCGCGCACGCTGGCCCGGCGCGGGCCTGCCAGGGCCGGGTTGGTCGGGTCGATCAACGCGCTGCCGTAGCGGCGGCGCTCGTAGATGTTGAGGTAGCCGAGCTTGAGGATGTGCTCGCGGGTGCCCAGGAACTGGTAGTTGAGGTCGTAGCCGAGGTCGGTGAAGTCGTCGCGCGGGCCGGTGCTGCGCGGCAGCTGCCGGCGCGTGGTCAGCGCGACCACGCCGGCGGAGAAGAACTGCCGCTTGAGGTCCTTCATGTAGCTCAGGCGCAGGTAGCCGGTGTCGCTGAGCTTGCCGGGATCGCCGCCGATGGCGTAGCCGAGATCGTCCTGGGTCGACACCGGCAGGGCGGTGTAGGTGCCGACCTCGCCGTACCAGTTGCGGTCGTACAGGCCGTAGACGCTGGTGCCGATCACCCGGTTGGACAGCGACGACTGGTTGAGCAGGGTGGTCGAACTGGCATAGGCCGAGGCCGGACCCAGGCCGGAGGCGTTGGGCAGCATGCCGATCGGATCCTGGCTGCCGGGATTGTTGTTGACGCTGACGCCGAGCAGGGTGTCCTTGCCGCCGAGCTGGAAGCTCTTGACCACCGCGCGCAGGTCCACGTTGTCCAGGCGCGTGGTGTAGTCGTTCTTGCCGTTGTTGGTCCTGGCGACCTTGACGTAGCCGCCGACGTTGTCGGTGATGCGTCCGGCCAGGTACAGGTCGGCTTCGCTGAAGCGGGTGCGGCTCTCGCCGCGCGCCGGCACGCTGCGGGTGGCGGTGAGCTGTGCGGAGACCGGGATCTTGGTGCCGTTGCCGTCGCTGTCGGTGTAGCCGCCGAGCTTGAAGCGCATGCCGTACGGAGTCAGCGCCGGGCCGTAGGCGCCGATGTGGCAGTCGGCGCAGGACGAGCCGGTCTGCCGCGCGAATGCCGGCACCGCGGCCGCGCGCGGGCTCAGCACCAGCAGCAGCGAACCGAGCGCCGACCACAGCAGCGCCTGCTCGGCGCCGCGCGTCCTGTCGCTGCGGGAGAAGGTGGAGGGGGACGACGGGGCCTGGTGCATGCGGAAAGTCCTTTGGCGGGCGGGTGGGGGCGGCGACGGACGCAAACGGGGAAGGAAGACGCGGCTCAGCGGCGGCGCAGGAACGGCAGCATCCGTTGCAGCACCGCGTCGCGGCGGACGAGGTGGTGCCACAGCGCCGCGCCGATATGCAGCAGGATCAGGCCGAGCAGCAGCCAGGCCGCGTCCACGTGCCAGGCGCCCAGGGTGTCGGCGAGATCGGGATCGGGCGCGACCAGCTCCGGCAGCGTCGCGCCGAACAGATGCACCGGCTTGCCCATCGATTGGCTCAGCGCCCAGCCCAGCACCGGCAGGGTCAGCAGCAGCGCGTACATCACCACGTGGGTGGCGCCGGCCAGCAGGCGCATCAGCGCCGAACCGGCCTCCGGGTCGTGGCGCTTGCCAAGGCGCATGCGCACCAAGACGCGTACGCAGAACAGGCCGAGCACGAACAGGCCGAAGTGGCGGTGGCCTTCCAGCAGCCACTGCCGCCACATGCGGCCTTCGACCTCTTCGCGCAGCAGGATCAGCCCCGCCGCCAGCACCAGGCACAGCACGGTGAGCCAGTGCAGCCACACCATCGGCCGCGGCAAGGCGGCCGGCGCGGCGGCAGGGGACACAGGGGGTTTCGGAGCGGCCGGCGTGGGCGAGGTCATGGCGGTACGCGGTGTCCTTGGGGCAACGAAGTGGGCGCAGCCCGATGCCGGCGGGGCATCGCGGCAGCGGTGGTCGTCGATGGGTGCCGGCGCTGCGGCGAAAGGTTGCGTCGCGCGGCGCGTCGGCCTCGCGCAACCTTTCCGCAGACCGAGGGCACTCAGCCTGGACACTCCGATGTGGAGCCCGGTCGGGCACTCTGATGGCAATCGAACGAATCCAGTTGCGGACGCACGGCGATGCGCGCGGGCAGCTCGTGGCGCTGGAACAACAGCGCGACGTGCCTTTCGACATCCGCCGCGTGTACTACCTGTTCGCCACCCGCAACGGCGTGCATCGCGGCCAGCATGCGCACCGCCATCTCAACCAGTTGGCGGTGGCGCTGCACGGTTCGGTGTCGTTCCTGCTCGACGACGGCAGTGGACCGATGCAGGTGGTGCTGGACGATCCGCGGCAGGGCCTGCTGCTCGGCAGCATGGTCTGGCGCGATCTCTACGACTTCAGCGAAGACTGCGTGCTGATGGTGCTCGCCGACCAGGCCTACGATCCCACCGACTACATCTTCGACTACGACGAGTTCCTGCGCGAAGCCGCGGGCCTGCGCCGCCAGGAGGCCTGAAGCCATGGCACGTCCCCTGGTCATCGTCGGCGCCGGCGAACTGGCGCAGATCGCCTGCGAATACTTCACCCACGACAGCGACTACGCCGTGCTGGCCTTCAGCGTGGAGCGCGACTACCTGTCCACGCCGACCCTGGCCGGCCTGCCGGTGGTGGCCTACGAGGAACTCGAGCAACGCTATCCGCCGTCGCAGGTGGAGGTGTTCGTGGCGATTCCCGCCAGCGGCCTCAACCGATTGCGCACGCGCTTCTACCTGGACGCCAAGCGCCGCGGCTACCGCATGGCCAGCTACGTCAGTTCGCAGGCCTTCGTCTGGCGCAACGTGGAACTGGGCGAGCACTGCTTCGTGTTCGAGCACAACGTGCTGCAGCCGTTCACCCGCATCGGCGCCAACTGCATCCTGTGGAGCGGCAACCACGTCGGCCACCGCACGGTGATCCATGACCACGTGTTCGTGGCCTCGCATGCGGTGATTTCCGGCTACTGCGAGATCGGCGCGGGCAGCTTCGTCGGGGTCAACGCCACGCTGAGCGACCGGGTCAAGGTGGCCGCCGACAACGTGATCGGCGCCGGCGCGCTGCTGACCCGCGACACCGAGCCGGGACGCGTCTACGTCGGTGCGCCGGCGCGGGCGGTGGCCGGCAAGTCCAGCTTCGACGTGGACCTGTGAGGCACATGTTCGCCTGGCACAAACGCGGTCTTGTCTTCGACACCGCACGCGATGGCGTCGGCGGCTGGATGCGGCATTCGGCGCTGACGCCCACGCCGCTGCGCCTGGATGCCGAGCGTCTGCGCATCTACGCCGGCTTTCGCGACGACGCTGGGGTCAGCCGCATCGGCTACGTCGACGTGCGCGCCGACGATCCGACCCGGGTGCTGGGCGTCAGCGCAGCCCCAGTGCTGGACATCGGCCGCGCCGGCTGTTTCGACGACAACGGCATGATCCTCGGCGACGTGGTGCACGGGCCGGACGGTCTCTACATGTTCTACGTCGGCTTCCAGCAGGTGGCGAAGGCCAAGTTCCTGGCCTTCACCGGCCTGGCGGTGTCCACCGACGGCGGCGACACGTTCCAGCGCCGCCAGGACACGCCGCTGCTGGACCGCGCGCCGGGCCGCAGCACCATCGCCGCGGTGCATTCGGCGCGCTATCGCGCTGGCCGCTGGCAGCTCTGGTACGCGGTGGGCGACGACTGGGAATGGCTCGGCGGCATGCCGTATCCGCGCTACCACATCCGCTGCGTGGAGACCGACGACCTGCAGGCGGTCCCGCGGCAGGACACCGTCTGCCTGCAACCGCAAGGCGACGAATACCGTATCGGCCGCCCGCGGGTGTACCGGCACGATGGCCGCTATCTGATGTACTTCACCCACGGCAGCCGCGATGGTGCCTATCTGCCAGGCATGGCCGTCAGCGACGACGGCCGCCACTGGCAGCGCTGCGACACGGTGCTGGGCCTGCCGCTGTCGGCCGAGGGCTGGGATGCGCGCACGCTGTGCTACCCGGCGCTGCTCCGCCACGACGAGCGGCTGTTGCTGTTCTACAACGGCAACGACATGGGCCGCGACGGCTTCGGCGTGGCCGAGGCGCAACTGCCCGCCGGCATGGTGTGGGAGGACGCCGATGCTGTCGGTTAGGGCCTACACCGCGGCCGACGCACCGCTGTGGGATGCCGTGGTGGAGGCCTCGCGCAACGGCAATCTGCTGCACCGGCGCGGCTACATGGACTATCACGCGGCGCGCTTCGTCGATGCCTCCTTGCTGGTCGAGGACGCCGGCACGCCGCTGGCGGTGTTCCCGGCCAACCGCGACGGCGACGTGGTGACCAGCCATGCCGGACTCAGCTATGCCGGTCTGCTGTCGACCCACGCGCTGCGCGCGACGGCCACGCTGGAAGTGTTCGAGCGCATCGCGGCGCATTACCGCGACGCCGGCGTGCGCATACTGCTGTACAAGGCGGTGCCGCATCTGTTCCACCGCAGTCCGGCGGAGGAGGATCTGTACGCGCTGCATCGGTTGGATGCGCGCCTCTACCGTCGCGACCTGTCCTCGGCGGTGCCGCTGCGCGTGCCGCCGCGCTTCGCTGCCGCACGCAAGCGCTCGGTGGCCAAGGCGCGCCGCGCCGGGCTGCGCGTGCAGCGTGTGGACGACCCGGCGCCGCTGCATGCGCTGCTGGGCGAGGTCCTGCAACGCCACGACGCGCGTCCGACCCACAGCCTGGACGAACTGCGCCTGCTGTGCGCGCGCTTCCCGGCGCAGATCGTGCCGTATGAAGTCCGCGACGGCGGCGACCTGCTGGCCGGCACGCTGGTGTACGACTTCGGCCACGTCGTCCACACCCAATACCTGGCCTGCTCGGAGCAGGGCCGCCGCACCGATGCGCTGAGCCTGCTGCTGGCCGAGCTGATCGAGCAGGTCTACGCGCAGCGCGACTTCCTCAGCCTGGGCATTTCCACCGAGCAGCAGGGCCAGGTGCTCAATGCCGGCCTGGTCGAGCAGAAGGAGCGCTTCGGCGCGCGCGCGTTGGTTCACGATTTCTACCGTTGGGAGTTGCAATGAGCCTGCCGCCGGCCAGCGTGCCGTTCCTGGATCTGCGGGCAAGCAATGCACGCTATGCCGATGAGCTCAAGGCCGCAGCGGCACGGGTGATCGATTCGGGCTGGTATGTGCTCGGCGAGGAGCTGGAGGCGTTCGAGCGCGAGTTCGCCGCCTACTGCGGCACCGCTCACGCCATCGGCGTCGGCAACGGCATGGACGCGCTGACCCTGATCCTGCGTGGCTACCGTGCGCTGGGCCGGCTGCACGAAGGCGACGAGGTGCTGGTGCCGGGCAACACCTTCATCGCCAGCTTCCTGGCGATCAGCGAGAACCGGCTGCGGCCGGTGCCGCTGGAGCCGGAGGCGGCCAGCTTCAATCTGGATCCGGCGCAGGTGGAGCGGGCAATCGGCCCACGCACCAGGGCGATCCTGGCGGTGCACCTGTACGGGCAGCTGGCGGACATGGCCGCGCTCCGCGCCATCGCCGAGCGCCATGGGTTGCTGCTGCTTGAGGACGCCGCGCAGGCGCACGGCGCGCGCCGCGACGGCCGCCATGCGGGCAGCTTCGGCGATGCCGCCGGCTTCAGCTTCTTCCCCGGCAAGAACCTGGGCGCGTTGGGCGACGGCGGCGCCGTGACCACCGACGACGCCGAACTTGCGGCGCAGCTACGCGTCTTGCGCAACTACGGCTCGGACATCAAGTACCGGCATCTGGTGCAGGGCGTGAACTCGCGCCTGGACGAGCTGCAGGCGGCGCTGTTGCGGGTCAAGCTACGCCACCTGGATGCCGATATCGCCGCGCGCCGCGCGATCGCCCAGCGCTATCTCGACGGCATCGCGCATCCGCAGATCGCCGTGCCGCAGGTGGCCGACCCGGCCGCGCATGCCTGGCATCTGTTCGTGGTGCGCTGCGCGCAGCGCGACGCGCTGCAACGGCATCTGCAGGCCCAGGGCGTGCACTGCCTGGTGCATTACCCGACGCCGCCGCATCGTCAGCCGGCCTATCCGGAACTGGCCACCCTGCAGTTGCCGCTGTGCGAGCGCTTGGGTGCCGAGGTGTTGAGCCTGCCGATCGGCCCGACGCTGGACGCTGCGGCCGTGGCGCAGGTGATCGATGCCTGCCAGCGTTTCGGGGATGTGGCGGCATGAACGTGCTGCGCAGCGGCGTGTACAGCGGCGTGGCCACTGCGGCCAAGCTGCTGTCCGCGTTGCTGGTGCTGAAGCTGGTGGCGGTGTACGCCGGCCCGGCCGGGGTCGCCCGGCTCGGCCAGTTCACCAGCCTGATGTCGTTGCTGGCAGTGGTGGCCGGCGGCGGCATCGGCGCCGGCGTGGTCAAGTACGTGGCCGAGTACCGCGACGATGCGCCGGCACTGGCCCGGCTGCTCGGCAGCGCACTCGGCTACGCCTGCGTCGCCGCGATCGCGATGGGCGTGGCCGCGCTGCTGTGCAGCCGCCTGATCGCCGAGCGCCTGCTCGGCGATGCGCAGTACCAGCCGCTGATCTGCGTGCTGGCGGTGGCGCAGCTCGGCATTGCGCTGGCCAACTACATCCTGGCGGTGGTCAACGGCTTCATGGACGTGCGCCGGCTGGCCTTCGTCCAGGTCGCCGGTGCGGTGCTGAGCGTGCTGTTGGTGGCCGCGCTGGCGCACGGCATGGGCCTGTCCGGGGCGCTGCTGGGCCTGGTGCTGGGGCAGGTGGCCTGGCTGTGCGCCGGCGTGCCGGCGCTGCGACGCAGCCCGTATTTCCGCCTCGAGATGCTGCGCATCCGTTTCGATCCGGCGATGGTGCGGCGACTGGCCGGCTTCTCGGTCATGACCCTGGCCTCGGCGCTGCTGCCGCTGCTGGTCAACATCGGCGTGCGCGATCATCTGGCCGGCCAGTTCGGCTGGCAGCAGGTCGGTTACTGGCAGGCGGTGAGCCGCGTGTCCGATGCCTATCTGCTGTTCTTCACCACCGCCATCAACGTCTACTACCTGCCCAAGCTGGCGGCGTTGCATACGCGGCAGGCGCTGTGGCAGGAACTGCGCGGTGCCTACCGCTATGTGCTGCCGGCGGTGCTCCTCGCCGCGGCGGCGGTGTACCTGTGCCGCGACTGGATCACCCGGCTGCTGTTCTCCGCCGATTTCGCCGCCGCGCTGCCGCTGTACGCGCCGCAGCTGCTCGGCGACGTGCTCAAGATCGCCTCCTTCGTGCTGTCCTACCTGATGCTGGCCAAGGCGATGACGCGGCTGTTCGTGCTCTCCGAATGCCTGTTCGCCGCCAGCTACCTCGGCCTGGTGGTGCTGTTCACCGCGCGCATGGGCCTGATTGGCGCGGTCTACGCGTTCGCCTGCAACTACGCGCTGTACCTGGTGTTCAACATGCTGGTGGCGCGCCGCTACCTGCGAGGACTGGGCTGATGGACGCAACGTATACCCCGACGACGCTGCCGCTGGTGTCGGTGCTGATTCCGGCCTACAACCACGCGCGCTTCGTGCAGCGCTGCCTGGACAGCGTGCTGGAAGACCCGTACCCGAACAAGGAACTGGTGATCGTCGACGACGGCTCCAGCGACGGCACCGCCGAGCGCATCGCCGAGTGGATCGCGCAGCACGGCGACAGATTGCACGTGCGCTTCTGGCCGCGCGAGAACCTCGGCATCGCCGCCACGCTCAACCACCTGGTGGCGATGGCGCGCGGCGAGTTCCTGCGCCTGGGGGCCAGCGACGACTATCTGCTGCCTGGCGGGCTGGGCGTACAGGTGGCCTACCTGGGCGCGCATCCGCACAAGGCCGCGGTGATCGGCGACGCCATCGTGGTCGACAGCCAGGGCCGCACCGTGCACCAGAGCAGCATGCGCGACCTGCACGGCGTGGACAAACGCCTGTACCTGAGCGAGGCCGGCATCCGCCGCGCGGTGATCCGGCACTGGGCGGTGAGCGGGGCGGTGGCGCTGGTCCGGCGCAGCGCGCTGCAGCCGGGCGCCGAATGGGACGAGGGCCTGCGCATCGAGGACTGGGACTTCTTCCTGCGCCTGGTCGCGCGCGACGCGCTGGGTTTCCTGGACGTGGCGGTCTGCGCCTACCGCGTGCACGACCACAACGCCAGCCGCACCCGGCATCTGCCCAGCCGCCTGGCCAACCTGGCCGAGTCGCGGCAGGTGGCGCTGCGCCGCGCGCGCTTGTTCGATCCGGCCTGCCGCACCCTGCTGCATGCGCAGGCGCACTACATCGCCGCCAAGATCGCGTTCCTGCGGCGCAACCCGCTGGCGCTGGGCGGACACCTGCTGGCGCATGCGTGGCTGTCGCTGTTGGCGCAGCTGCGCCAGGGCGGCCAACCGACGCTGGCCGAGCGCGCATGAGCAGGCTGTTGCGCCTGCCGTCGGCGTATTTCGGCCTGCCGCTGCTGCTGAGCTGCGCGCTGACCCTGCTCACCTTCGACCTGCCGCCGGGCTATCTTGCCGGCATCGCGCTGCTGGCCGCCGTGGCGCTGGCGACGCTGGGCCTGGATGCGCTGCTCGGCATCCGCCTGCCGCCGCTGGCGGCGTTCCGGTCGCGCGAGTACGCCGGCACGCGCGAGGCCTTCGTCGCGCTCGGCCTGGCCGCGGCGGTGGGGCTGTTCTGCGTGCTGGACCTGCTGCTGTTCCCGATCCCGTTGCTGCACAACCCCTCCGCCTACGCCGACCTGAGCCCGCTGCAAGCGCACGTGCGGCATGTGTCGAACATGTGCTGGATCCTGCCGCCGATCGGACTGCTGTGTGCGCGCGAGCGCAGCGTGCGCAATGCGCTGCTGCTGGCCGGCTTCGCCTTCCCGGTGCTGGTGATCGACCGCAACCGCCTGTTCGCGGCAGTGTTCAGCGTCGGCCTGTTGCTCTTGCTGCGCCGCCACCCGACGCGGCCGCTGCCTTGGAAACGGGTACTGGCGCTGCTGTGCGCCGGCGCCGCCGCGTTCTCGCTGTTGGGCACGCTGCGTTCCGGCTCGCTGGATTCGGTGGCGCTGCCGTTCGGCGCGCTGTACCGGGCCGCACCGCAGGGCATCAAGTGGCTGCTGCTGTACATCGGCGCCGGCCCGTACAACTTCGGCGCGCTGCTCAGCAAGGGCTACGCCAACGCCAGTTTCCTGATCAACCAACTGGCGCCGCTCAGCGGTTCCATCGCCACGGCCGGGACCGGCATCCCGCTGGATGCGCCGAACATCAATGTCGGCACCGAGTTCCTGCCGTTCCTGCTGGCCGGCGGCCCCGGTGCCGCGCTGGTGGCGATGCTGGCGCTGTACGCGGCGCTGCTGTGGAGCGTGCGTCTGCTCGGACGCGGCGTGGCGCTGTTCAACCTGCTGGTGTTCCTGCGCATCGCCTACGCCTGCGTGATGTCGCCGTTCGCGCCGCAGGCGTTCACCTGGACCAATGCCGGCTTCGTCGCGCTGTGCCTGCTGCTGCACGCCTGCAGCGCCTTGCTGCCGAACCGCCGCGAGCCCGCCGCGGACGCGGCCCTGCCTTCCGTTTCCCCGAGATCCCCGCTGCCATGACCGACACCGCCATGCCCCAAGACGAAATCTACCTGCTCGACCTGTGGCGGATCCTGCGGCGCGAATGGCGCTGGTGCCTGCTGCCGCTGCTGCTGGCATTGGCGCTGGCGGCGTTGTTCCTGCACGGCGCGACCCGCCAGTGGCAGGCCACCGCCTGGGTACAGGTCGGCGAATTCGGCCCGACCCCGGCCGGGCGCGACCCCAAGCTGGAGCCGTTCCAGCGGGTGATCGATCGGATCAAGACCCGGCAGTTCCAGGAACAGGTGCTGCATAGCGCCGGCGTGGCCCTGGACAGCCGCCAGGCCGCGCTGTACCGCGACAGCCTGAAGCTGGATCCCGACCCGTACGCCAACCTGATCCAGTTGACCCTGCGCGCGCAATCGCCGCAGCAGGCGCGACAACTGGCCACGGCCACCATCGCGCAGTTGCAGGCGCTGCACCGGCGCATCCAGGCCGGTCCGCTGCAGCAGGCCACTGCGCGGCTGCAGGAGCTGGCCGCGGACATCGCCGCGACCCAGACCGAGCGCGAGCGCCTGCTGCAGCAGCAACGCGAAGGCCGCGGCAGCGTCGAGCAGCAATTGCTCGGCAACATGCTGTTGTCGGAGAAGACCACCACCCTGCGCGGCCTCAAGGCCGAGCGCGAGGATCTGCTCGGCCGGCTCGGCACGCGCTACACCTACGACACCTCGGCGCCCTGGGAGACCTACGTGCCGCCGCGCGCGGCGTTTCCCAACCCGGTGCTGGTGCTGGCGGCGGCGCTGCTGGCCGGGCTCGGCGGCGGCGTGCTGGCCGCGGTGGCGCGCAATGCGCTGCGCCGGCGGCAGGCGCGGCCGACAGGGGCGAGCGTCGCCGCCGCATAACAGCAGCTCGTCGATTCAACCAAACGGCGCTGCCGCCGCACCTACCTGCAGTACCGCGCGCTCGATGCGCGCGGATTCCGACAAGGGCAGGGCAGTGGAGAGGTGCAGGTGACAGCGAATGGCAAGGCGGGTGCAATGGCGCACTCGACCACTCTGGACCCGGTGCGGTTGCTGGACACGCAGCGCGCCTTCGACAGCGTGGCCGCCGATTACGACGGCCCGCGCGGCAACAACGCGCTGATCCAGCGCATGCGCACCACCCTGTGGGACAAGGTGGCGACGCAGTTGCCGGTCGGCTCGCGGCTGGTCGATCTGGGCTGCGGCACCGGCCTGGATGCGCACGCCTTCGCCCAGCGCGGCTACCGCGTGCTGGCCACCGACTGGTCGCCGCAGATGGTGGAGCGCACCCGTGCCCGCGCGCAGGATCCCAGTCTGCGCGGCCGGCTCAGCGTGGCCCATGTCGGCATCCAGCAACTGGATCTGCTCGACGGCGAGTTCGACGGCATGTACTCCAATTTCGGCCCGCTCAACTGCGCGCCGGACCTGCCCGACGTCGCGCGCCACTGCGCACGGCTGCTGCGCCGCGACGGCCGCCTGGTGTTCTCGGTGATCGGCCGCCTGTGCCCGTGGGAGCTGGGCCACTACCTGCTGCGCGGCCGCCTGCGCCGTGCCGCCGTGCGCGCCGCACGTGGCGCCACCGCCGTGGGCATGAACGGGCACACGATCTGGACCTGGTACTACTTCCCACGCGAGTTCTACCGCGCGTTCGCGCCGCACTTCGCGCTGGAGTCGTACCGCGCGCTCAGCCTGTGCCTGCCGCCGCCGTACCTGGTCGACCACTACCAGCGCCATCCGCGCCTGGGCGAGGCGCTCGGCCGCCTCGACGACCGCATCGGCGGCTGGCCGCTGCTGCGCGACATGGGCGATCACTTCCTGATCGTGATGCGCAAGCGCTGAGCATGGCCGCGTCTGCCGCCCCCATCGACCTCTGCCTGGAGGGTGCGCGTGTCGCGCACGCCTGTGGGGCGGTGCACGCGCCGCTGGCGCTGCGCGCCGGCCGGATCGCCGCGGCGGCCACGCCGGCCGCGCTGCGCATCGATCTGCACGGGCAGTTGGTGCTGCCCGGCTTGATCAACGCCCACGAGCATCTGCACGTCAATGCGGTGCCGCCGCTGCCGCAGGCTGCGCCGTTCGCCAACAGCTATGCCTGGATCGACGCCTTCGCCGCGCATTTCCGCACGCCGGCGGTGACCGCCGCGCTGGCCCTGCCCAAGTCGCTGCGGCTGCGCCATGGCGGGCTGAAGAACCTGCTGGCCGGCGTGACCTGCGTGGCCCACCACGATCCCTGGCATGCCGCGCTGGATGCGGCCGACTTCCCGGTGGCGCTGCTGCGCGAGTTCGGCTGGAGCTACACCTTGCACGGCCCCGACTACGGACCGCCGCTGGCACGGAGCTTCGCCGCGGCGTCCGCCGCCGGCTGGCCGTGGATGATCCACCTGGCCGAAGGTACCGACGCGGTGGCCGCCGGCGAACTCGCCGAGCTGGAGCGGCGCGGCTATCTGGCGGACAACACGGTGCTGATCCACGGCGTGGGCCTGGGCGCGGACGACGTCGCCCGCGTGCTCACGTGCGGCGCGGCGGTGGTGTGGTGCCCGAGCAGCAACCTGACCCTGCTCGGACGCACCCTCGATCCGCAGCGCCTGAGCGCGGCCGGGCGCCTGACGCTGGGCAGCGATGCGCGGGTCAGCGGCGGCCGCGACCTGCTCGAGGATCTGCGCCTGGCTGCCACCCACGGGCTGGACGCGACCCAGGCACTGCGCCTGGCCACGACCGCCGCGGCCGACATCCTGCGCATGCCGGATCGCGGGCATCTGGCGCCGGGCGCACACGCCGATCTGCTGATCGTCGCCGACCGTGGCGGGGCGCCTGCCAACAGCCTGGTCGGGCTGCCGCGCAGCGCATTGCGCGCGGTGGTGCGCGACGGGCGGCCGCGGATCGCCGATCCAGATTTCGCCGCGTGGTTCGCTGCCGCCGGCGTGGACACGGTACCGGTGACGCTGGACGGGACCCCCAAGCTGCTCGCAGTGGAGCTGGCCGACCCGACGCTGCTCGCGCTGGAGCCGGGCCTGGAACTTCACGTTGCGCCACCGCGTTCACACACGACACAACTGTCGCAGGAATGCCCGGCATGAGCGCGATCCCGACCCTCGATCCGCTGGCCGCCTATGCGCTGTGGGCGGACAGCTACCCGGCGCAGGCGCACAACCCGGTGATGCAGGCCGAGCAGCGCGCCATGCTGGCCTTGCTGCCGTCGTCGTTGCGCGGCCAGCACGTGCTCGATGCCGGCTGCGGCAGCGGCCGCTACCTGCTGCATGCGCTGCAGCGTGGCGCCGGCCACGTCACCGGCGTGGACCTGTCGCCACAGATGCTGACGCGCGCCGCGCAGGAACTGGGCGACGTCGATACCGGCCGCTACACGCTGCGCGAAGGCCGCCTGGAGGCCTTGCCGCTGGCCGATGCCAGCGCCGACCTCAGCCTGTGCGCGCTGGCGCTGGGGCACCTGCCGCAGCTGCCGCCGGCCCTGGCGGAACTGCGCCGGGTCACCCGGCCCGGCGGTTGGGTGCTGTGCAGCGACGTGCACCCGATCGGCCCGGCGCTGGGCTGGCGCCGCGACTTCAAGGCCGGTGGCCAGCGCTACGCGGTGCGCCACACCCAGCACCTGTACAGCCACTGGCACGCCGCCTGCGCCGCGCTCGGTCTGGCCATCGACGCGGTCAGCGAACCGATGCTCGACCCGGCGGACATCCCCGCCGGCGCCCATTTCGATCCCGCTGCATTGCAGGTGCCGGTGGCCCTGGTGCTGCGCCTGCGGCGCCTGCCGTGACCCCCGTCCTGCGTTCGCCCCGTATGTCCTCCACACCCAACACGCTGCTGGTCAATCCCACCATCGCCAAGCCGTCCAGCGCCCGCTTTCCGCTGTCGCTGCTGAACCTGGCGGCGGCGCTGGATCGCACTGGCGACAGCCGCATCATCGACGGCAACGTCGACCGCGACTTCATCGACCGCAGCCTGCAGGCGCTGCAGGAGCAGCGCTTCGATGCGGTCGGCATCAGCGTGATGGGCGGGCCGCAACTGGCGCCGTCGATCGCGCTGTCGCAGGCCATCCGTGCGCGTTTCCCGGCGCTGCCGATCGTGTGGGGCGGCTATTTTCCCACGCTGTACCCGGACACCGCGCTGGCCGCGCCGTACGTGGACTACGCGATCCGCGCGCAGGGCGAGGACACCTTGCCGGAACTGCTGGCCGCCTTGCGTGGCGAGGGGCCGACGCTGGCGCAGGTCGATGGGCTGTCCTGGAAGCACGACGGCGCCGTGGTGCACAACCGCAACCGCGCGTTCCAGCGCGGCGACGCGCTGCCATCGCTGCCGTACGAGAAACTCGGCGAACCGCGCCGCTATCTCGGCCGCACCTTCCTCGGCCGCCGCACCGCCTCGCACCAGGCCGCGCTGGGTTGCCGCTTCCGCTGCACCTTCTGCGGGGTGGCGGCGATGTTCGGCGGCGCCACCGCCTTGCCGACCGCGGCCCGCCTGGAACGCGAGCTGGGCTATCTGAAATACGGCCTGGGCGCGGACTCGATCCAGTTCTTCGACCACAACTTCTTCGACCGCGAAGCCGACATGATCCCGCTGCTGGATGTGATGGCGAAGCTGGAACTGCCGTGGTGGTGCTACGCCCGCGCCGACGCGCTGCTCAACCTGTCCGAGAGCACCTGGAAACTGGTGCGCAAGAGCCGCCTGCGCATGGCCTACATCGGCGCCGAGTCGCCGAGCGGGGCGATGCTCAAGGAGATCCGCAAGGGCACGCGCCCGGACCAGACCCTGGAAGTGGCCGAACTGTGCCGGCGCAACGGGGTGATTCCGGAGCTGTCGTTCATGGTCGCGCCGCCGCAGGACAGCGAGCGTGAGACCGAGCAGACCTTCGAGTTCATCCGCGAGCTGAAGCGGATCAACCCGCAGTCGGAAATCATCGTCTACGTGTACACGCCGCTGCCGGACAGCAGCCGCCACGAGAAGGACCGCGGCCGCCGCGCCGGCACACCCTTGCTCGACCGCGACGGGGTGCCGGTGCAGTTCCCGCGCACACCGGAGGAATGGGCCCAGCCGCAGTGGGTGGACTACGCCTGCCACGCCGATGCGCCCTGGCTCACCGATGCGCTGCGCCAGCGCATCCGCGATTTCGTCACCGTGCTCGGCTGCCGCTATCCCACCGCGCAGGACCAGCGCTCGCCGGGCTGGGCCAAGCGCGGCCTCAGCGCGCTGGCCGCGTGGCGCTACCGCTACCGGCGCTACGACCGGCCATGGGAACTGAACCTGGCCAACCGGCTGGTGCGCCTGCACCGGCCGCAGGTATCCGGGATCTGAGCATGGACGGCAACGTCGACCGCGCCGTGCATGCCGTGCAACTCAACTTCGTGCCGTTGCCGGACGGGGTGACGCCGGAGCAGGCCTTCGCGCTGTGGCCATCGCTGGCCGACATCGCCGAGGCGGTGGCCAGCGCCGGCACCCGCGTCTCGGTGATCCAGGCCGCCGCGGTCGATGCGCGACTGCAGCGCAACGGCGTGAACTATCACTTCGTGCGCCGTGCCGAGACCGGGCGCCGGCGCCATCTGCGCCGCATCGCCGCGCTGCTGGCCGAGCTGGAGGCCGACGTGGTGCACGTGCACGGCCTGCAGTTCGCGCGCGAGGCGGCGACGCTGGCGCGCTGGCGGCCGTCGCTGCCGATCCTGCTGCAGGACCACGCCAACCGTCCGCCGCGCTGGTGGCGGCGGCCGCAGTGGCGGCGCTGGTACGCCGCCGCCGCCGGCATCGCCTTCACCTCGCTGGAGCTGGCGCGCGGTTTCGTCGGCGCCGGACTGTTCGCCGGATCCACGCGCCTGTTCGCCATTCCCGAATCCAGTTGCCGCTTCACTCCCGGCGAGCGCGACCAGGCGCGCCGCGACAGCGGGCTGCATGGCGCGCCCTGCGTGCTGTGGGTCGGCCATCTGAGCGAGGGCAAGGATCCGCTCACCGTGCTCGACGGCATGGCCCGCGCCAGCGAGCAACTGAGCGGGCTGCAGTTGTTCTGCGCGTTCGGCGATGCGCCGCTGCTGCCGGTGGTGCAACAGCGCATCCAGGCCGATCCGCGGCTGGCCGGCCGCGTGCACCTGCTGGGCCGGGTGGAGCACGCGCAGATCCAGACCCTGATGCGCGCGGCCGACCTGTTCGTGTCCGGCAGCCTGGGCGAGAGCTGCGGCTACGCGGCGCTGGAGGCCTATGCCTGCGGCACGGTGCCGGTGTTGACCGACATCCCGGCGTTCCGTGCGCTCAGCGACGGCGGCCGGGTCGGCGCGCTGTGGCCGTGCGGCGACGCCGAACGCCTGGCCACCGCGCTGCTGCAGGCCTCGCGCGACGGGCCGTCGCGAGCGCTGGTGCGCGCGCATTTCGATGCGCAGCTGTCGTTCGCGGCAGTCGGCCGGCGCTGGGCGCGCGCCTATGCGCAGTTGCTCGGTGCCACGTCGCGGAGCGCGGCATGAAGCTGGCCCTGGTGGTGCCGGGCGGCGTCGACCGCAGCGGCGAGTACCGGGTGATTCCGGCCTTCCTGAGCCTGATCGAGCGGCTGGCGCGCGTGCATGAATTACACGTCTTCGTGCTGCACCAGGAACCGCTGCCGGCGCAATGGGACCTGCTGGGCGCGCGGATCCACAACATCGGTGCGGCGCGTACGCGCTGGCGGGCGATCGCCGCGATCCGCGCCGAGCACCGCCGCGCGCCGTTCGACGTGGTGCAGTCGCTGTTTTCCGGCCACTGCAGCCTGATCGCGGTGGCGGCAGCGCGCTGGCTGCGGCGACCGAGCCTGGTGCACATCGCCGGCGGCGAACTGGTCGCACTGCATGCGATCGGCTACGGCGGCCGGCGCAAATGGCAGGGGCGGCTGCGCGAGGCGCTGGTGTTGCGCCTGGCGAGTGCGGTGACCGCCGCCAGTGCGCCCATCCTCGACAGCTTGCGGGCGTTGGGCATCGCCGCCGAACGCGTGCCGCTTGGCGTGGACCTGCGCGCCTGGCCGCCGCGCCCGCCGCGCGCGCGCGGGGAGGGCCCGGCTCGGCTGCTGCACGTGGCCAGCCTCAATCCGGTGAAGGACCAGACGACCCTGTTGCGCGCACTCGCCGCACTGGCCCGCGCCGGGGTCGACTTCCGCATCGACCTGGTCGGCGTGGACACCCTCGAAGGCGCGATGCAGCGCCTGGTCGCCACGCTTGGCCTGAGCGCGCGCGTGCGCTTCCTAGGCTTCAAGACCCAGCGCGACCTGCGGCCGCTGGTGGAGGCGGCGGATCTGCTGGTGTTGTCGTCGCAGCACGAGGCCGGGCCGCTGGTATTGCTGGAAGCGGCGGTGGCCGGCGTGCCGACCGTGGGCACCGCGGTCGGGCATCTGCAGGAGTGGGCGCCGTCGGCGGCGCTGGCGGTGCCCGTGGGCGACTGGGCCGGGCTGGCCGATGCGCTACGCCAGGTACTCAGCGACGACGACCTGCGCCTGCGCCTGGCCTGGGCGGCGCAATGCCGGGCCGTGCGCGAGGACGCCGACTGCAGCGTCCGCGGGTTCACCGCGCTGTACCAGCGCCTGTGCGCACCGCGCAGCACCGATGAGCGGCGCGCGGCGCAGAACGGTTGACGCGCAGCGCGGCGTGCAGGTGCTTCGCCTTTAAGGCGGCCTCGTGTCTTTTCGTGGCAGCGGCTTCAGCCGCGATATGCGCCGCCACAACGGCTGTCGCGGCTGAAGCCGCTCCCGCGACGGTCGCTTACTGCGCGCTCTAGGAGGGCGTGCGTCACTCCGACGACGGCGCATAGCCCTGCAGCGCGGTGCGCACCGCGTACAGCGTGTCCATCCGCGGCACCGGACGCAGCAGACGCTGCAGCACGCGGCGGCGCTGCGGCAGGCGCACCCAGTCCTGGCCCTGCAACCACAGTTGGGTACGAATCATCTCGGCGCGTTCCTGGCGGCTTTCCGCCGAGGGCTGCAGGCGCTGGCGCAGATAGTCCAGCACCTCGCCGCCCGAACGCGCCCATTCGATGCCCGGTAGCGCCGGCAGCCACAGTTGCGAGCACGACGCCGCGGTCAGATCCAGTCCGCGCGCGCGCAGCCGCAACAGCGGCGGACACTGCGCGCGCAGTTGCTTGAGCACCGCCGACGGAATCGCCGCGCGGTAGTAGCGCAACATCAGCCGCAGCGGCGGCCATGCCCACGAGGCGTCGGTACCGGTCAGCATCTGCCAGTCGCTGGCGCGCATGCGCGGGGCGAGCAAGGCCAGGTCGTGCAGGTGCATCAGCCGCAGACTGCGGCTGCACAGTCCGCCGGCCGCGTGCAGCAACAGGTGGCGCATCAGCGCGCCGTTGCTGGGGTAGGGATTCAGGCCGGGCCTGCCGTTGCGCGGCAGGAGTTGCGTACCGAGGTCGACCGTGCGCAGCGGCAGGCGTTCCTGGATGCGCACGTGCAGTTCGATGTTGATCGGCGTGTCGCGGTGCTCGCCCAGGCCACCCACCGCCTGCGCCTGCGCTGGACGAAAGGTCTGGTGCTTCCACTGCGCGAACTCGGCCACGTAGCCCAGCGCGGCGAGCAAAGTCGCGGCACGCTCGGCGTCCTCGGGGCGCACCAGCAGGTCGATGTCGGCCATCGGCCGGTCGCCCGGCCGATACAGGCCTTGCGCATGCAGCGCCGCGCCTTTCAGCGGCACGATCGCCAGGCCGGCGGTCTGCGCCAGGGCGTCGATTCGCTGCAGCAACGCCGCGATGCGCTGGTAGCGCTGCGCCACGTGTTCGCGTTGCCCCTCCAGGAACGCGCGCCACGGCCGGTCCGGCCATTGCGAGCGCTGGCTCAGCAGTGGCGCCACGCCGTGCGCGACCGCCGCGGCTGCGGCCAGTTGCCAGTGCAGGCCGCTCCAGTCCGGCATCGGCGCACCGGGGCGTGCCAGCTCATGCGCCAGGGTTTCGGTGGCCAGGCGCAGGCCACGGCCGATGCGCCGCAACGGCAGGTGTGCCGGCGTCGCCGCGGCTGCCGCTGTCGGCAGGTCGGCCGCCACGGCCTGTGACGAGGGCGTCGCCAGGTCGCTCATGAGCGCTGCACCAGCGGGATGCGGCGGCTGCCGCCGGCGGCGACCGCCTTGGCCGCCGGCGCTGGCGGCGCGTCGGTCCGATGCTCGGCTTCGCGCGCGATCAGCGCTGCCCAGTCGGCGTCCAGCGCCGCCCAGTCCTGCGCGTGCGTCGGCGCCGGGCGCGCATCCTCGCGGCATTGCAGGTCCACCTGCCGGTGCAGCAGATCGCGTACCTGGCGGTAGAACGCCGAGTCGTAGGCGCCACGGAACATCATCGCCAGGTCGTCGCTGTCCTGCCAATGGGTCTTGCGCCCGAGCTGGTCCTTGACCTGTTGGTAGAACACGGTGCCGGGCAGGGGATAGGACACGCTGACGCCGATGTCGTCCGGGCGCGCCTGCGCCACCAGCCGCCGCGTGGCGAGGATGTCGTCGAGTTGCTCGTCCAGGTAGCCCAGCTGCAGGAAGAAGCCGACGCGGATGCCCTGCGCGCCGAGCCGCTGGCGCGCGGCGATCACGCCGTCCACATCGGTGCCCTTGGTCATCTTGTCGAGGATGCGCTGGCTGCCGCTCTCCGCGCCGATCCAGGCCTCGCGGCAGCCGGCCCGCGCCAGGGCGGCGGTCATGCGCTCGCTGCACAGGTCGGCACGGGTCTGTATGGTGAAGGGCACCGCGCCGTCGGTGGCGGCCAGCGCATCGGCGAAGTCCTCCACCCAGTCCACGTGGAAGCCGAAGATGTCGTCGGCCATCCACACATGGTCGGGCGCGAAGCTGCGCTTGAGCTGGGTCATCTCCGCGGCCACGTCCTGCGCCTCGCGGCGCTTGTAGTGATTGCCCCAGATCGGCTTGGCGCACCAGTTGCAGCGGAACGGGCAGCCGCGCGAGGCGGCCATGTTCAGACTGAAATGGCCGTGTCGCTGCTGCCAGAACGCGCGGTAGCGCGGGATATCCAGCAGGTCCCAGGCCGCCGTCACCGACAGCCGCGGATCCGGCGGCCGCGCGCCGATCTGCGCGCGCTTGAGTTGCGGCAGCACCGCGCTGGCCACCTCGGCGAGGCCGGCCACCCAGCGCGCCGGGTCGATGTCCGGTTCCGCCTGCATTCGCGCCACCAGGTCCAGCAAGGCCGCGATGCCTTCGCCGATCAGCACCGCGTCCGCACCGGCCGCAAGGAACGCCTCCGGATGGTCCGAGGCGTCGGAGCCGGCGACGAGTACCCGGCTGCCGCCGGCGCGCGCCTCGGCGATCATCCGGCACGCGGCCTCGCGCATCCGGCTCAGGCACATCTTGGTGAGGAAGTTGAAGTTGTCCTCGTAGAACACCACCAGGTCCGGCCGCTGCGTGCGGACGGCGTGGTCGTAGTCCTCCACGCCCTCGGCCAGCATCGCGTCGAACAGCGTCACCTGGTGTCCGTGCTGACGCAGCAGTGCCGCCACCTGCAGCGTGGCCAGCGGCGGGTACGGCTTGCCGCGTTCCCATTGCTTGGGGTCGTAGCGCAGGAAGTAGGAGTGGCTGACCTGGATCTTGAGCATCGGCGAAAGGTCTCGTTCGGCGCCGCGGGGGAGGGGCGCATGCAGCGATGGCCGCGCGCAGGTGGCCGTGGCGGTAGGTGCCGTGGCTGCGCCGTTTGGTTGCGCGAAACACCGGCATGACCCCGCGCAACCTTTGGCCGCGGCAGGCGCACCCACGCTGCATCCACTCAAGCGACTCTTCTCCGATGCAGCGATCGACAGTGCGTGTTCTGGACGTGGCGGCAGGCGACCACGCCACGCCTGCCGTCGCCGCTGGCGGTGCCTGCGATCCGTTCCACACCCGGCTGCGGCGCCCGCACACGCTCAGCAAGCAATTGCTCGGCGGCCGCTTCCACTTCGAGAGCAACAGCCCGGCCTTGCTGGCGTTGGTGGAAGCGGCGTTCGGCGCGGTGCCGGCGCATCGCCTGCCGGAGACCGCCGCGTTCCGCATCGAACTGACCCTGGTGGACCGCGGCGACGCGCCCTACGCGCTGGCAATGGAGCCGCCGCCGGTGCAGACCCATTCCGGCGCCGGCGTGCTGAGTGGCGTGATCGATGCGCACAACTACGTCGTGCTGGTGCCCGAGCAGCGCCAGGCGCTGGTGGTGGTGTCCGAGGACATGCTCGCGCACGCCTACCACGTGCGTTACGAACTGATCGAGTTCGCCGTGTTCGTGCTTGCCGCGCACGGCATGCGCCTGGTGCCGCTGCACGGCGCCTGCGTCGGCCGCGACGGCCGCGGCGTGCTGCTGCTCGGCGGCAGCGGCGCCGGCAAGTCGACCCTGGCGCTGCACAGCCTGCTGCGTGGGCTGGAGTTCCTTGCCGAGGACGCGCTGTTCGTCGCCCCGCACTACCTGCTCGCCACCGGCATCGGCAACTTCCTGCATCTGCGGCCGGAACTGTTGCACCTGCTCGATCCGCAGACCCGCGCCTGGATCGCCGCGGCGCCGATGATCCGCCGCCGCAGCGGCGCGCTGAAGCACGAGGTGGACATCCGCCAGGGCGAGGGGCGCCTGGCACAGGCACCGTTGCGGCTGGCCGCGGCCGTGTTCGTCTCGGCCACCATGGCCGCCGATCCGCAGCGGCTGCTGCAACCGATGCCCGATGCGGACGTGGCGGCACGCCTGGCCGCGGACCAGCGCTACGCCGCGGGCCAGCCGCACTGGCCGTTGTTCGCGCGCCAGTTGCAGCGGCTGGGCGTGTACGAATTGCAGCGCGGCACGCATCCGGAGGCCTCGGTCGATGCGCTGCAGACACTGTTGGCCTGATCCCGCACCCGACCTGACGGTGCCTGCGACGCGCATCGCCGGCGCAGGGGAGTGGGGATGGCGCACCACGTTGATGGTCCGCCCCAAGGACACCCACCGATGAGCACACGCCCGGAACCGGTATCGCACTTGCTGCGCGCCTTCGTCGCCGTGCTCGGTCGCGGCGAGCGCCTGCGCATCGCCTTGTACGTGCTGCTGTCGCTGCTCGGCGCGCTCGCCGGCGCGCTGGCCGCGGTCGCGCTGGTGCCGCTGGTGCAACCCGGCCACGTGCTGACCCTCGCCGGCCACGCCTTGCCGTTGCCGACCGGCTTCCTCGCGCAGACCCTGCTGTTCGTCGCCGCCAGCAGCGGCTTCGCCCTGCTGCGTTGGTGGGGCACACGACTGGCCGCGGACCTGGCCAGCCGCCACGCGCTGGACCTGCGCCGGCAGGTACATGCGCGGCTGCTGCAGGCGCCGCTGCCGGCCCTGGCCGACGCCAGCTCGGCGGAAATCGCCAACCTGCTCACCTACAACGTCGAGATCGTGGTGCAGGGCTTCAGCGCGCTGCTGCAACTGCTGGTGGCGGCGATCACCGCGGCGGTGAGCCTGGCCGCGGCGTTCCTGGTCTCGCCCATGCTGGTGCTGGCACTGCCGCCGCTGCTGGCGCTGGGCCTGCTCGCCTTCCGCATCGCCGGCCACGAACAGGCCCGGGTGAGCCGCGAGTACGTCGCCGACATGACCCGGCTGTTCTGGCTCAGCGAGGATTTTCCGCGGCGCCTGCGCCACGTGCGCTCGTTCGCCCGCGAGGCGCGCGAGCAGGAAGCCTACGAAGCGATCGCCGGTCGGCTCGCCTATGGCTACGCGCGCCAGCAGGCGCTGGTCGCCTCCGGCCGCCTGTTGCTGGAACTGGCGGCGGTGGCGGCCATCGCCGCGATCATGCTGCTGGCCGGAGTGTGGCACGGCATCGACCGCGGCGCGCTGATCACCGTCGGCCTGCTGCTGGGGCGGCTGCTGCCGTACCTGGTCTCGACCCGGCAGAGTGTGCAGCAACTGCGCTCGGCCGCGCCTGCGCTGGAGTTGTGGCAGCGCTACGTCGCGCTCGGCACGCTGCCAACGCCACCTGGCACCGTGGCGGCACAGCCCAGTGCGGCGACAGAAGCGACGGCGCCGATCCAGATCGAACGCATCGGCCTGGCGCCGCCGCTGGCCGCGGTGGCCTTGACCGGTCTGGTCCTCGCACCGGGCACGCTGACCCTGATCAGCGGCCCATCCGGTGTCGGCAAGAGCAGCCTGATGGACGCGCTGGCCGGCATGGTCGCGCCACCGCAGTTCGCCGCGCACTGCCACGGCCGCACGCTCGACTTGGCCGGCTATCGCGCCGCGCTGCAGCCCTTGGCCTATGTCGCCCAGGGCGTGCGGCCCTGGCAGCACAGCGTGCGGCACTGCCTCGCCTGGGCGGCACCGGCCGCGAGCGAGGCCGCGATGTGGGAAGCCCTGCGCGACGTCGGCCTGGCCGCGCGCCTGCAGGGCGGCGCCGGCCTGGACACCGCCGCACACGGCGCCGGCGCGCGCCTGTCCGGCGGCGAACTGCAGCGGTTGCTGCTCGCCCAGGTGCTGCTGCGGCAACCGCGCGTCGCCTTGCTCGACGAAGCCACCAGCGCGCTCGACGCCGTCGCCGAACAGCAGGTCCTGAGCACGTTGCGGCGGCGGCTGCCGCAGACCGCCCTGGTCGCGGTCTCGCACCGCCTCGGCCTGACCGCCATCGCCGACCAGTGCGTGATGGTGCAACGCGGGACCGTGTCGCCGCTGTTGTTGGCTGATCGGGCTTCCTGAGCCGACAGCATTCCCTCAGCGTCGCACTCATCAGCAGGGGCCGAACTCCGCTCAGCCCGCTGCAGCCTACTGCTTCGTATGCGTCAGGCAGTCGGATATGTGGGACCAGCAGAAAAACAAAACCCCGCAAGCGGGGTCTTGTTCCTATGTCGTGCCATCTGGACAGACATGACTAAATTGGGGCACTCCCCCTACGGGATATCGCACTTCATCTTTCCATCCACGTAGTACGGCTTGGGCACGTCCGGATTCTGGCTGGTCTTCTCGAACACCACCTCGAACGAGTTGGGGTCCGGCTTGCCCTTGCGTTCGGTGCAGGCGTCCTGCAACTTCTTCTTGACCGCGGCGATGCCGGCGTCGCGGTTGGCACCGTCGGCGCTGTTGGTGAGATTGGCGACCTCGGCGAAGGCCGGCGAAGCAAGGCCCAGCAAGCTTCCTGCGAACACGAGTGCGTGCAGCGTCTTCATGGCGTCTCCTTGTTTTGATGTCCGTACGCGGTGGGAGGCGTGCGTTGCGGCGCATGCGGCAATGCCCGGCGCCGCGGCCGCCCTCCAGCGCGGAGCTAGGATAGGGAGTGCTGGTTAAGGCTTCGTAGGGACGGCCGCGGCAGGATGCCGCGGTGCCATCCGCGCACCCAAGGTACATGTCGGTCTTGGCTGCAAGCTCCTGCCGAGACGCGATGAAGCGCGCAGTGGGCGAGGAACTGCCAACCCTGAAGGTGCGTGCGGCCAACGCGGCAGCAAAGGCTACTCAGTCCGCGGCGCCTCGTAGTTCTGCCCAGGCTGCAGCGTGGTGACGTAGGGGCCGTTCCAATCGCGGTCGAAGATGCGCGTCAGCGTCTCGGCCGGCCCCTTGCCCTTGACGAACACCGAGGCGTCCACCGCGGTATTGAAGTAGCTCCATTCCCAGTTGCCGGTGCCGATCACGCTGCTGCGGTCGTCGGCCACCGCGTACTTGGCGTGCTCGACCCGCGCATATGGGATGAAGCCCTGCGGCGCCGGCGGCAGGCGGCTGAACTTCACCGCGATGTTCGGTAGCGCGGCCAGGCTTTTCAGATAGGCCTGCATCGGTTCGCGCAGCGCCCAGTCGGCGACGATGATGTGCACCTGCACGCCGCGGGCGGCGGCGTCGCGGATGGCGCTGTCGACCGGTGCCCACCAGCCCTTGGGCCCGAAGCTGCGGATCGCCGAGAGCGTCATCACCTGGATGCGCAGCGCATGCTGGCTGGCGCGGATCATCTCGACCAGGGCCGGCTCCTCGGCGCTGACCCATGCCGGCTGCAGCGCCGGCGGGCTGAACGCGGGGAAGGCGACCAGCGGCGCGTCGCTGCCGGCATCCAGCAGCACCGGATCGGTGGCGGTGACCGGAACGAAGTCCGGCGGCTGCACACCGCGCGCCTGCGCCTTGGCCAGATTGCCTTCGTCGGCCAGGCGCCAGCTGTAGTCGAAGCTCGCGGCGAAGGTCTTGGCGAAGCGCGCGTCATCGATGCGCGCGCCGATCTCATGGATCTGCTCCAGCGCCCGCCAATCCCAGTTCTGGCTGCCGACGAACACGCTGGCGTCGTCGACGATCATGTACTTGGCGTGCAGCACGCCGCCGGTCAGCGTATCGACCGGCAGCACCCGCGCGGTGATACCCGGCACCTTGCCCAGCCAGGCGACGCTGTCCGGGTTCTTGGCCAGGAAGGTGTGGTCGACCAGCAGGTGCACCGCCACCCCGGCGCGGGCGCGGGCGGCCAGTGCGTCCAGTACCGGCGTCAGGCCGGTGCCGGGCTTCTCGGAGATGTAGAACGCGGCGATGTCGATGCGCTGCCTGGCCCCGTTGATCATCGCCAGCCAGGTCTGCTGGGTGCGCGGCACGCCGGGTTCGCCGTAGACGCTGGCCTCGGGCACGCTCTCGACGATCTGGAACTGCGAGGGCTGCGGCCGGGCCTGGGCGCCGGTGGCTGCCGACAGCAGCAGGCAGGCCATGGCGGCGGACAGGAAGCGGCGTGCGGGATGCACGCTGGCGATGGAAGCGAGAGGCACGTTGGGTGTCCTTGCGGGAGCGTGGGAAGTGGATGCCGGGCGGCGATGCGCGTGCATGCTACCGGCAGCGGTCGTAGCTTGGCAGCCTGCTTTGCAGCGCATGTGTCAGTGAGATGGTCACGGCTAAGTTGGCGTTCCCGTCCAGGGGCGTCAGCGCTTCAAGGCAGAGCGCGCCACCAATGCGCACGCAGGCCGCGGCCGACCTTCATCGCTTGACCATTCACGGTCCTGATTGGATCAGGGCGTCGCCATGCCGCGCCGTGCGGCGTTCGCAGAAGGAATGCATCGCCGTCCAACGGCACCGGCGACCGCGTCGTGCCGCGCGAGAAGATTCAGGCCCGACCGTCGGCGAATGCGGCCTGCGCCTGCGCAAACCACTGCAGCACCTGCTGGCGATGCGGCTCGCCCCAGCAGCGCACGAATTGCTGGGTATGGTGGTCGGTGAGGTCGTTCAGCGCCGCAATGCGTTGCGCGATGTAGGCAGGCTCCAGTCGCAGGCCGCAGTCGACCTCGATGCAGTGGCGCCAGGCGGTGTAACTGTCGGGAATGATGGAAGAAGACATGAAGATCCCTGGAGTTCGGCGCCCATCGCGGCACAGGGCCGCCGTGCGAGGCGCGTCGGTGGTGGCCGGATGCGAACCGCGGCTGACTGACGGCAACGACAGGCTTGCGCCCGCGCTCGATAGTTCACTAATGTTATAGTGTAACTCAACCGATGCGCTGCATATGCGACCTGGCATTCCCCTGATCCTGTTGCTCCTCTCCGCCAGCTCGCCAGCCACCGCTGCGATCCGCCACCATGGCCCGCACGTGCACGGCCAGGCTAACCTGGAGGTCGCCGTCGACGGCACCGCCGTGGACGTGCAGCTCAGCGCGCCCGGCATCGGCATCCTCGATTTCGAACACCCCACGCGCGATGCCGGCGAGCGCCAGCGGCTGGAGGCCGCGGTCGCCACCCTGCGCGGTGCGGGCTGGTTGCAGTTCCCGGTCGCGGCGGCCTGTTCGCTGCGCAGCGCCCAGGTCACCACCGAGGGCTACGACGTGGCGATGGCCGATCCGGACGAGCCCGGTCACAGCCATGCCGAGTTCCACGCCCGGTACGCGTTCAACTGCACGCAGCCGGCGCGCCTGGATCACCTGCAGGTGCTGTTGCCGCAACGTTTCCCGGGGCTGCACACGGTGCTGGTCGATGTCGCCACCGCTGCGGGCCAGGGCCGCACCGAGGTGGTGCCCGGGCAGACCCGGGTGAAGCTGCCGGAATGAACCAGCAACACGTCGTCGAACTGACCGAGCTGCGCTTCGGCTATCCCGGCGCCGCCGCACCGGTGCTGGACATCGCATCGTTTGCGCTGCCGCGTGGGCAGCAACTGTTGCTGCGTGGCGCCAGTGGATCGGGCAAGAGCACCTTGCTGGCGTTGATCGCCGGCGTGCTGCAGCCTACGGCCGGCTGCGTGCGCGTGGCAGGGCAGGACCTGGCGGCCTTGCGCAAGGCCGCACGCGACCGCTTCCGCGCCGACCACTGCGGCGTGGTGTTCCAGCAGTTCAACCTGCTGCCGTTCCTGAGCACCCGCGACAACATCGCGCTGGGCCTGCAGTTCTCGGCGCGCCGCGGCCGGCTGGCTGCGGGCACGCAGGCGCTGGACACCGAGATCGAGCGGCTGATGGTCGCGCTGGGCCTGGACGTGGCGGCGCTATGGTCGCGGCCGGCTGCCCGCCTCAGCGTCGGCCAGCAGCAACGCGTGGCCGCCGCGCGCGCGTTGATCGCGCGGCCGCCGCTGCTGCTCGCCGACGAACCCACCTCCGCGCTCGACCCGGTCGCGGCACAGGCCTTCCTGCAGTTGCTGTTCGCCGAGTGCCGGCAGGGCGGCACCAGTTCGATCGTGGTCAGTCACGATCCGTCGATCGCACCGTTGTTCGATGCCCAGGCCGACCTGGCCACGCTCAACCGCGCCGGCGCCGGAGGTGCACGATGAGCCTGTTGAAGCTGGCCCTGGCCAGCCTGCGCAGCCGGCGCCTGGGCGTGGCGTTGACCGTACTGGTGATCACCCTGAGCGTGACCCTGCTGCTGGGCGTGGAGCGGATCCGCACGCAGGCGCATGAAGGTTTCGCCAGCACCGTGTCGGGCACCGACCTGATCGTCGGCGCGCGCTCGGGCCCGGTGAACCTGTTGCTGTACTCGGTGTTCCACATCGGCGACGCCACCAACAACGTGTCGTGGAAGAGCTACCAGGACCTGAGTACGATGCCCGAAGTGAAGTGGGCGGTGCCGCTGTCGCTGGGCGATTCCTACCGCGGCTACCGGGTCGTCGGCACCAGCACCGGTTTCTTCGAGCACTACCACTACGGCGCCAAGCATCCCCTGGCGTTCGCGCAGGGCAGGGCGTTCGACGATCTCTACGATGCGGTGATCGGCGCCGACGTCGCCGCCGCGCTCGGCCGCCACCTCGGCGACGAGATCGTGCTGACCCATGGCACCGGGCGCATCAGCCTGGCCACCCATGCCGACAAGCCGTTCCGGATCGTCGGCATCCTGCGCCGCACCGGCACGCCGGTGGATTCCAGCGTGCTTGTGTCGCTGCAGGCGATCGAGGCGATCCATATCGATTGGCACTCCGGCGTGCGGCTTCCGGGCCACCACGTCAGCGCCGCGCAGGCGCGGGCGATGGACCTGACCCCGGACACCATCACCGCCTTCATGCTCGGCCTGAAGACCCGCATCGCCACCTTCTCGGTGCAGCGGCGGATCAACGAGTACCCGGAGGAAGCGATGCTGGCGATCATGCCGGGCGTCACCCTGCAACAGTTGTGGGGCACGCTGGGCACGGCCGAAAGCGCCTTGCGCATGATCGCCTCGCTGGTGGTGCTGCTTGGCCTGGTGTCGATGGTCGCGCTGCTGGTGGCCACGCTGCAGGAGCGCCGGCGCGAGATGGCGATCCTGCGCGCGGTCGGCGCACGGCCGCGCGACATCGCCTGGCTGCTGCTGTTCGAGGCCGGCCTGGTCACCGTGGTGTCGTGCGCACTGGCGCTGCTGCTGGTGACCGCGGCCAGCTGGCTGGCGCGCGGCTGGGTGCTCGATCATTTCGGCCTGGCGATCAACCGCATAGCCCCCAGCGCGACGGAATGGGGCTGGCTCGGCTGCGTGCTGCTGGCCGGCGTGCTCGCCGGCATCGTGCCGGCCCTGCTGGCCTATCGCCGCACCCTGGCCGATGGCCTGTCGCCGGAGCTGTGAGCATGACCCGCTGGATCCTTCCCTTGCTGGCGCTCGCACTGCTGTGCGGCTGCGGCCGGCAGCAACCCGCCGCCCCGAAACAGCCGCAGCAGGCAGCGGCGGCGCAGCCGGTACCGAGAGCCGAGGCGGCGATCAATCCGCCACTGGGCGAGCCCGATGCCGACGGCTATCGCGAACTGGACTGGAGCGCGATGCTGCCGCCGGCCGAACTGAAGGCGCTGGAAAACAGCGAGGAACCAGCGGTCAACCACACCGGCAAGCGTGCGATGCCGCAGACCGGCACCTACAACACCGTGGCCGCCGTGCTGGCGCGCAAGGTGCGCCTGCCGGGCTACGTGGTGCCGCTGGACAGCGACGACGCCGGCCGCGTGCGCGAGTTCCTGTTCGTGCCGTACTACGGCGCCTGCATCCACGTGCCGCCCCCGCCGCCGAACCAGATCGTGCATGTGCGCCTGGACACCCCGATCGACCCGCCCGACATGTACAGCCCGTTCTACCTGACCGGCCAACTGCGCGCGGAAACCCTCCACGGCGAACTCGCCGGCACCGCCTACACGATGGAGCAGGCGCACCTGCATCCCTATGAAAAAGGCTGATCGCCATTTCCTGCTGACTGGAGTGCTGTGCCTGCTGGCGGGCTGCCACGGTGATGGCGGGAAGCAGCCGGACACGACGCCGACACCATCGCCGGCAGCGACGCATGCGACCGCAGCCGCCGACGCCGTCCCGGACACAGTGGAACGCTGGGAACAACTGGCACCGGCCAACGACATCTACCAGCGCCCGCCGCCGCGGATCGGCACCGCGTGGCGAGGCGATGCCGCGGTGCTGGATCAGCCGGCGCCCGTCGACGACGGTCCCTCGGTGGTCAATGGCATGCCGATCGACCATTCCGGCACCCAGCGCGCCGCGCAGTTCGGTTCGTCGCAAGTGGTGAATGGCCTGGAAGGCAAACGCTTCGCCCTGGACGGCTACGTGGTGCCGCTGGAAAGCGACGACCAGGGCAAGGTCAGCGAACTGCTGTTCGTGCCGTTCTATGGCGCCTGCATCCACGTACCGCCGCCGCCCCCGAACCAGATCCTGCACGTGGTGCTGCGCACGCCGATCGACGTACCGGAGCTGTGGGACCCGTTCCACCTGCAGGGAAGACTGCATCTGGCCGACTTCAAGGCCGATATCGCCAATGCCACCTACGAGGCGGAGGACGCCACGATCGCTCCGGTGCAGGGCTGAGGGCGCGGGGCGATGCGCCTGAAGTCGCCGATGCGTTTGGCGATCGCGATCGCCGCCTGTGGCGCCGTCGTTGCCGGCGGCGTGCTGTTGGCATTGCGCATGCACGGGCATGTGGCACCGACACCGCGTGCTGCTGCGACCACCGCGATCCACCCGCCAACGGTGCCCACATTTCATGTCGCGCCATTGTCCGAAGATGCAGCCGACAAGCGCATCACCACACTGCTGCACAGCGACGCCGCATTCGCGCGCGACGCCACATTCCTGATCGTGGCCAGCGTCCGCGAACGCTGCGCACCGGCCCATTCTGGCGAACTGGCCAAGATGGCCAACCGCGCCCGCCTGCCGATACTGGTCGCAACATCCGAGGTGACGACGCGCGAACCCGACCTGGACCAGCCGATCTACCAAGCGATCCAGCGCACCGCCGCCGCTGCGCCCTGCGGCCGCGCGCTCGACCTGACGGCGACCGGCCTGCCGCTGCAACTGGACCCGGAACGCTACGCGGCCGCGTTCCCCGACAGCTACTACCAACCCACGCTGGACACGGTGCCGCACGAGTACGCCGGCCAACCGCTGGGCGCCCGCGCGGAGCAGGAATGCCAGTCGATCGCCTACGCGGTGCTGCCGCTGGGCCGGGACGGCTGGCAGTGCAGAGCGCTGTGGTCCGGCATGCGCCCGCGGATCGTCAAAGCCTGCGAACAAGCCCGTAGCGAAGGCGGGCAGGGGGCAGGTGAGGCGATTCCGCCGGAGGTCGCGAAACGGCTGACGCCGGTGGTGGCAGGCTTGCTGGAGAAGTTGCCGGAATCCTGTCGCTGAGTGCGCGCGCATGCTTTTGCACGGTGGAAGCTAACGGCTGCGAACGGCAGGAGTTGGCCAAGACAGAAGTTCGCGGAGTAGCTGATTAGGGCGGTTTCCACGCCACGTTGTTGCGTTGTGCCTTACGTCGACGTGCCCCCGAACACCTGCAATCGCACCTGGATGAACTCCAGCAACGCCCGAACCCGCGCAGTGACCGAATGACGGTGACTGT
>NZ_JAXGGI010000017.1:0-71084 GCF_034105445.1 Xanthomonas sp. LF07-6
TGCGCCCAGGCCGCGTGCTGCACGTTCTTGTAGGAACGGCTTCAGGCGCGACGAGCGAAGGCGGTGCGCTATCCGGCCGCTGAAGCAATCGGGACCAAAGACCCGCCCACGATGTTCCAGCCAGCGTGCCGCATGCCCCTGTGGGAGGGACTTCAGTCCCGACGCGTGGAGTCTGGTGCCATCGTGGTGTGCAGGAGCCTGGTCGCGGCTGAAGCCGCTCCTACCCAGACCCGTGTCGGAAACAGCGCCGGGCGACAGGCCGTCACCTGCGTCCACGCGCGCTGCGCGATGATGCGCGCCCATCCCATCCGAGCGTGTGTCGCCGATGCCGCTTGCCCGTGCCGTGCTGTGCCTGCTGCTGTGCTGTGGCGTCGTCGCCGACGCGGCAGCGCGCACGGTGTACCGCTGCGTGCGCGACGGCACGGTCAGCCTGGCTACCGCGCCGGAACCGGGTTCGCGCTGCACCCCCAGGGAACTGGACGATGCGGCGATCGCCACGCCCAATCTGTGGGGCAACCTCGGCGTGTTCAGCGGCACCCTGTACGAGCGCGAGCAGGACGGGCAATTGGTCTACTCCACGCGCAACCTGCCGGGCTCGCGGCCGTATCTGCGCTTCACTGCGGTCACGCCGCCGGGAGAGGTGGCGCATCCCGGACTGGGCAAGCTCGGGGCGCCGCAACTGCAGGCGCATGCCAAACAGTTCCGCGCCGCGGCGCGCGCCACCGAGGTCGACGAGCCGTGGCTGCGCGCGATCGCGCATGCCGAGAGCGGCTTCGATGCCGCCGCGGTCTCGCCCAAGGGCGCGCAGGGGGTGATGCAACTGTTGCCCGAGGTCGCCAGGGAGTACGGCGTGCGCGATCCGTTCGCGGCCGACCAGTCCATCGACGGCGGCGCCCGCTACATGCGCGCGTTGCTGCGCCGCTACGCCGGCGATCGGGTGCTGGCCGCGGCGGCCTACAACGCCGGCATCGGCGCGGTGGCGCGCTACGGCGGCGTGCCGCCGTACGCGGAGACCCGCGCGTACATCGACAAGGTGATGGCGCTGTACCAGCGCTACCGCCTCGCGATGGGGATGGCCGTGGAGACGCCCGCGCAATAGCGGCGGCGCCCACCGCCGGCGTCGACGGGGGGGCAGGCGGACGCGGCGTGGCCGCGGTGCCGCCCGCGGCGGCTCAGAGCGCGACGGCCTCCGCCTCGGCTTCGGTCGTCGCTTGCGCGTGCGGCGCTGTCGGCGCCGCGGCCGGCGCCGCATACAGATCCAGCAGCAACAGGGTCACGCCATTGGTCCAGCCGAAGCCGTCCTGCAGCGCGTACTCGCCGCCGCCGCCGCCCTTGGCCTGCGCGTCCACGCCGTACTTCTCCACCAGCTTGTGCTGCTGCGCGAACAGCGCCTGCACCCGCGCCAGGAAGCGGCTGCCGATGCGCTGCGCCAGCGCGTCCTGGCCGTAGCGGCGCAGGCCGTCCACGGCGATCCACTGCAGCGGCGCCCAGCCGTTGGGTTCGTCCCACTGCTGGCCGGTGTGCAGGCGCGTGGTCGCCACGCCGCCGGGGCGCAGCAACTGCGCCTGCACGGTGTCGGCGCTGCGCTTGGCCCGTGCCGGCGAGGCGACCCCGACGAACAGCGGGTACAGCGCCGCGGCGGTGACCTGGTCGCGCAGCCGGCGCTGCTGCCAGTCGTAGTCGGCGTAGTAGCCGGCATCGCTCCACAGGTGCTTGTCGATCGCGGTCTTGCGCGCGCTGGCCAGGGCCGCGTAGTCGGTATCGCAGCCAGCCGCGCCGGGGTTCTTGGCGCAGGCCAGGGCCAGGGTGCTCTCCAGGTGGTAGAGCAGGCTGTTCAGGTCGACCGGGACGATGGCGGTGGTGCGGATGCTGGCCAGGGTCTTGCGGTCGCCGAGCCAGCGGCTGGAATAGTCCCAGCCGCTCTCGGCGCCGGCGCGCAGGTCGCGGTAGACCTCGGCGGCGGGGCGGTCCTTGGCCTCGGCGGCGGTGCGCACGTCGTGCAGCCAGGCCTCCGGGCGCGGCGTGTCGCGGGCGTCCCAGTAGCGGTTGAGCAGGCTGCCGTCGGCCAGCCGCACCACGTGCGCATGCGCGCTGCCCGGGGCCAGGGTCTGCGCGCCTTCCATCCAGTACGCGTATTCCTTCTGCAACTGCGGCAGGTAGCGCGCGTAGGCGGCATCGCCCTCCACCTTGGCCTGCAACTGCACCATGTGCGAGAAGAACGGCGGCTGCGAGCGGCTCAGGTAGTAGGTGCGGTTGCCGTTGGGGATGTGCCCGTAGGTGTCGATCAGGTAGGCGAAGTTGTCCAGCATCTGCCGGCTGCGTTCGTGCTCGCCGCTCTCCACCAGGCCGAGCATGGTGAAGTAGGAATCCCAGTAGTAGACCTCGCGGAAGCGCCCGCCCGGCACCACGTAGGGGTGCGGCAGCGACAGCAGGCTGCTGTAGGCCGGCACGTCGACCTGGCGGCGCACCAGCAGCGGCCACAGCGCGTCGATGTGCTCGCGCAGGCCGGTGTCCTGGCGGATCGCCTCGGTCTGCACCGGGCCGGATTCCTCGAAGTTGGCGGCGACGAAACGGCGCAGGTCGAAGCCCGGCTGCTGGCGCTGCGCCAGATAGTCGGCGTTGATCAGCGCCGGGTCGCGCAGCGGCAACGCGTCGACGAAGTGCTTCTGGTCGTCGAACAGCTCCTGCTGCTGCACCGCCTGGAACAGTTCCGGGTAGGCCAGGTCGGGCGTCTGCGGCGGCGGTGCTGGCGCGGTCAGCGTGGTCGCGGGCGCGGCCTCCGCCATGGCGGTATCGGCGGTGCCCAGCAACAGGCCGAGCGACAGGCTCAGCAGCGGGGTGCAACAGGGAGGAGCGGCATGGCTCATGTCGGGTCCAGAGCAGGATGCGTGCGGCATGGTAAACGACCGAAGCGGAGACGGGGGCGCGCGGCCGGATCCGGTGCGTGGCCCACCCGATCCTGCCCTGGCGGCCGCGCGCCGCCCGGCTCGTACCGGTGAGGGACCGCAACGCCTGGGGGCATGCAAGAACGGGGCCGCTAGGGCGGCGTGGCTGCTCGTCGCCGGGTCAGCCGGAGCACGTCATCTGCAGAATGGTTGGCGCCGCTCGCCCAGAGCGGGGCGGCTGGGCGTTCAGCGCGCCGCCAAGGCCGGTGCGCGTAGGTGCTTGCCCGCTGCGGATCAGGGAGCTGGGGCGTCAGCGCGCCACGTGCGCCGGCGGTCGCCGGTCGGCGATCCGCCCGCAGGTCAGGCCGACTGCTGCGGCCGCTGGCGGTCCTTCTCCGCGCTGAGCGCGGCTTCGGCGCGCAGGAACACCTGTCCGATCGGCTCGTCCGCCCGCGTGGCCTGGGCGTCGCCGACCAGCACGGTCAGCCCGAGCGCCTGCTGCCGCGCGGCGATCTCGCGCAGGCCGCGCAGCTTCTGCTCGGCGTCGGCGCCGTGCAGCATGACGATGAATTCGGCGTGCTCGGTGGCGCGGTCCACGGTATCGGCGCCGCCGTCGTGCACGTAGCTGGCCAGGGTGCGGTCCAGTTGCTGCAGGCTGCTGCCCAGCAGGCGTTCGCTCTGTCGCTCGGCCAGCGCGGCCAGTTCCTGCACTTCCAGGATCACCACACGGTAGCGGCCGCCGGTGCCGGAGTCCGTGTTGTCGCCAACCGGGTGCGCTTGCAGGAGCGCCTCGCGTTGACGCTGCAGCGCATCCCGGCGCGCGTCGAGCAGGCGCATGGCCGTGCGCGCCAGCGCGCGCAGGCCGTCGCGCTGGGCGTCCTTGAGTTCACGCGGCGTGGTGTCCAGCACGCACACGGTGCCCAAGGCGATGCCCTCGTCGGTCACCAACGGCATGCCGGCATAGAAGCGCGCGCCGGTGTCGCCGCGGACCACCGAGATATTGGCGAAACGCGGGTCGTCGGCGAGGTCGGGCACTTCCAGCAGCTGTTCGGGCTCTCGGATCGCGTGATCGCACACCGCCTGGCTGCGCTCGGTCTGCGGCAGTTCCAGGCCGAGCCGGGCCTTGAACCACTGCCGGTCGCGGTCCAGCAGCGACAGCAGCGCGATCGGCGTGTCGCACAGCGTGGCGGCGATCTGCACAATGTCCTGGTAAGCGGCCTCGGGCAGGCTGTCGACGATGCGGTAGCTGTCGAGGACACGCTGGCGCTGGGCTTCATCGGTCATGGGCGGCGTCGGGTCTGGTGCGGATCGCGAGGCGCAGCACCATACCGCAGGGCGTGGCGAGGTCGCGTGGACAGGCGCACAAGCGTGACGTGGTGCACGCCAAGTGCCAGATTGCCGTACGTTGGCGATCAACCCGCGGCGCCGACGCCGAGCGCGCGCAACTGCGTCTGCAGCGTGGCGGCGTTGTCGAGGGCGTGGCCGAGTGCGGTGTTGTCGAAGATCACCCAGGTTTCGCCCGTGTGTGGCGTGGCGGCGACGACGCGCTCGGCCAGGCCGCGCAGCGTGTCGTCGGCGTAGGCGCTGTAGTAGAGGCGTGGTGCGCCGTGCCAGCGCCAGTAGGCCGGCGCCGCCGCACCTGCTGGCTGCGCGGCGTTGGCGTTGAGGGCCGGGTCGGCGGCCACGCGCGCGATGTGGTGGCGCTGCCACAGCGCCTCGGCGCGTGCGTCGAACCAGCTGACGTGGCGCGGTTCGCAGGCGATGCCGCCGTGCCAGCGGCGCCGCAGCATCGCGAAGAAGGTGGCGGCGGTGCGTGCATCGAAGGCCAGGCTCGGCGGCAGCTGCACCAGCAGGCAGCCGAGCCTGTCGCCGAGATGGCCGACCTCGTCGAGGAAGGTCTGCAGCAGCGGCCCGACGCGGGACAGGCGCGCGTCGTGGGTGATGGTGCGTGGCAGTTTTGCAGAGAAGCGGAAATGCGTCGGCACGCTGTCGGCCCAGCGCTGGTAGGTGCTGGCGCGGTGGGCGCGGTAGAACGTGGAGTTGATCTCGACCGCGTCGAAGCGGGTGGCATAGCGCGCCAGCTGGCTGGCGCCGTCACCGACCAGGGCGCGTTGCGTGCTGGCGATCGACCAGCCGGCGCAGCCGACGCGGATGCGGGAAGCGGCGACGCGGCGGGGAGAAGCGGTCGGCATCGGCGGTGGCAGGCCAGGACAGGCCTTGCGGATACCAAGCGTTGCGACCAGGCGCCGTGAAGGACAGGCGCGGCGCGCCGCCTTGGCGATCCATGCGCGACCCGCGCATGCCAGGGAAGGTCGATGCCTGCAGGCTGCGCCGGAGCGCAGCCTGCGCGTTCACTGTCGTCGCATGTCGCATGTCGCATTGCGCGATGGCGATACGTTGGCGCCGACGCCCATGCTGGCGCCGGCACGTGGCGCATGGCGGGGCAGCCCCGCCATGCGTGTGCGGCGTTACGGCGTGGCCTTCGCCTTGACCGGCTGGCCGTCGCTGTCCAGCACCTGCACCTCGCCCAGCTTCAGCGCACGCACCGGCGCTTCGATCTGCTTGAGGTCGCCGACGATCACCCAGGTCATCGCCTGCGGCGCCACGATCTCCTTGATCGCCGCTTCCGCCGCCGGCTGGTCCACCGCTTCCAGGCGCGTCTTCAGCGTCTGCACGTAGTCGTCCGGGCGGCCGTACTGGACGATGCCGTCCATCGCGCCGAGCACCGCACCGGTGGTCTCGAAGCTGCCCGGCAGGGCGCGCACGCGCTGTTCCTTGATCTTGGCGATCTCGGCGGCGGTCAGCGGCTTGTCGCCGACCACGGCCTTGGCTTCCTTGAGGATCTCGGCGGCTGATTCGGCGGTCTTGTCGGTCTGCACCGGGGCGAAGAACAGGAACGGGCGCTGGCCGATCGCGTCGATCATGAAGCTGTTGGCGCCGTAGGCCCAGCGCTTGTCCTCGCGCAGGTTCATGTTCAGTCGCGAGGTGAAGGTGCCGCCGAAGGCGCCGTTGGCCACGCCGATCGCCAGGTTGTTCGGCGCCTTGGTCGAGGGTGCCAGCAGGCCGGCCAGGATCAGCGACTGCGGGGCGTCGTCGCGGTTGATCAGGAACACGCGCGGCTTGGGCTGCGCGGCCACCTGCGGCAGGCTCTTGGTCGGGCGCTTGCCGGCCGGGGCTTGCCAGTCGCCGAACGCGGCATCCAGCTGCGGGATGATCTTGGCCAGGGTGGTGTCGCCGGCGACCAGGATGCGCACGTTGTCCGGACGCAGCCAGTTGTTCTGGAACGCGCTCAGATCGCCCGCGGTCAGGCTCTTGATCGCCGCCTCGGTGCCGGTGCCGGTGAGCGGCACGCCGTACGGATGGGTGGGGCCGTACAGCAGCGGCGGCAGGGTGCGCAGCGCCAGGCCCTGCGGCTGGGTCTTCTCCTGCGCGATCGAGGCCAGCCACTGGCCGCGGATGCGCTCGATGTCGTCGGCCTTGAACGCCGGGTTGCGCACGATGTCGGCGAACAGCTCCAGCGACGGCGCCAGCTGGTCGTTGAGCGCGTTGAGCGAGGCGTCGCAGCTGTCCAGTTCGCAGGACACGCTGGTCATCGCGCCCAGGCGCTGGCGGCGCTGCGCCACGTCCACCGAATCCAGGTTGCGGGTGCTCTCGTTCATCAGCGCCGCGGTGAAGTTGGCGGTGCCGAGCTTGCTGCCGCGGTCGGTCGCGTAACCGGCATCGAACAGCATCTGGATCTGCGTGACCGGGATGGTGTGACGCTCGGCCAGCACCACCTCGATGCCGTTCTTGAGCTTGCCGCGCTGCAGTTGCGGGAAGCTCAGGCTCGGGAACTGGCTGGTCTCCGGCACGCCGGCCGCGCGGTCCACCTGCGACTTGCCGACGCTGTAGTTGCCCTTGGCCGGCACCTTCGGCGCGGGCTTGCCCGGGGCCGCCGGCAGCGGCTTGACCGCCTTGTCCTCGGCCGCCGGATCGAAGCCTTCCGGCGCCGGCAGCACGGTCAGCAGGTAGTCGCCCTTGCCGAACCAGGTGTCGGCGGCCTTGCGCACGCTGGCGACGGTGGCGTCCTGCGCGCGCTGCAGGTCCTTCTTGTAGGCGCCCGGATCGTTGCGGTAGACCTGGCCCTCGGCCAGCACCGTGGCCTTGCCGCCGAAGCCGCCGACCTTCTCTAGGCCGCGCACGAAGCCGGCGCGGTAGCCCACCTGCGCGCGCTGCAGTTCGTCGGCGGTGGGGCCTTCGGCCAGGAACTTCTGCAGTTCGTCGGCGATGGCGGCCTCGACCTTGGCCGGGTCCACGCCTTCCTTCACGTCGGCGGTGATCTGCAACTGGCTGGCCAGCGCGAACGACTGCAGGCCGGCGGAGACGTCGTCGGCCAGCTTGTCGCGGTAGACCAGGCGCTGGTACAGGCGGCTGGTCTTGCCGCCGCCGAGCACGGTGGTGGCCAGGTCCAGCAGCACCGCGTCGTCGGTGCCCAGCTGCGGCGCCACCCAGGTGCGGTAGATGCGCGGCTGCGCGACGTGGTCGTGCTGCACGCCGCGGGTCTGCTTGGCCAGCGGGGTGATCCACGGCTGCTGGCGCGGCACCGGGCGGCCGGCGGGGATGTCGCCGAAGTACTGCTCGGCCTTGGCCTTGGCCTGCGCCACGGTGATGTCGCCGGCCAGCACCAGGGTGGTGTTGGCGGCGCCGTAGTTGTCGTGGAACCACTGTTTGACGTCGTCCAGCGAGGCCGCGTCGAGGTCGGCCATCGAGCCGATGGTGTCGTGCTGGTACGGATGGTTGGCCGGGAAGATGTTGGCCAGGATGTTCTCGTCGACGCGGCCGTAGGGGCGGTTCTGGCCCTGGCGCTTCTCGTTCTGGACCACGCCGCGCTGGGTGTCCAGTTCCTTCTGGCCGATCGCGCCGAGCAGGTGGCCCATGCGGTCCGATTCCATCCACAGCGCGGTGTCCAGCGCGGTGGTCGGCACGGTCTCGAAGTAGTTGGTGCGGTCGAACCAGGTGGTGCCGTTCATGTCGGTGGCGCCGACCTTCTCGAACGGCTGGAAGTAGGTGCCCTTGTGGTTCTCCGAGCCGGAGAACATCAGGTGCTCGAACAGGTGCGCGAAGCCGGTCTTGCCGGCCGGCTCGTCGCCCGAGCCGATGTGGTACCAGATGCTCACCGCCACCACCGGCGCCTTGTGGTCCTCGTGCACCACCACGGTCAGGCCGTTGGGCAGGGTGAAGCGGGTGTAGGCGATCTCCGGCGCGGTCGCCTGGCCCGGCGTGGCCGCGGCCAGGGCCGACGGCGCGGCCACCAGGGCGGCGCCGGTGCCGAGGGTGAGGATGCTGGAGATCAACAGCGACAAGGGACGGAGCATGGGCCGGGCCTGAGTGTGGACAGTGCGCCAGCATAGAGGGCCGGCGGCGGCCGCGGGAACGTGACTGATGGCACACCGCGCGGCGCCGCGTGGGCGGCCCGCCTCGCGCACGGCCCGCGCGGGAGAAGGGCCGTGCGGGTGGCGTCAGGGACGCAGCGGCGCGCTCAGCGTGCGGCGCAGAAGCCGAACTCGGCAGTGGCGCCGGGGGCCAGGGTCTTGTTCCAGTCCACGCCGCTGGCGCTGAGCGTGGTGCCCGACTGCGTCCAACTGGCGTTCCACAGGTTGTTGACGGTGCCGCTGATCGACAGGGTGACGCTCCAGTCGCCGCTGCTGCCGCCGGTGTTGGTCACCTGCACGCGGTTGCAGTAGCCGGCGTTCCAGTCGCTGTCGACCAGCACCTTGGTGCTGAAGCTGCTGCCGGACGGCGGCGGCATGGGCGTGGTGCCGCCGCCATTGCCACCACCGTTGCCACCGCCACCGTTGCCACCACCGCCACCGCCCGTGCTGCTGCCGTCACTGTCCCACAGCTTCTTCAGCAGGGTCACCTTGTCGGTGCGCACCGTGCTCCAGTCGTCGTTGAGGATGCCGCCGGTGTCGCCGCTGTTCGGGTTCCACGACCAGTAGAAGCCGCTGTGGATGCCCTTGCCGATCAGGTAGTCGACCAGCGCGTTCTGCCACTGCATGTCCAGCGGATTGCCCTGGCCGTACTTGCCGCCGAACTCGCCCAGCAGCAGCGCGTGGCCGGCCTGGGCGAACTGGCCGAAGTGTTGCTCCCAGATCGCCGGCATGTTGGCCGGGAAGTTGGACGCGCTGAAGTACGGCTGCATGTAGACGTCCGGTCCGTACACGTGCGGGGCGAGCAGCAGGCGGTTGGCCGGGATGGCCAGCGGGGTGCAGGCCAGCGGTTCCAGGTTCTCGCCCCAGAAGTGCGCGGTGTCGCTGGAGCAGGTGGACGTGTTGGAAATGCCTTCGACCACGATCAGCCAGTTCGGCGCCGCGTTCAGCACCACCGCCGACGCGCGTTCGGCGGCCTTGTTCCAGTCGGTGGCGGCATTGCCGCTGCCCCAGGTGGCGGCGCCGTGCGGCTCGTTCTTCAGATCCAGGCCGATCACCCCCGGCACCGACGCGTAGCGCTTGGCGACGAAGCTCAGATCATTCAGCCATTGCTGCTCGCTGTAGCTGCCGGTGTACCAGAGTTCGGAGATCGCGTTGCAGTCCGGGGTGTGGTGGTCGAGCAGCACGTACATGCCGCGGCTGCTGAGTTCGTTGATCACCTTGTCGAGCAGCTGCAGCGAGTTCAGGCCCTGCAGGTCCGGATTGCGGCTGTAGTCGATGCTGCCGGGCGAGACCGCCTGCAGCGTCTGCGGGCAGAACGGCAGGCGCACGGCGTTGAAGCCCAGGCCCTGCATCTGCGTGATCATGTCCTTCCAGTTGCGCGCCCACAGGCCGTGCACGGTGTGCTGCGAGGTCTCGAAACCGAACCAGTTGACGCCGCGCAATTGCACGGCGTTGCCGGCGTCGTCCACCACCTTGCCCTGGTTGATGGCATAGCTCCAGGCCGAGCCGCTGGCGACCACGAGCGCCGCGGCCAGCAGGCAGCGGGTAATGCGGGAATGCAGGGATCGGTTCATCGCGATGCTCCGAGGGTGGCCGGTGCGGAGTGCGCCGGCCAAGGGGGCGGATACTTGGCGGCGATGATCGGCAGTGTTCGCCATGGCGGCCGTGACTACCGTTGCAGAAGACGGGCTTGTCCACGGATTGCGCGCAGGTGCTGTGGTGATGTCCACGGCCGCGCCGTCGCGTGGTGAAAACGCCAACGGCAGCGTCGTGGGACGCTGCCGTTGAGGTTGCGCCCCGCGCGCTGCGCGGGGCGATGGCGCCGTCTTCAGCGGGCGGCGCAGAACCCGAACTCGGCGGTGGCGCCGGGGGCCAGGGTCTTGTTCCAGTCCACGCCGCTGGCGCTGAGGGTGGTGCCCGACTGCTTCCAGGTGGCGTTCCACAGGTTGTTGACGGTGCCGCTGATGGACAGGGTGACCGCCCAGTTGCCGGTGGCGCTGCCGCTGTTGGTCACCTGCACGCGTTCGCAGTAGCCGGCGTTCCAGTCGCTATCGACGATGACCTTGGTGCTGAAGCTGGCGCTGCCCGGGGCCGGAGTCGGCGTGGGGGTCGGGGTCGGCTCCGGGGTGGGCGTCGGGGTCGGAGTGGGCGTCGGCGTCGGCGTGGTGCCGCTGGTGTCGCCCCACAGCCGCTTGAGCCCGGTCATCTTCTCGGTGCGCACGGTGGTCCAGTCGTCGTCGAGCACGCCGCCGGTGTCGCGGCTGTTCGGGTTCCATGCCCAGTAGAAGCCGCTGCGGATGTTCTTCTTGATCAGGTAGTCGATCAGCGCCTTCTGCAGGATCGGGTCCTGCGCCTGGTTGCGGCCTTCGTTGCCGCCGAACTCACCGATCATCATGGTGTAACCGAGCTGGGTCAGCTGGCCGAACTGGCGCTCCCAGATCGCCGGCATGTTGGCCGGGAAGCTGCTGTCGCCGAAGTAGGGCTGCCAGTTCACGTCCGGGCCATACACGTGCGGCGACAGCAGCAGGCGGTTGGCCGGCACGTTGAGCTTGGTGCAGGTCAGCGGTTCCAGGTTGCCGCCCCACCAGTAGCCGTAGCTGCTGGAGCAGGTCGGGTTGTCGGTGATGCCCTCGACCACGATCAGCCACTTCGGCGCCACCTTCAGCACCGCCGCCGAGGCGCGCTCGACCGCCTTGTTCCAGTCGGTCTTGAGGTTGCCGGTGCCCCAGGTGTTGCGGCCGTTCGGCTCGTTCTTCAGGTCGATGCCGATCACGCCCGGCACCGACGCGTAGCGCTTGGCCACGAACGTCAGATCGCTGAGCCACTGCTGCTCGCTGTAGGAGTCGGTGTACCAGAGCTCGGAGATGCCCTGGCAATCGGGCGAGTGGTGGTCCAGCAGCACGTACATGCCACGGCTGCTCAACTCGTTGACCACCTTGTCCAGCACCTGCAGCGAATTCAGGCCCTGCAGGTCCGGGTTGCGGCCGTAGTCGATGCTGGTCGGCGCGACGCCGCGCAGGGTCTGCGGGCAGAACGGCAGGCGCACGGCGTTGAAGCCCAGGCCCTGCATCTGCGTGATCATGTCCTTCCAGTTGCGCGCCCACAGGCCATGCACGGTGTGCGCGCTGCCTTCGAAGCCGAACCAGTTGACGCCACGCAGCTGCACCGCGTTGCCGCGGTCGTCCACCACCGTGCCTTTGCTGACGGCGTAACTCCAGGCCGAACCGCTGGCGGCCAGCAGCGCGGCGGCCAGCACGCAACGGGTGATGCGGGTGAGAGGGGACATCGACATCTCTGCAGGTCTCCGGAAGCGGGCCGGCCCCGCAGTCGGAGCGGCCCAGATGAGGGTAGGGGCAACGGGCACCGCGCCCGGCTCGGGTGGAAGCCGGGAGGGGCTCGCGGATCGGCGTGGCCACCGGATCGGCGCGGCCCCGTGATGCGCGAGCGCGGCATTAGAGCATGTTCAGGTTCGTATTTGAGCGGTTTATCACAATAAATTTTTGCGACAGCGCACGTCTGGCGGGTGCCCGGCCCTCGCCGGTCCCGCGGCCGCCTCGCTACACTCGGCCGCTCATGCCTGCCGAGAGGGATCTTCGTGCAACGTCCAAACCTGTCCTTCGCGGTGCAGTGGCCCCATTGGCGCCCCGATTCCGCCTTCCGTGCGCGCCGCGGCGCCGGCGCAGCGCGGCGCGCGTGAGTCGGGAACCGCTACCGCCGTCCGCAGCGCCGGCGCCTGCCCCGGCGGTTGCCGCCGGGGCCGCGGCGGCACGCATGGGCGAAGCTGCGGCGGTCGCTCCGGCGGACACCGCGACCGCTGCGCGCGCGCAGCCGGAGGGCGTGCCCCCGGGCAATGGGGCGCCGCGCTGGCTGGTCCGCAGCGGCGTGGTGCTGGCGTTCGCGATCGTCGCGCCGCTCCTGGGCACGCTGGTCGTCGGTCTGCCGTTGGCGTTTTCCTGGACGTGGGGGCAGCCCGGCGGCTTCGGCGATGCGCTGCCGCTTCTCCTGCTCATGGCGTTGATGTCCTGCATCTTCGGCGCGTTGCCGGGGCTGTTGACCGGCCTGTTCGCCGCCTATGCCTGGCCCCGCCTGCGTGGCTGGCGCGCGCATCTGCTGGTGGGGGTGATCGGTGCCGCCATGTCGGCCATCTGCGTCGGTGCGCTCATCGCCTGGATCAACAGCCACCGCGACGCGTTCCGCGAGCCCGGCAGCTGGCTGGGATCTTGCGTGCTTGCCGGGGGCGTCGGCGCCATGCTGCTCTCGCTGGCGCTGGACCGGCTGCGCGGACGCTGAGCGCTGCCGCGGCCCGGCCGGTGCTGGCCTGCGGCAGCGAGGGGGGCGCCAGCCGGCCCGCGGGCTCCAGCCACGGAAGTCCCGGGCGAGCGTCCATTTCCTCGCGCGTCCCTGCTACGCCCACGCGCAGCGGCACGCGGCATGCGCGGGGATGATGGCGCGCCCCACGACATCAGCGCTCGAACGACCGCGCGCGCCCAAACCGCCCCGGCCCCTGCCGATCGCCTGGCCGCGCCGTTACACTCGAGGTTCTTTGTGTCTGCCGAGGGAACTCCGTGAAACGACCGATCGTGAGCCTGCTGGCGCTTGCGCTGTCCGGCGCCAGCCTGGCGGCACCGCCGCCCGCACCGACCTTCGACACCAAGCGCTTGTCCGCCGACGTCAAGACACTGGCCTCCGACGCCTACGAGGGCCGCGCCCCGGGCTCGGCGGGCGAGGAGAAGACCGTGGCCTATCTGAGCGCGCAGTTCCAGGCGGCCGGCCTGCAGCCCGGCGGCGACCTGCGCGACGGCAAGCGCCTGTGGACCCAGGCGGTGCCGCTGCGCCGCGCCGACATCGTCGGTACGCCGCAGCTGGCCATCGCCAGCGGCGACCAGCGCCAGGCCCTGACCCAGGGCCAGCAGATCGCCGTGCGCGCCGCGCTCGACGGCAGCAGCCAGGTGACCCTGGACGGCGCACCGCTGGTGTTCGTCGGCTACGGCGTCAAGGCGCCCGAGCGCGGCTGGGACGACTTCAAGGGCGTGGACCTGAAGGGCAAGATCGCGGTGGTGCTGATCAACGACCCCGATTTCGAGACCGGCAAGGGCGCGTTCGACGGCAAGGGCATGACCTACTACGGCCGCTGGACCTACAAGTTCGAGGAAGGCGCGCGGCAGGGCGCGGCCGGCGTGCTGATCGTGCACGAGACCGCACCGGCGTCCTACGGCTGGGCCACCGTCGCCAACTCCAACACCAACAGCATGTTCGACGTGGTCCGCGACGATCCCAAGTCGGTGCACCCGGAGCTGGAGGGCTGGATCCAGCGCGACCTGGCGGTGGACCTGTTCAAGCGCGCCGGGCTGGATTTCGATGCGCTGAAGAAGCAGGCGCAATCGCGCGACTTCAAGCCGGTGGAGCTGAAGGGCGAGCGCCTGTACGCCGACTACGCGGTGAAGTCGGAGGTGATCACCTCGCGCAACGTGGTCGCGCGCCTGCCCGGCAAGACCCGGCCGGACGACACCCTCATCTACACCGCGCACTGGGATCACCTGGGCGTGGGCGCGCCCGACGCCAAGGGCGACCGCATCTTCAACGGCGCGCTGGACAACGCCAGCGGCGTCGCCGCGCTGCTGGAACTGGCCCGCGCCTTCGCCAAGGGCCCGGCGCCGCAGCGCTCGGTGGTGTTCATGGCGGTCACCGCCGAGGAGAAGGGCCTGCTCGGCTCGGAGTACTACGCCTCCAAGCCGCTGTATCCGCTGGCGCGCACGGTGGCGGTGATCAACATGGACGGCATGAGCCCGTTCGGGCCCTCGCGCGATTTCGGCATCTACGGCACCGCCAAGCTGGAACTGCTCGACGACCTCAAGCGCGTGGCTAAGGGCTGGGACCTGCGCTACACGCCCGACCCGAAGCCGGAAGCCGGCTACTTCTTCCGCTCGGATCACTTCTCCTTCGCCAAGCGCGGCGTGCCGGCGCTGTCCTTCGCCGCCGGCCAGGACTGGGTGGACGGCGGCGTGGCGGCCGGCAAGGCCGCCTCGGACGACTACACCGCCAAGCGCTACCACCAGCCCGGCGACGAATGGCAGCCGAACTGGACCTTCGCCGGCGCCGCGCGCGACATGCAGGTGCTGTACACGCTGGGCGAGGAACTGGCCAATTCGACGCAGTGGCCGAATTGGAGCCGCGACTCCGAGTTCCGCGCCACCCGCGACGCCAGCGCCGCACAGCGCCAAGCCGCGCCCGCCAAGTGAGTCACGCCCCAGTGCCGCCTGCGCCGCAGGCGGCTGCGGATCCGCCGCCGGGTGCGCGCGCGGAAGGCGCCGATCCGATGGGCGCCGACGCGGGGAGCGATCCGCTGCCGCGCTGGCTGGTCTACCTCGGCGTGGCCATGGCGTTCCCATTGGTAGGGCCGCCGCTGGGGACTGCGGCGGTCTTGCTGCCGATGATGGCGGTCGCGTGGCTCTGGGGCGGTGCTCACCTCGGTGACATCGGCGGCGGGCTGCTGATGCTGCTGGGGATCGCGCTGTATTCCTACCTGTTCGGCGTCTTGCCGGCCTTGCTGACCGGCCTGGTCGCAGTACGCGCCTGGCCGCATCTGCGCGGCTGGCGCGCGCATCTGCGCATCGGCCTGGTCGGCGCCGGGTTCTCGGCAGCGTGCATCGGCTCGGCGATCGCGCTGTTCGGCGATCACGCCGAGATCGGTGCGCTGTCCGCCGCGGCAGGGCTGTGCGCGCTGGCCGGCTTCAGCGGCGCCACGTTGCTGTCGCGCGCGCTGCAAACTTTGCGCGGCGGCTGAGCGCCGCCGCGGCTCAGCCGCCGCTGGCCTGCTGCAGCGAGGGGGTGCGCCAGCCGGCGCGCACGCCCCAGAAGTAGAAGCCCAGCGCGACCACGCCGACCACCACCAGGTCCGGCCCGTAGGACAGGTAACCGTGGCCGCCGAAGGTGGTGCTGCCGGCCCACGACAGCAGGGCGATGGTCGGCAGATAGGCGATCAGCCAGCTGGCGCCGCGCAGGTGCCGACGGAAATCCTTCCAGCCGTCGCGCTGCTGGTAGTAGGCGTACACCGGCAGGGCGACCAGCATCAGCAGGATGATCTCGCCGGTCAGCGGCCAGCGCGCCCAGTACAGCAGTTCGGTGGCCAGCACGAAGGCGGCGGCGGCCAGCACCGGCAGGCCGGCGATGCGCAGCGGTCGGTGCATCTCCGGCGCGTGCTTGCGCAGCGCCATGGCGCTGATCGGGCCGGTCAGGTAGGAAATGATCGTCGCCACCGAGATCACCGCCGCCAGCGTGCCCCAGCCGCGGAAGAAGAACAGGAACAGGTAGGACACCAGCAGGTTGAAGAACATCGCCGGGCGCGGCACGCCCCAGGTCGGATGGATCCGGCCCAGCACCTTGGGCATGGTGCCGTTGCGCTCCATGCCGTAGATCATCCGCGCGGTGGTGGCGGTGTAGGTGATGCCGGTGCCGCTGGGGCTGACGAAGGCGTCCACGTACAGCAGCATCGCCAGCCAGTGCAGGTTGACGATGATCGCCAGCTGCGCGAACGGCGAGCGGAAGTCGATGCCGTGCCAGCCGGCCTTGGCCAGCAGGTCCGGCGGCACGGCGCCCAGATAAGCGACCTGCAGCAGCACGTAGACCACCGTGGCCAGCGCGATCGAGCCGAGCACGGCGAACGGGATGCTGCGCCCGGGATTGCGCGCCTCGCCGGCCAGGTTCACCGGACTCTGGAAGCCGTTGAAGCTGAACACGATGCCGGCGGTGGCCACCGCGGTGAGCACCGCGGCGAAGTCGATGGTGTGGTTGCCGCCGTGCAGGCCGACGCTGAAGTTCTCGCTGTGGAAGCCGCTGGCGATCAATGCCACGCCGGTCAGCGCCGGCACCACCAGCTTGAACACGGTGATCAGGCTGTTGGAGCGCGCGAACAGCTTGACGCTCCAGAAGTTCAGCAGGAAATACACCAGCACCAGCACCGCGGCGATGCACAGGCCGGGCACCGACAGCTCGCCGGCGCCGCCGGGCTGCTGCACGTACAGATCCTGCGCCCACTGCCAGGGCCAGGAGGCCATGTACTGCACCGAGGCCTCGGCCTCCACCGGGATCACCGACACGATCGCGATCCAGTTGGCCCAGCCGGCGATGAAGCCAACCAGCGAACCGTGCGAATAGTGACTGTAGCGGACCATGCCGCCAGACTCGGGGAACATCGCGCCGAGTTCGGCATAGGCCAGGGCGATGGTGGTGACGATCGCCGCGCCCAGCACCCAGGCCCAGATCGCACCGGGGCCGGCCAGCCCGGCGGCGCGCCAGGCGCCGAACAGCCAACCGGAACCGATGATCGAACCGAGGCCGGTCAGCATCAGGGCGAACGGGCCGACATCGCGGCGCAGGGCGGTTTGGGTCATGGCGGGTCCGGCGGCGGCGGGAAGCGGGGGATGATCGCATAAAGCCGGGAATGGGGATTGGGGAATGGGGAATCGGAAAAGCGGCATGTCGTTGGCTGAACGTTCCCGGCTTGCGCTCAACGATTCTCCATTCTCCATTCCCGATTCCCGATTCCCGCCTTACGCAAGCTTTACGCCCCAGGCCCTCTTCCGCCATGGAACGCTTACGCGGCGCGCGCGCAGACTGCGCCACGTCCTTTCCGTTGGATGTGTTCCATGTCGATTCTGCTGATCCAGGGCCCGCATCGCGATGCGTCGGCCATCGCCGCGGCGCAGTGTCTGGCCGCTTCCCATGCCGCGCAGGTGGTGCCGGTGGCCTGTGCCGATGCCGCGCAGATCGTGGCGCGGCTGCGGCAGGGCGCGTGCGACGACACCGAGCTGGTGCTGCTGGATTCCGGCGAGTTGCCGGCATCAGAGCTGGCCGACCATGGCGCGCAGTTGTGCGCGGCGCTGGATGCGCTGGGCCATCCGTACATCGAGGTGCACGATGCCAGCGCGCAGGCGCTGGAACCGCTGCTGCATCCGCGGCACATGCCGTTGCTGACGGTGATCGCCAACGGTGCGCTCGCCGACAGCTACGCGATCGCCCTGGGCGTGGCGCAGCGCCGGCTCGGTGCGCGCGCGGCGCTGGCCAACTGAGGGCGCCGCCATGTCGATCCTGTTGCTCCGTGGCCCGGACTGCGTGGCCGGCCATCGCGGCCGCCCGGCCCGCATCGCCCCACCGGTGATGCGGCAATTGCTGGCCCATGCCGGCCGCGCCGGCAAGACCCTGGCAGTACGCGGCTGCGCCAGCGAGCGCGAACTGCTGCAGGCGCTGGCCCAGGCCGATCAGGCCGGGGTGGAGATGCTGCTGCTGGATCCGGGCGCGTGCTCGGACAGCGCCATCACCGCCGACGCGGTCGCGCACCTGCGCCGGCCCTACGTGGAAGTGCACGACGATGCCAGCGATCGCCGCGAAGCCTGCCTGTGTGCGGCGTCGGGGCAGCGCCTGGGCCAGGTCGGCGGCTACTGCGCGCAGGGCTACGCACTGGCGCTGTCGATCGCGCTCGAACATCTTGGCTGCAACGGCTACGAAGGCGATGTCCACGTCGGCACCTGAGCGCGCGCGCCACTATCTGGCCGACTACGAGGCCTACAGCTTCGGCCAGCGCGTGGCCTGGGGCACCCTGGCGCACACCTGGGCCGAGCCCGCGCCGCTGGATCCGGAGCGGCTGCTGTGCCGCCTGCGCGCGCAGGCGGCGCAACGTCATGGCGTGGACAGCGCGGAGATCCGCATCCGCAGCGTGAGCCGGCTGTAGGGCGCGCTGTCGCCTGGAATGGCGCCGCCGCCTCGGCGTGCGGCTGGGCTGCGGTTTCGTCCTGCCAAGGCCCGGTCCCATCCTCGCCAGCGGCGGTTTCGTCGCACGCCGCTGGCGCCGTGCGACGCCGCGGCTATCCTCGCCGGAACTTCCCAGTCCCCGGCCGCCATGCTCGCCAGCCTGTTCTTCCTCGTTCGCCTGTTGTGCGCCTGGGCAGTGGCGGTGGTTGTCGCCGCCTTCGTCTGGGCCGGCTTGTTCTACGGCATGAATTCCGGGCCGGGCTGGCTGTTCGGCCTGATGGCGATGCTGCTGATGCTGTCGGCGCTGATCGCCGGCATCACCCACCTGCGCAAGGTCTGGCTGATCGCCGGGCGCCTGGACTGGGGCACCCTGGCCAGCCGCCAGCGGCGCCAGATCGAGATCCCGCTGGACACCCATGAGGCGTTCGCACTGCTGGATGCGGCGGTGCGCGAGCTGCCGCGGGTGGAGGAGGTGGAAAGCACGCTGGACAGCCTGCAGGTGCGCGCCAAGGTGCGCCGCATCGATCCCTACAACGGCCGCCCGCCGTCGCGCTGGAACCTGGCCGCGCGCTTCGCGGTCAAGCGCAACCAGGTGGTGGCGACGGTGACCCCGGGCACCGGCACCAGCAGCCTGACCCTGCTGCTGGAGCCGGATGCCAGCGCCTGGATCGACCTGTTCGCGGTCGACGAGGGCAGCAACTACGAGAACGCCGAAGCCCTGGGTCGTGCGCTGGCGCGGCGCGTGGCCGAGCTGCGCCGCGACGAGCAGGCCGCCGCCACACAGGCCGCCACCGAGCAGGAACTGACCGTGGCGCGGCTGAACCTGCTGCACGCGCAGGTCGAGCCGCACTTCCTCTACAACACGCTGGCCAGTGCACAGGTGCTGGCGCGGACCGATCCGCCGCGCGCCGACCTGATGCTGGGCTATCTGATCCAGTACCTGCGGCGTTCGCTGCCCAGCACCGAGGACGCGATGAGCTCGCTCGGCGACGAACTCGAGCGGACCCAGGCGTACCTGGAGATCCTGCGCATCCGCATGGGCGCACGCCTGCAACTGCAGGTGCAGGTGCCGGAGACGATGAAGACGCTGCCGCTGCCGTCGATGATGCTGCAGACGCTGGTGGAGAACGCGATCAAGCACGGTCTGGAACCCAAGCCCGGCGGCGGCACCATCTGGATCCTGGCGCGCGCGGTCGACGACCACGTCACCCTGACCGTAGCCGACGACGGCCTGGGCTTCAACACCCAGTCCAGCGGCACCGGCATCGGCCTGAAGAATTTGCGCGAGCGCTTGCGCCTCACCTATGCCGGCGCGGCGAGCTTCGCCATCGTCTCCAACTTCCCCAGCGGCGTGGCCGCCACCATTACCCTGCCGTGGCCGGCGGGGACGACGCAGACACCGCCGCCAGCGCCGGCAGCGGTGGCGATGCACACGGGAGCGCACCATGACTGACGCGATCGTCGCCGAGGACGAAACCCTGCTGCGCGATGCGCTGGTCGCGCTGCTGGGCGAGGTGTGGCCGGAGTTGCGCATCGTCGCCGAGTGCGAGGACGGCGCCAGCGCGCTGGAGCGGCTGGCCGAGCTGCGCCCGCAGGTGGCGTTCCTGGACATCCGCATGCCCGGGCTGAGCGGCATCGAGGTGGCGCGTGCGCTGGGCGAACTGAGCCCGCACACGCAGGTGGTGTTCGTCACTGCCTACGACCAGTACGCCATCGACGCGTTCGAGCATGGCGCGGTGGACTACCTGCTCAAGCCGATCGTGCGCGAGCGTCTGCAGGCCACGGTGCAGCGGCTGCAGGCACGGGCGGCGCAGGGGCCGGATCCGGCGGTGCTCGACGCGCTGCTGCAGCGTCTGCAGCAGCGCCCGGCCGCGCCGTCGGCGCCGCCACCGCTGGCCTGGGTCACCGCCAGCAGCGGCCGCGAGACGCGGCTGATCCTGCTCGACGATGTGCTGTATTTCCAGGCCGACAGCAAGTACACCACGGTGCTCACCCGGGATGGCGAGGCGGTGCTGCGCACCTCCTTGCGCGAGCTGCTGGACGTGCTCGATCCGGCGGCGTTCCGGCAGATCCACCGCTCCACCATCGTCAACCTCAAGGCGGTGGCCTCGGTGGTGCGCGACGACACCGGCAAGGGCCGGCTGAAGCTGCGCCACCGCGACGAGGTCCTGACCGTCAGCCAGCCGTACATGAGCCTGTTCCGCGGCATGTAGCCGCGCATTACCCCCGCTTCGCACTGGAACAAGGAATCTCCGCCATGCGTCTGCTCTCCGTGCTGTGGTCGTGCCTGCTCGGCCTGTTCGGCTGCCAGGGACATGCCGATCTCGACCTGTCCATGGGCGCCCGCCGCGAGACCGTGGTGCAGGCCAGCGAACGCGGCGTGCCGCTGCTCTTCAGCCGCACCACGTATCGCGGTGGCCTGGCCACGTTCCGTTGCATCGACAGCCGCAGCGGGCGCTGCCACTACCGGGTCTACGCCGCCTGCACGGCATCGCCGCAGGCCAGCGGCGGCGATGGCGCTGCCTGCAATCCGCGCGTGCTGCAGGCCTTCGATCTGGCGATCGGTCAGCGCCGCGAGATCGCCGGGCTGCCACGCGACTTCCGCCAGTGCGTGGTGTCGGATGCACCGGCGTCGGCCTGCGGGCGCGAGTGAGAGGCGATAGCGAACGGCTGGTCGATACGATCTTCCGCCACATCCAGCGATGTCACGATGGCCGCGGCTGTTGTGGGAGGGACTTCAGTCCCGACGCGTCTGCAATGGAGCTGCCGGATGGCGTCTTGCGTCGCGACCGAAGTCGCCCCCACGCGGGCATTACCGCGGAGCTGTCGGACGTCGCGCGTCGCGGCTGAAGCCGTTGAGAGGCATTGCCGCAGAGCCGTCGGACGACGTCATGCGTCGCGGCTGAAGCCGTTCCTGCGCGATGCCTCGTTGCGGTCCGAAGATCGGCACCGTCGGAGCGGCGTCAGCCGCGACCCGGATGCGAGGTCGACCGACGCATCGCGTCGCCGTATCCGCCCTTGCATCCGACTGTCGCAATCGGATCGCTGCCGTTGTGGGAGGGACTTCAGTCCCGACGCCTCCGCAACGGAGCCGCCGGATGGGCTCTCGCGTCGCGACTGAAGCCGCTCCCACAGGACGCTGTCCCGCGATCCCACAGCACGCTGGCACGAACGGCGTCGCGTCGTGCGCAATGACGCGCACCCACTCAGTAATCCACGCCCACCGAGAACAACAGCGTGCGCGGGTCGCCCAGGGCCACGGCGCGCTGCAGGCCGCCGGTGAAGTAGTCGCGGTCGAAGGCGTTCTTCAGGTTCAGCGCGTAGCGCCAATGGCCCTGGCGGTAGCCCAGGCCGGCATCGAATACCAGGTAGCCGGGAATGCGATGGCCGTAAGCGGTCTTCTCGCCTTCGGCGCGGGCGCCGCCGCTGACGCTCCAGCCGTCGGCCGCGCCGTGGGCGGTGTACTGCAGCCACACAGAACCGCTATGCCGCGGCACGTTGTTCAGGCGGCTGCCGACGCTGCTGACACGCTGGCCACCGTCGTCGGTGACCACCGCATCGGTGTAGGCGTAGCCGCCGAACAGGCTCAACCCGTTGCCCAGGTCGGCGGCGGCGTTGAGCTCCAGGCCGCGGCTGCGCTGTTCGCCCACGGCGATGCTGTAGCCGTCGTTGAACGGATCGCTCTGCAGCACGTTGCGCCGGCGCAGGTCGTACAGCGCCATGCTCAGGCTGGTGCCGCTGCCGACTTCCATCTTGACGCCCAGTTCCACCTGGCGCCCGCGCTCGGGATCGAACTGCGCGCCCTGCGCATCGACGCCGACATTGGGATAGAACGAGGTGGCGACGCTGACATACGGGCGCAGCCCGCCACCGGCGTCGAACATCAGCGCTGCCGAACCCGTCGTGGCACTGTTGTCGGTGCGCGTGTCGCTGCCGGCCAGCCGGTCCTCGCTGCGGTTGCGGCTGCGGTCGTGGCGCAGGCCCACCAGCAGTTGCCAGTCCGGCGCGAACTGGATGCGGTCGCGCAGGTACAGGCCGCCCGAGATCACCACGCTGAGGTTGTCGCGGGTGGGGCGTGCCGGGCAGGTCACGGCGCTGCCGTAGACCGGCGCGTACACGTCGAGATTGCCGACGCGGCAGGTCGACTGCACGTTCCATTCCCAGGTCTTGAACGCGTCCAGGCCGGCGGTGACGGTGTGCTGCCAGGTGCCGGTGGCGAAGCCGCCCTGCAGGTAGGTGTCCTGCACCCAGGTGCGTCCGTCGAACTGTTGCTGGGTGGCGGTACGGCGCAGGGTGCGCAGGTTGGCGGCCAGGCCGTTGTTGGCGATCAGGAAACCGTCCAGGCCGAAGCTCTGCCAGCGCGCGGCATGGTGCAGGCTCCAGCCGTTGTCGAAGCGGTGATCGAGCACGTAGCCGATCCGGCTCTGATGGCTGTGGTACGGCCGCTGCCCGGGTTCGCCGGTGAACAGCGCGCGGTCGATCCTGCCGTTGCGATTGGGTTCGGCGCTGCCTTCCCAGGGCAGGCCCTGCTGGCGGATGTAGTCGCGTTCCTGGTAGCTGGTCAGCAGCACGAAATCGGTGCGCGGGCCCAGGTCCAGCGACAGCGAGGGGGCGATCCAGCGGCTGCGGAAGTACACGTGGTCGGTCGGGTCGTCGCTGTTCATCGCCAGCGCATTGAGGCGCAGTGCGACCTTGCCATCGGCCGACAGCGGCTGGGTGAGATCGACGCTGCCCTGGCGCAGGCCGTCGCTGCCCACGCCCAGGTCGACCCGCCGCATCGGCTCGGCGCCGGGACGCTTGCTGATCAGGTTGACCAAGCCGCCCGGCAGCACCTGTCCGTACAGCAGCGAAGCCGGGCCCTTCAGCACCTCCACCTGCTGCACGCCGAACAGTTGCTCGGCCACGCGGTTGCTGTCGGCGGTGCGCAGGCCGTCGACGAACAGCGCGTCGGAGGCGGTCTGGCCGCGGATGATCAGGTCGTCCCAGCCGCGCCGGCCGTAGGTGTTGGCGACGACCCCGGAGACGTTGTGCAGGGCATCGGACAGGGTGCGCGCCTGCTGGCTGTCCAGCAGCGCGCGCGGCACCACGGTGATCGAGAACGGCGTCTGCGCCAGCGGCGCATCCGACTTGTCGGCCTGCACCGGTCCGGTGGCGCGGAAGCCGCTCTGCGCATCGGCGCGCACCTGCACCGTGGGCAGGGCGGTCGCCTGTGCGGCATCGACGCCGCTGTCGGCGTTCGAGGCGGTGTCGGCACTGGCGGCGTGCGCAGGCAGAGACAGCGCCATGCCCAGCAGGCAGGCGCACGAAAGGGGATGCAGTGTCATCGAGACCGTGGAGCGAAAGTTCTAATCGAGAATGATTATATTTCGCGAAACGGGCGTTGGGAATGCCCCGTGTCACCGCGGTCGGCCGACGCCGGCTGCGTCGGGTCGGTGCGGTTTGACTGGGGGCTGGCATCGCCGTGGCGTTGCGCCCTTGCGGCGATCGCGGGCTTGAGCGCACACGCCGTCGGACGCGCGGATCACGACCGACTGTGCGCGTGTTGCGCCCGATTCGCGCCCGCGCGTGATGTGGTCGGCGGGCGCGCCGTCTATCGCAGACGGCGCGCGTGAGATGCGTGTGCGGCCGACTCAGCCGGCGACGCGGAACACGCCGGGCTGGCCGCCGGGCGGCGTGCCTTCGAATTGGATCAGCGAGGCGACCAGTTCGGCATGCAGGCGGATGCGGCCCATCTCGCGCATGATCCGGATGTCCTCGTGGCGCAGTTCGCGGTTGGCCACCACCTCGCGCTTGTAGGCGAGGATCTCCGGGTACTTGCGCGCCATGTTCAGCGCGTCGGCCACGCACTCCACGGTATCGGCATCGGCCGACAGCGGTTCGCGGCTGTTGAACGCGGTGAGCCAGCGCTCGAAGCCGGCGGTGCGGTCGAACATGTTGGCGATGAACCAGATCACGAACAGGATCGCCACCCACGAGGTGACCACGATGACGATGCGCGAGAACGTCAGGTGGTAGTCGTGCTGCCACAACTGCGCAGTGATCACGCCGAGCAGGATCAGCGAGATCGCCTGCCAGCCGATGATCGACGCCACCAGCCACTGCTGCTTGGCCTTGGCCAGCAACGCGACCTCTTCGCGGATCTGCGCCTCGCTCTTGTGCTGCCAGTGCGCGACCTGTTCGGGAAACGAGCGCTGATGCAGCGCGTTGTCCTCGAGCAGCAATCCCAAGCCTTTGAACAGAGCGAGCATGACGGGCTCCTTGCAGATGCGGTGACGGACGCGGAACGTCGGTTGGCGATCTTGAGGCAGCTTCTTTCTAGCACAGCGGCCGCAAAGTGCATGCTGCGGTCGCACATGCGGCGCGGCAGCGGCGCGCCATACGCCATCGCACGGCGCTCGCGCCGCTTTCGCTACCATCGGCGCATGCCCCCGCTGCTACGCACCCTCTCCGCTCCGGCCACCGCGCAGATCCGCCGCTGGGTGCTGGGCGCGTTCCCGCGCGAGCGCGACGCCATCGACTACGACCAGCCGCTTGGCGATGTGGGCCTGTTCGGTCCGGACAGCGTCACCTGGCGCATCCATGCCGAGTTTCCCGGGATGCTGGCCGGCGGGCTGTGTGCGCTGCTGCTGCAGACCCTGCATCCGCTGGCGCTGGCCGGGGTCTACGACCATTCCAACTTTCGCGAGGATCTGGTCGGGCGCCTGCGCCGCACCACCCAGTTCGTCGCCGCCACCAGCTACGCGCCCACCGACGCGGCGCAGCGCCAGATCGCCCGTGTGCGTGCGATCCACACGCGGGTGCGCGGCCACACGCCCGACGGGCGCGCCTACGCCGCCGACGATCCGGCGCTGCTGACCTGGGTCCACGTGACCGAGGCCTACGGCTTCCTGCAGGGCTACCGCCGCTACTGCCGCGCGGCGCCGACGGCGATCGCCGACCGCTATTACGACGAAGGCCGGCGCGTCGCCGAAGCGCTGGGCGCACGCGACGTCCCGGCCAGCGAGGCGGCGGTGCTGGACTATTTCGCGCGGCAGCGGCCGCTGCTGCGGGTGGATGCGCGCTCGCGCGAGGTGCTGGCGGTGCTGTCCGGGCTGCGTCTGCCGGTGCCGGCGCCGGGGCTGTCGCGCGAACTGTTCCTGGGCGCCGGCGCGGCCTTGCTGCCGCCATGGGCCAGCGCCCTGCTGCGGCAGGCACGGCTGCAGCGCACCGGCCCGACGGTGCCGGCCTGGTTGCTGCAGCAGGTGGCGCCGCTGTTCCGGGTGGCACTGCACGATGGCATCGCCGCGCGTGCGTGCCGACGGGTGGGACTGACGACGCAGGCACTGGCGCAGTGGCCGCAGCGGACTGAATGATTTATCCGCATCGCTGAACGCAGTATCGCGTCACGGATGGTCAAGATCGCCGATCCCAGGCCGCTGTATCCAGCATCTACGCCGCACTCCCGACCCTCGATGCCGCCGAACCCGCTCGCCGACAGGAAGCGTGACCGTCGCTTTCGGCACAGCCTGCGTCGCGTCACGCGCGCGCCGTTGCGGGCGATCGCGACCTGGGGCGTGGCGCTGGCGGTGCTGCTGGCCGCCGGCCTGGTGCTGGTGCTGGCGCAGGACCGCCACAACCGCCTGGCCGCAGCGCAGCGGCAGAGCCTGGCCCTGGCCACCGGCAGCGACCGCCTGCTGCAGTTGCAACTGGACAATCTCGGCCAGGCCCTGCATGGCGAGGGCCTGAGTGCGCAGGCGCTGCTGGCGGAGACGCCGATGCGAGCGCCCGAGCTGATCGCCGCCTCGCTGCACGGCCTGCAGGCGCGGCACCCGGAACTGCGCGACGTGGCCCTGCTGGATGTGCAGGGCCAACGCCGCTTCGGCGGCACGGGCGATCCGCAACTGCGCGCATGGATGCCGCGCGCGCGCTGCGGCGACCGGGTCTGCGTGAGTCCGCCAGTGCGCCTGGCCGATGGCGAGGCGGTGGTGCGCGTGGCGGTCCCGTGGGGCACCGATGGCTGGGTCGAGGCGCAATGGCGGGTGGCCGCGTTGCAACGCATCGTGCAGGGCACCGACAGCGGGCGCGACGGCATCGTCGCGCTGACCGACGCGCAGGGCGTGCTGCTGGCCGCCAGCCGTCCGCTCGCGGCCGGCCAGCCACGTCTGCCGATCGCGCTGGCGCAGCCGATGCCGCACGGCGGCGCCCTGGGGGTACGCCGCGATGTCTTCGACGGGACACCGCGGATCCTGGCGCTGAGCGGCGGCGGTGCGTATCCGTTGCTGGCGGTGGCTGGCGTGGGGCTGCGCGAGACGCTGTCCGGCTGGTGATGGTTCGCCGCGGCGGCGGCGCTGGTGTACGTGCTGTACCTGCTCGGCCTGGCCTATCTGCTGGTCAGCCTGCGCCGCGCCGAGCGTCGCCAGCGCCACCTGCTGCAGCGCCTGCGCCGCGGCGACGAGGATCTGCGCCTGGCGCACGGGATGGGCGGCATCGGCACCTGGCGCGTCGACATCGCGCGGCGCGTGCTGCGCCTGTCCGAACCGACCGGCGCGATGTTCGGCCTGCAGCGCATGCAACTGCCCATCGAGGCGTTCCTGGCGCGGATCCACGACGAGGATCGCGCACGGGTGACGCAGCTGTACGAGGACGCGGCGCAAGGGCGCGCGGACTACAACACCGTCTATCGCATGCACCTGCCCGATGGACGCCTGCGCTGGCTGGCAGCGCGCGGCGCGCTGGTGCACACCCGCGAGGGCGTGTGCATGACCGGCGCGGTGCAGGATGTCAGCGACCGGGTGGCGGCGCACGCGCGCCTGCTCGATGCTGAGCGCCAGTTCCGCCTGGTGTTCGATCGCAATCCGTTGCCGTACTGGGTGTTCGCCGTGGACAGCCTGCGCTTCCTGGAAGTGAACCAGGCCGCGGTGCGCCAGTACGGCTACAGCCGCGAGGAATTCCTGGCGATGGACCTGCGCGACCTGCGCCCGGCGGAGGATGCCGAGCGCTTGCTGCAGGACGTGCGCAAACCGCGCGAGGGCTTCGACGCGCCGAGCGTGTGGACGCATCGGCGCAAGGACGGCAGCCTGCTGTCGGTGTGCATCCACAGCGCCGACCTGGAGTTCGGCGGCGTGCCGGCGCGGCTGATCCTGGCCGAGGACGTCACTGAGCGCCTGGCCCACGAACGCGAACTGGCCTATCTCGCACGCCACGAATTCAGCACCGGCCTGCTCAAGCCGCGGGCGCTGGCCGAAGCCCTGCGCGCGCAGCGCGGCGGCTACGCCATCGCCTACGTGCAGGTGCGTGGCCTTGCCCTGATCGGCGACACCCTGGGCCGCGCCGTCGGCGATGCAGTGCGTTGCGCAGTGGCCGAGCGCATCCGCGCGCTCGGCGAGCGCTTCGGGCTGAGCGCGCACCAGCCGGCGCAGGACTTCGTGCTGGCGATCCTGGACCCGCAGGCCCTGCCGCTGGCCTTGCAGGCGCTGCAGGAAGCGCTGTACGCACCGGTGCAGGGCGGCGAATTCGCTCAGCAGCTGCAGGCGCACATCGGCGTGGCGCTGTGTCCGGACGATGCCGCCGATGCCGACGAGGCGATCGGCAGCGCCGCGCAGGCCGCGCATGCGGCGCAGGCAGAGGGCCGCAGCCTGGTGCGCTTCGACCGCGCCATGGCCGCGCGCACCGGCGAACGCCTGCGCCTGGCCGGGCGTATCCAGCAGGCGATCGAGCGCCAGGAGTTCGAGCTGTATTTCCAGCCGATCATGGATGCCGTCAGCGGCGCGCCGCGCGAACTGGAAGCACTGATCCTCTGGCCGCAGGCCGATGGCGGTTTCATCGCGCCGGATGCGTTCATCCAGTTGTGCGAGGACACCGGGCTGATCCTGCCGCTGGGGCGCTGGGTGATGCGCGCGGCGGCGCGGGCGCGTCGCGCCCTGGTCGAGCACGGATGGCCGGACCTGCCGGTGGCGGTGAACGTGTCGGCGCTGCAGTTCTTCGACGGCGACCTGGTCGCCGACCTGGTGCAGGCCTGCGCCGAGGCCGGGCTGGCCGCCAACGGCCTGCAGTTGGAGCTGACCGAGAGCAGCCTGATGCGGCAGCCGCAGCAGGCCGGCGACGTGCTGCGGCAGTTGCGCGCGCTGGGCGTGCGCGTGGCCCTGGACGATGTCGGCACCGGCTTCTCCAGCATGGCGTATCTGCGCGACCTGCCGCTGGACACGCTGAAGATCGATCGCAGCTTCGTCGCCGAGGTCGACCGCGATCCGCGCAACGCCTCGATCTGCCAGGCGCTGCTGACCCTGGGGCATTGCCTGGGGCTGGACGTGGTCGCCGAGGGCGTGGAAACCGAGGCGCAGCTGCGCTGGTTGCGCACGCACGGCTGCGGCGGCGTGCAGGGCTATCTGCTCGGGCGTCCGGCCCCGTTGGCGGATGTGCTGCAGCGGTTCGGCGCGGTCACAGCATGAGTTCCACGTCGTGGCCGCTGCCCGGTGCCGGCAGCGGCTCGCCGTCCCAGTAACGCCGCAGCGGTTCGCGCACCAGGTCCAGCGCGGTGGAGGCACCGCGCGCGCCCGGATAGCGCTGCAGGTTGCGCGACTGCAGCGCGAGCATGCGCCGGTCCTGTTCGCCGACCCGGCGCAGCAGCGGCCACACCAGCAGCCGCACCGCCCACGCCGGCGCCCAGCGCCCCTCCACGTGCAGGCTGGCGAAGACGTCGGTGCTGCGCGCGTCGAGCGGGGTGAAGTGCAGGCTGATCCGCACGCGGCCGCCGCGCGCGTAGCGGTACTCGATCTGCGCGCTGCCGGGCGCGGCGAAATGCGCGCGTTCCAGGATGCGCGGCGACTCGAACAACCGGTACAGCCAGCCGCTCTGCGCCGCGGCGCCGCGGTAGTCGACGTGGAAGCCTTCGTCGGTGTGGCGCAGCTCGGCGCGCATGGCGGTGCGCGCGCCGCCGCGCCGCACCAGCCCCGGATGCAGCAGATGGGTGTGCAGCGGGTCCAGGAAGTTCTCCAGCGCATCGACCACGTGCGCATCCCAGCGCGTGCGCCACAGGAAGCGCCGCGCCGACGGCTGCAGCGCCTGCACCAGGTGCGAGGGCGCGTCCGCGCCTTCCGGATCGGGACGCAGCCAGATCAGGCCGTCGTGCTCGCGCGCGGCGAAGGCGCGGACCCGCACCGCTGGCGGCGCCTGCCCCGGCGGCAGGCCGGGGATCTCGCGCAGGGCGCCGGCGCGGTCGAAGCGCCAGCCGTGATAGGGGCAGGACAGGCCGTCGCCGGTGGCGCAGCCGGCCGACAGCGGCGCGTGCCGGTGCGGGCAGCGGTCTTCCAGCGCCAGCAGGCCGCCGTCGGCGCAACGCGCGATCGCCGCATGCCGGTCCATCACCGACACCGCCAGCGGCTGGCGCCGCAACGCCGTGGCGGGGGCGACGGCGAACCACTGCCGGTACAGGGACGGATGCCAGGCGCTCATGCCGCCGGCGCCACGCGCGTGGTGTGCCGCGCGCCGCGCGCGTTCATGCGATGGTGGTGCCGGCGACCCGGTTGCGGCCGGCGCGCTTGGCCGCGTACAGCGCCTGGTCGGCGGCCAGCACCAAGGTCTGCCAGGACGCCTGCGCCCCGGGCGACAGGCAGTAGCCGATGCTCACCGTGCACACCAGCGGCGCCTCCGGCGCGGCATCGATCTGTTGCTGCGCGATGCGCCGCCGCAGGCGCTCGGCGAGATCGCGCACCGACGCCTCGTCGCCCTGCGGAATCAGCACCATGAACTCCTCGCCGCCGATGCGCGCCAGCAGGTCCGGCATGCGGATGTGCTGCGTCAGGGTCTGCGCGATGGCGACCAGCACCTGGTCGCCGACCGCATGGCCGAAGCGGTCGTTGATCGCCTTGAAATGGTCCACGTCGATCATCAGCACCGCGATCGACGCCCGCTTGCGTGCGGCATCGAGGGTCGCCGCCTCGCCGCGCTCCCACATCACCCGGCGGTTGGTGACCCCGGTGAGCGGATCCTGCGAGGCGTGCCGCCGCAGTTCCGCGTTCATTTCGCGGGTCAGCATCCACAGGAAGCCGGGGGTGATGCTGGCGGTCAGCACGATGCGCGAGAGCAGGCCGAAGTTGGTGGTCGGGTCGTAGCTGGTATCGACGTCGGGATGGACGGCCCACCAGACCACCCGCAGCCCGACCATGCCGGCCCACAGGAAATGGAAGACGGCCGTGAAGCGCGCCGGCGTGCGCACGGTACTGTCGGCATGGCGCCACAGCGCCACCGCGGTGGCCAGGGTCAGCATGCCGCGCACCAGGCCGCCGAAGATCACCATGATGCGGTGATCGAGGCCTGTGTAGTGCAGGCTGTAGAGTTCCAGCACGCAGAGCAGCGCGATCGGGACCAGCAATGTCCACTGCAGCAGCGGGCGTCGCAGGTAGGCGTTTACCGCCACCAGCGTCAGTGCGGTGGCCACGTCGAGGGTGACGTTGCCGGCGGGCGCGACCCAGACGTCCATGTAGTGCCAGGCCGGCGCCAGCAGGGTGCCGAAGCCCAGGGTGAAGACGGCGTAGCTCAGCGTCAGCAGCAACAGACTGCGGGCGTGCCGTTCCTTGCGGCCGGTGACGTACAGCGCCAGGAACATCGCCGAGGACACCGCCGCGAGCAATGCGTTGACGATCAGCAAGGTGCCGGCATGGGCCAGATGCGCAATCCATTCCACAGATGTTCCGGGCCGCAGCGGCGATGAGGTGTTGCAGATGCAGCAAAGTATATGCCAGTGCCAGTGTCGGGCAGCCGACGCGGCATGCGTGATCGACGCTGAAAACGATTACGGCCCGCCTTCGGGCCCGGCGCTGCCTGGCCTCACAGCCGGTACTGGCGCATCAGCGGGACACCGATGCGCCGGGTCAGGGCGCCGAGCGCGGCGATCGGCTGGCGTCGCCGCAGCGGCAGGTGGCGCGCATCGACCGCGCTGTACTCGATGACCGGCGTGCCGCCGCGCTGGCGCTTGAAACTGGCCGCGCCGGCGCTCTGGTTGAGGCGCTGGCCATACCGTCGCGCATGGTCGATGCCGCAGGCGGTGAGGGTGCGGTACAGCGCCAGCCGCTGCGGCAGCTGCAGGTCGTAGCCGACGATCGGTGCGGTGACGGTGCCGCCGACGCCGAACAGGCCGGTGATGCAGACCAGTTGCCCGTCGCCATCCCGGAAGCCGTCGAAGCGCAGCAGCCCGGCGCGGTGCCAGGCGCGCAGGAAGCCGGCGTGGTAGGCCGGATTGCAGTGCGAATATTTCTCCAGATACAGCTGCGCATACAGCGCGGCGATGCGCGGATAGTCGGCCTCGCCGATGGCGTCGTTGCCGCAGCGCTGCAGGTCGCGGCGGTCGACCAGTTTGAGGTCGCGGGCCAGGTCGCGATGACGCAACAGTTGCGGCCAGTCCTCGTACAGGTAGACCTGGCGGCTGCCGATCAGGGTGAAGCCTTCGGCCTGCAGCGCGTGCAGCCACTGCGGCGTATCCACCGCGTTGAGCGAGCGGAACCACAGCGCGTGGTCGGGCCAGCGCGCGCGTGCGACATCCAGCAACGCGCGCAAGCCGCTCGGCGGCAGCGGCGGGTACAGGTTGGTGGACAGCAGCCAGTTGTTGAGGGTGACCGCGCGGTCGATCCGTGCCCAGTCCAGCCAGGCGCCGATGCCGCCGCACAGGCCGCGTACCGGCGCGGCCAGCGTGCCCGGCAGCAGCCGTGCGGCCTCCTCGGCAGCGTAGTCGGCGTAGGTGGTGCGCGGCGAGCACACCCAGGCGTTGCCGGGGTGGCGTTCGCCGACCGTCACCGGCAGCGCCAGGTCGCCCGCCTGCAATACCTCGATGCGCGCATGTGCGTTGTCGGCCAGCTGCTGCGCGTCGCCGCCGGCGTGCAGCGCGGCGAAGCGTTGCAGCTGCGCGGCGTAGTCGGCGGCTGCTGCGGCGGCGTCGCCATGGCTCATGGCGGCGGCAGTGCCTCGCCGTCCCACTCGGTATCGCGGGTGGCGGCTTCGCGCACGCTGCAGCGTTGTGCCAGCGCCAGGCGCGCGTGGCTGCCCAGGTCGCACAGCGTGCCGGCCAACGGCCAGCGGTCGCCGCGCGGCGCCAGTACGTCCTCGGCGCGTGCGTAGTCGCGGCGCCACTGCCGCAGCCGACCCTGGCCCAGCGCCGCCGGCAACGCCACGCCCAGCATCAGCATGCCCAGCATCGCCGCGCGGTCGTCGGCCGGGCGCAACGGCGCCGGCGCTGCGCCCGCGTCGCCGCACAGCAAGGCCACCAGCGGATCGGTCGCGGCGAACAGGTGCAGGCCGCTGGTCGCGCGCGGATTGCATTCGATCACGCTGCAGCGCCCTTGCGCGGACACCATCCAGTCGAAGGAAATCTGCCCAGTGAAGCGCAGCGCCTGCACCAGTTGCGCGGTGAAGCGCTCGATCTGCGGATCCGGCGCCGCGTCGAAGTAATAGCTGGAGCTGCGCCGCAGCCGATAGCGCGGGCGGTACACCGCATGCGCCAGCAACATGCCGTCGCGCGCCAGCGCATACGAGCAGCGTTCCTCGCCCTCACAGTAGCGTTGTGCGACCCAGTCGCCCTGCGCGGGCAGCGGCGTGGCATCGGCGGGCCCGCCTTGCGGGTACAGCCGCACATGCACGCCGAAGCGCGAGAATTCCGGTTTCAACACCAGCGGCGTGTCGCCGGCCCACTCGCGCGCCTGCACCAGGTTGCGCACGCGCACGCTGGCGGGCACGTCGACGTCGCTGTCCAGGCCGCGCGCCAGTGCCATGAAGGCGTACTTGCTGTGCAGCGTGCGCAGCGTGTCGAAGTCCTGCAGCGGCAGGTGCAACTGCGTCGGCAGCGCGCCGCGGTAGCGGGCCAGGTAGAACACTTCCTCGCAGGTCGGCACCAGCACGTCGATGCGCTGGCGGGCGAGCACGCCATTGAGATCGGCCAGCCAGGCGCGCGGCGCATCGCGTGCCGGGGCGACGCGGTGATGCGCGGTCACCGCGCGCGACCAGCCGGAGATGCGACTGGCGACGCTGTCGGCCAGGTGCACCCGCCAACCCTGCGCGGCGAAGCGGCGCGCCAGGTCCAGGGCGACCGGCGCGCGTGCGCCGGTGATCAGCACGCCGGGGGCCTCAGCCATGCGGGTGCTCCGCCGGTGCCGGCCGCCATTGCCGACAATGCGAGGGCACCAGGCGCAAGCCCGGCTCGGCCTGGCGCAGCGCATGCAGCCGCGCCAGGGTGTCGCGATAGACGCGATGCTCGCCGAGCAGGTGGGTGACCAGGGCTGGCGGCGGCGTGCCGTCGGCGAGCGCAGCGCTGGACCAGGCCGCGTCGGCGATCAGGAACACCGGGCCGTGCGCGTCCTCGAACCACAGGCCGTAGTGGCCGGGCGCATGTCCGGGCAGCGGCACCAGCAGCACGCTGCCGTCGCCGAACAGGTCGCGTGGCGTGCCGAAGTCGCGCAGTGCGGCGGGCGGCAGCGCCGCGGGCAGCGCCTCGATCCAGTGCATGCGCGGGCGCGCGCCGTGCAGCAGTGCCGGCAGGAAACCTTCGCGCAGCGCGGCCAGCCGGCCGCGGCGCTGCAGATCGTCCCAGGCCTTTTGCGCGCAGGCCAGGCGCGCGTGTGGGAAATCGGCGACGCCGCCGACGTGGTCACCATGGAAATGCGACAGCACGATCCAGCCGATGCGGTCCGCATCCACGCCGTCGCGGGCGAGTTGTTCGCGCAGCGATTGCCCGGGTGCCAATTGCACGGGCGTCAGCCAGCGGTACAGGCGTTCGGGAAAGCGCGCGGTGGCATCGAAGAAATGACGGGCGTAGCCGGTGTCGAACAACAGGTCGCCCTGCTGCGGATGCTGCAGCAGGGCCGCCAGCGCCGGAAACGGACATGGCGCCAGCGGCGCGCCGCGGCGCGTGGCGCGCTCCGGATGCGTGCAATGGCCGGCTTCGTACAGCCGCCACTGCAGCCGGGGCGCACTCATGGCCGCCCCAGCGCGGCCAGCCCGGCCTGGGTCGACAGCACCGGCGCATAGCCGAGTTCGCGGCGGGCGCGGCCGATGTCCAGCGTCTGCGAATAGCCGAGCACGCCGATACCGTAGCGGCTGAGCCGCGGCTCCGGCTGCCCGCGACGGCGTAGCGCGATCTGCTCGCCGAGCGTGGCCAGTGCCAACGCCGGTCCGCGCGGCAGCGGCAACAGGCGCACGCGCAGGCGCAGCACCGCGAACAGTTCGGTCAGCAGGTCGCGCACCGCGATCGGCACGCCGTTGCTGATGTTGTAGGCGCGGCCATCGCCGATGTGCTCAGCGCGCAGCGCCGCCAGCGCCGCGGCCACCGCGTTCTCCACGCAGCACACATCGATCATCGCGCGGCCGCCGTTGACCAGCGGGAACCAGCCGCGCTGCGCCACCGCCAGCAAGCGCGGCACGATCGCGTTGTCGCCATGGCCGAACACCGCGCGCGGGCGCAGCACCACCGCCGGCAGTCCGGCCACGGCGGCGGCGCGCACCTTTTCCTCGGCTTCCCACTTGGTCTGCGGATAGCCGCCGATCCAGCGCGCCGGCGGGGTGAAGTCTTCGGTGATCTGGTATTGATCGGCGAAGCGGAAGTAGATGCTAGGCGAACTGAAGTGCACGAAGCGACGCACGCGCGCGGCGAGCGCGGCGGCGAGCAGGCGTTCGGTGGCGACCACGTTGGCCAGGCGGAAGGTCTCGGCGCTGGCCCAAGGTGCCGACAACGCGGCGCAGTGGATCACCGCATCGCAGCCGCGCAGCAACGGCGCCAGGTCATCGCGACACAGCTCGGCGGGCACGACCTCGATCCGCGGATTGCCGGCGAAGGCCGCCAGCTTGGCGGCGTCGCGACCGCTGGCGCGCACCGCTACGCCGGCATCGGCCAGGGCGCGCACGATGTAGGCGCCGATGAAGCCGGACGCGCCGGTGACCAGGACGCGGGCCATGTCAGTAGCGCAACACCGCGCCACCGAACGCCAGCCCGGCGCCGGAGCCGACCAGGCCGATCAGGTCGCCACGGACGATGCGGCCGCTGGCGATCGCCTGGTGCAGCGCGCCGGGAATCGACGCGGCCATCTGGTTGCCGCGGTGGCCGATCACCTCGATCAGCGCGTCCGGCGTCAGCCCCAGCGCCACGCGCAGGTGGCGCAGCGCCTTGGCGCTGGCCTGGTGCGGCACGATCCGCCGCAGCTGCGCCAGCTCGACCCCGGCCTGCGCCAGCAGCCGCTGCAGGAAACCTGGCAGCTTCGCCGCGGCCAGCCGGTAGGTGGCGCGCCCGTTCATTTCGAACTGCGAGCCGGCGCGCAGCGCGTCGACGCCGTGATCCAGGCGCAGGCGGGTGCCGCCGGCGCGCACGCGGCAGTGGTCGATGCCTTCGGAATAGGTTTCCAGGCGCGCCGCCAGCAATTGCGAACCGCTGGCGCCGTCGTCGGCGCCGAGCACCACCGCGGCGGCACCGTCGCCGAACAGCGGCGCGGTATCCGCATCGTCCGGATTGAGGCCGACGCTGGCGATCTCGCTGGAGACGATCAGCACGCGGCGATGGCGGCCGGCGGCGATCGCGCAGGCGGCCAGGTCGAGCGCGGCGATGAAGCTCAGGCAGGTGGCGTTGATGTCGAAGGCCGGGATGCCGCTACCCTGCAGGCCCAGCCGCGCGTGCAGCAGCGCCGCGCTGCACGGGATCGCCTGTTCCATCAGGCTGCAGGCGCTGATCACGCAATCGACCTCGTGCGCCTGCAACTGCGCCGCGTCCAGCGCCGCGCGCGCGGCGCGTTCGCCCATGAAGGTGGCCGGCTCGTCGGCGCCCGCGTAGTGCCGCGTGGCGACCCCGGTATGCCGCAGGGTCCAGCCGGCGGGCTTGCCCCAGCGCCGGTCGAAGGCCTCCGCCGGCACCTGCTGCGCGGGCAGATACTCGCCCGTGCCGAGGATGCGCAGCGCGATGGGCCTGCTGGTGTGGACGCTCATCCGTAAAGCTCGCACAAGGGGCGCGCAGCGTACTGCCAGCGCCTCGGCGCCGGCAACCGCCCTTAGGAAGATCGCGCCGCTGTCTGCGGCTGGCGACCTCAGACAATCTTCAATCGCGCAGCGACCTGGCGAAATACGTGGGCGCTTCGACAAAGCCTTCGCGCCGATAGAAGGCGTGCGCGCGTTCCCGCCGGCTGTGGCAGTGCACCTCCAGGCGGTCGCAGCCGCGCTGCCGCGCCAGCGCCTCGCCCTCTGCCAGCAAACGCTGTCCCACTCCGGCGCCGCGCGCGCGATTGTCGACGCAGAAATAGCTGATGCGGCAGATGTCGCCGGCCAATGCCAACTGCGGCAGAAAGTGCAGCGACAACACACCCAGGACGTCGTCCCCTGAGGCGGCCAACAGCAAGGCCGCGTCCGGATGTGCCAGGAGCTGCGCCAGGCGCGCCTCGATGAAGTCCTCGGTTCCGGCGTAGTCCAGTGCCGCCATCAGCGTCACGATCGCCTGCCGGTCCGCCATTGCCGCGTTCCTGATGTCCAGGGTGCCGTTCTCGCGCATTTGCAGACAGTAGGAAGTCGCCCGCGTCGGGCGCAACCGCTTTGCCGACCCGACGCAATCTGTGCGGAAATGGGCGGCGCGTTAGCGCCCGCGACGCTGCCCATACCAGAAGCCAAGTCCGTCGCGCGAGCGCAGCAGGCTGCGGCCGCGGCGCAGCAGGCGCAACAGCAGCCCCAGGTGCTCACGCTTGCTGAAGCTGCGCAGCTTGCGGTCGGAGGTGTGCACCGGCTCGCGCAGGATCACGAAGCGTCCCTGCCGCGCCAGTGCGCGGCTCAGCGCCACGTCCTCGCCGGCGTAGTAGCGCTCGTCGAAGCCGCCGGCGGCGACGAAGGCGCTGCGCGTGCAGAACAGGAAGCAGCCGGGGGCGATGCCGGTGCAGCGGAACAGCCAACCGAACAGCGCCTGCGCCAGGCGTTCGTGCCAGGCGATGTCGCCGAGCAGGCGCACCTGCGCGCCGCCGCCGACCGCGCCGGTGCCGAGCGCGCGCAGCGCCGCGGCCAGCAGCGGGGTGTTGACCCGGGTGTCGGCATCGACGAACAGCAGATGGCGGCCGCGGCTGGCGGCGGCGCCGGCATTGCGCACGGCGGCGATGTGCCGCAGTTCCACCTCCAGCACCTGCGCGCCGTGCCGGCGCGCGATCTCGGCGGTGCCGTCGCGGCAGGCATCGGCCACCACCAGCGTCTCGCAGTCCAGCCGCAGCGCCTGGGCGGCGACATGCAGCGAGGCCAGCGTGTCGCCGATCAGGGCGGCTTCGTCGTGCGCGGGGACGATGAAGGAGATCACCCCCGCATCATGCGGGGCCGGGGCGGCGCGGGCAATCGACCCGCGCCGCGGCCGGGGGCGCGGTTCAGCCCTGCAGCGCGCCGCGCGAGGCGGCGGGGTAGCGATGGCCGGCGGCGGCATCGGCGGGGAAGATCGCCTCGATCTGCGCCAGCTCCTCGGCGCTCAGCTTCACCTGCAGCGCGCCCAGGTTCTCTTCCAGGTAGGCCAGGCGCTTGGTGCCCGGGATCGGCACCAGGTCCTCGCCCTGCGCCAGCACCCAGGCCAGCGCCAGTTGCCCCGGGGTCACGCCCTTGGCCTGCGCCAGCTCACGTACCCGCTCCACCAGCTGCAGGTTGCGGTCGAAGTTCTCGCCCTGGAAGCGCGGCGAATGGCGGCGGTAGTCGTCTGCCTCGAAGTCCTCCGGCGAGCGGATCGCCCCGGTCAGGAAGCCGCGGCCCAGCGGCGAGTACGGCACGAAGCCGATGCCCAGCTCGCGCACCGTCTCCAGCACGCCGTCGTGTTCCGGATCGCGCGACCACAGCGAGTACTCGCTCTGCAGCGCGGTGATCGGATGCACCGCGTGCGCGCGGCGGATGGTGGCCGCGGCGGCTTCGGACAGGCCGAGGAAGCGCACCTTGCCCTGTTCCACCAGCCGCGCCATCGCCCCGACCGTGTCCTCGATCGGCACGTTCGGATCCACCCGATGCTGGTAGTACAGGTCGATGTGGTCCACGCCGAGCCGGCGCAGGCTGGCCTCGCAGGCCGACTGCACGTATTCCGGGCGGCCGTCGATGCCGCGTGCGGCCGGGTCGTTGGGGTCGAGCTTGATGCCGAACTTGGTCGCCAGCACGACTTGGTCGCGGCGCCCGGCCAGCGCCTTGCCCACCAGCACTTCGTTGGTGTGGGGGCCGTACATGTCGGCGGTGTCGATGAGGCTGACGCCGTGCTCGATCGCGGCATGGATGACCGCGATCGCGGCGGCGTCGTCGCTGCGGCCGCCGTAGAACGCGCTCATGCCCATGCAGCCGAGGCCGAGGGCGGAGACGCGGGGGCCGTTGCGGCCGAGGGTGCGGGTTTGCATGGAGGATGCTCCTGAGGGGGAGGGGAGGGAAAGCGTGGCCGCCGGGCGGTTCGCTCAGGGTGAGGACGTGCCCAGCGCGTCGCGGGCGACGGCCAGGGCATTGAGCGCGGTGGGGAGGCCGACGTAGGCGTACAACTGGTCGAGCACGGCGAAGATCTCCGCACGGCTGGCGCCTGCCGCCTGCGCGGCGCGCAAATGCAGGCGCAACTGCGGTGCGGCGTGGCCGAGGCTGGCCAGCACCGCCACCGTGACCAGTTCGCGGGTCTTCAGGTCCAGCGCGCTGTCGGCGCGGTAGATCTCGGCGAAGGCGATGGCGGCGCCGCGGCCGCTCAGCGCGGTGTCCGCGTCGTCGGCCAGGGCGCGGATCGCCGCGCCCTGCTGCGGGCCCATCAGCGCGGCGATCTGCGCGATGCCGGCCGCTTCGGCCTCGGCCAGGGTCATGTTGCTCGGCAACGCGTTCGCGATGGATGCCATGGAATGGTGCTCGTGTGCGAAGGGGCAGGACGCCGCGCTCAGCGCGGCTGGATGCGGGTGCCGCCGCTCAGCAGCGCCTGCGGGTTGGGCGAGGCCAGGAAGTCGTGCGGGAAGCCCAGTTCGATCGCGCTGGCGGCATCCAGCCGCTGCAGCGCCTCGGCATCCAGGTGCAGGGTGAGTGCGCCCAGGTTGTCCTGCAATTGCGCCACGCTGCGCGCGCCGACGATCGGCATCGCCCCGCGCGCCAGCAGCCAGGCCAGCGCCACCTGCGCCGGCGAGCGCTGCAGCTCGGCGGCCAGCGCCACCACAGCCTCGGCCACTGCCAGCGCGTGTTCGTTGAAGGTGCGTTGCGAATGCGCGACCTCGGCGCGGCCCACGCCATCGACCTGCGCGCCACCGGAGGCGGCCGAGCGCACCCGCGCCAGATCGGCGGCGCCGTACTTGCCGGTGAGCACGCCCATCGCCAGCGGCGACCAGGCCAGCACCGACATGCCCAGCACCTCGGCCATCGGCACCAGCTCGCGCTCGACCGTGCGCTGCGCCAGCGAGTACTCGATCTGCAGGGCGACGAACGGCGTCCAGCCGCGCAGGTCGGCCAGGGTCTGCATGCGCGCCACCTGCCAGGCGGGGGTGTCGGAGATGCCGGCGTAGAGGATCTTGCCGGCGCGCACCAGGTCGTCGAAGCCGCGCATGACCTCGTCGATGCCGGTGGTGCCGTCCCAGGCGTGCAGATACAGCAGGTCCAGGTAATCGGTGCCCAGCCGCGCCAGGCTGGCGTCGACCGAGCGCAGCAGCGCCTTGCGGTGGTTGCCGCCGCCGTTGGGGTCGCCGGGGAAGGGATTGAGCGCGAACTTGCTGGCGATCACCAGGCGGTCGCGGCGGCCGGCGACGAATCGGCCGAGCAGGGTCTCGGCGCTGCCGTTGGTGTAGATGTTGGCGGTATCGAGGAAGTTGCCGCCGGCATCCACGTACAGGTCGAACAGGCGGCGCGCCTCGGCTTCGTCCGCGCCCCAGCCCCAGTCGGCGCCGAAGGTCATGGTGCCCAGGCACAGCGGGCTGACGCGCAGGCCGGAACGGCCGAGCAGGCGGTAGTGATCGAGGGCCATCGCGGCGGTCTCCGGAGTGAGGGTGCGGGCACTGTAGGCGCCATGTCGCAACGGATAAATCCAGGTAATCCGCATGTGCTTTGAAGCTGTGCTAAACAATGGCTGGTTCGCCCGCCGCGTTCGTCCTTCCACTGCCGCCCGTTCGCCATGCACCGTCCACCGCCGCTGTCCGCCGTCGTCGCCTTCGTCCGCGTCGCCCACCATGGCAGCTTCACCCGCGCTGCCGCCGAGCTGGGCGTCTCGCCCTCGGCGCTGTCGCAGACATTGCGCGCGCTGGAGGCGCAGCTGGGCGCACGCCTGCTCAACCGCACCACCCGCCGGGTCGGCCTGAGCGAGCATGGCGAGCGCTTCCTGCAGCGGGTGGCGCCGGGCCTGGCGCAGATCGATGCGGCCTTCGCCGACCTGGATTTCCTGCGCGACCGCCCGGCCGGCACGCTGCGCATCAACCTGCCGCTGGTGGCCGCCGAGCAACTGGTGTGCCCGCAGCTGCCGGCGTTCCTGGCGCGCTATCCGGAGGTCAGCGTGGAGCTGTATTCGGATCGGACCCTGGCCGACATCGTCGCCGGCGGCTTCGACGCCGGCATCCGCCTGGGCGAGAGCCTGGCGCGCGACATGATCGCGGTGCCGCTGGGACCGCCGCAGCGGCAGACGGTGGTGGCTGCGCCGGCGTATTTCGCTGCGCACGGCGTACCGCGCACGCCGGCCGAACTGGCCGCGCACGACTGCATCCGCTGGCGCCGCACCGATGGCCGCCTGCAGGCCTGGGAGTTCACCCGCGACGGCCATGATTTCCTGGTCGAAGTCAGCGGGCGGCTGGTGGTCAACGACACCGCGGTCGGCCTGGATGCCGCGCGCCGCGGTCTGGGTCTGGGCCAGGCGTTCGAGTGGCAGGTGGCTGCCGACGTCGCCGTCGGCCGCCTGCAGCAGGTGCTGGACGACTGGCACGCGCCGTTCGCCGGCTGGCACATCTACTACCCGGCGCGCGAACACCTGCCGCCGAAGCTGCGGGTGTTCATCGATCATCTGCGTGCGGCGCATCCAGTGGGTGGCACGGTGTAGCGCGATGGCGCTGGCCGAGGGCCGGTGCATGGCGAGACCAGAATGCAGAGAACACGCGGCAGCGCCGCAGCGCGAGGGCATTGTTGCCTCGAGGAAGCGCCCGACCGGCAAAGGCCGGGCGCCGAAGGGGCATCGCCTCGCCCGGAGACCGCTGCGATCGCGATGCAGGGTGCCGCCCTTTGCGGGCGGCACCGTCGGACTCAGCCCTTGAGCTTGGCCGCGAACTCGGCCACACGCTTGCCGAGCAGGCGCGCGGTCTCCAGGTCGCCGCTGCGCGGCGCCTCGTCCGGCGAGGCGTCGGACGGCGAGATCGCCAGCGCGCCGCCGGAGCCGGCGGTCCAGTTCACGTCGTTCGGGCCGTGCGCCTTGGTGTTGGACGGCAGCAGGCCGGTGCCGACCCAGATCTGGCCGTGCTGCTGGGCCAGGGTCCAGAAGTATTCGATGGTGGCGAACTTGTCGCCGTTGACCGAGGCCGAGTTGGTGAAGCCGGCGGCGATCTTGTCCTTCCAGGCCTGCGCGAACCACGGCTTGGAGCTGGCGTCGGCGAACTTCTTGAACTGCCAGGCCGGGCCGCCCATGTAGGTCGGGCTGCCGTAGACGATGGCGTCGGCCTGGCCGATGGCCTCCCAGGCGCCGTCGGGCAGGTTGCCGTCCTGGTCGATGCGGTACAGCGTGGCCTCGCCGACGCTGGCGGCGCCGGCGTGCACGGCCTCGGCCTGCTTGACGGTGTGGCCGTAGCCGCTGAAGTAGACGATCGCGATCTTGCTCATACGCGGACTCCTGAAGGTGAGGGGAAAAGCGCGGGCATTGTGCGCATGCGCGGCCGCCGCGATCAGCGCCATCGGCGGGATGTTGTGTCCGGTCCGCGCGCCGCGGTTCAGCTCTCGGCCGGGGAGCGCATCGTGCGGTCGATGCCCACTTCGACCAGGTAGTCGATGAAGCTGCGCACCTTCGGCGCCAGGTGGCTGCGGCTGGCGTACACCGCGTAGACGCCGATCGGCCCGATCTCATGGTCGGGCAGCACCCGCACCAGGCGGCCGTCCTCCAGCGCCGCTTCGGCCATGAAGTCCGGTTGCACGGTGACGCCCATGCCGGCGATGGCCGCCTCGCGCAGCACGTCGCCGCAATTGGCGCGCAGGGTGCCGGCCACCCGCACCTGGGTCGCGCCGTCGGGGCCGTGCAGGGTCAGGTCGTCCTGCACGTAGCTGTAACTGAGGAAGGCGTGGCCGGCGAGGTCGGCGGCCAGCTGCGGGGTGCCGGCACGCGCCAGGTAGTCCGGCGACGCGCACAGGAACGCCTGCACTTCGCCGAGCTTGCGCGCGATCAAGGTGGGCGCCACCTGGCGGGTGATGCGGATCGCCAGGTCGTAGCCTTCCTCGACGATGTCCACCAGGCGGTCGGACAGCGACAGATCGAGGGCGACCTGCGGATAGCGCGCGCTGTAGCCGGCCAGGCGCGGGCCCAGCCGGGCGACGCTGAAACTGAACGGTGCGTTGATCCGCAGCGTGCCGGAGGGCGTCAGCGCCTGCTCGCCGACCGCCGCCTCCATGTCGTCGAACTCGGCCAGCAGCAACTGGCAGCGCTGGTAATACGCCGCGCCGACACTGCTCGGGCTGACCCGGCGGGTGGTGCGGTTGAGCAGGCGCGAGCCCAGGCGCTGTTCCAGCCACGCCACCTGGCGGGTGACGCTGGCGGTGGAAATGCCCAGCGCGTCGGCAGCGGCGTTGAAGCCGTTGCGGTCGACGACGGCGACAAAGACCCGCATCGCCTCCAGCGTGTCCATTGTTTCGGTTCCTGAAATGGATCGTCGGCGGCAGGGTAATTTATTCCCGCAGATGGCGGAAATACCCTGGTCGCCTGCACGAACGCCCGGCGCTGGCCGCGCGCGCCACCGTGCCGCCCCCCACTGTGGAGACCTGCCATGGCGCGTTTGCCTTCCCTGTACATCTCGCACGGTTCGCCGATGACCGCGCTGCAGCCCGGCCTGGTCGGCACGCGGCTGGCCGAACTGGCGGCGACGCTGCCGCGGCCGCGCGCCATCGTGCTGGCCTCGGCGCACTGGCTGGGCCGGCGGCCGCTGGTCGGCGCCGCGGCGCAGCCGCAGACCATCCACGACTTCGGCGGCTTCCCGCAGGCGCTGTACGCGATGCAGTACCCGGCGCCGGGCGCGCCGGCCGTGGCCCAGCAGGTCGCCGAGCTGCTGGCGCAGGCCGGGCTGGCGCCGGTGCTGGACGAGCGTCGCGGGCTGGACCACGGCGTGTGGGTGCCGCTGTCGCTGCTGTACCCGCAGGCCGACATCCCGGTGGTGCCGCTGTCGATCCAGCCGGAACTCGGGCCGGAGCACCACCTGGCGCTGGGCCGCGCACTGGCGCCACTGCGCGAGGACGGCGTGCTGGTGATCGGCTCGGGCAGCATCACCCACAACCTGCACGACTTCGGCCGCTACGCCGAGGGCAAGGAAGTGCCCTACGTGCGTCCGTTCATCGAATGGACCGAGCAGGCGTTGCGCCGCGACGACGTGCCGGCGATGCTCGACTACCGCCGGCAGGCGCCGTTCGCCGAGCGCGCGCATCCCACCGACGAGCACTGGCTGCCGATCTATGTGGCGATGGGTGCGGCCGGCGCGGACGGGCTGGGCGCGCAGCGCATCGATGCGGGGATCGACGCCGGCCTGCTGGCGATGGACATCTACCGCTTCGACGGCGCCGCGGCGCGCGTGGCGACCTGAACGCCAGGAGATCGACCTGAGCGATTCATCGCGGTGAAGGCCGCAGCGCATCCGCGTCTCACCGTTTGAGACGCGGACCCGGCATCGTCGGCCGGTGAATACCCTCGAAAAACTCGCCGTGCTCGCCGACGCGGCCAAGTACGACGCGTCCTGCGCCTCCAGCGGCGCCGACAAGCGCCATTCGCTGCGCAGCGGCGGCATCGGCAGCACCGAGGGCATGGGCATCTGCCATTCGTACACGCCCGACGGGCGCTGCGTGTCGCTGCTGAAGATCCTGCTGACCAACTTCTGCGTCTTCGACTGCGCGTACTGCGTCAACCGCGTGTCCAGCAACGTGCGCCGCGCGCGCTTCACCCCGGCCGAAGTGGTCAAGCTGACCCTGGATTTCTACAAGCGCAACTACATCGAAGGCCTGTTCCTCTCCAGCGGCATCATCCGCAACAGCGACTACACCATGGAGCAACTGGTGGAAGTGGCGCGGCAGCTGCGCGAGGAGCACCGCTTCGCCGGCTACATCCATCTCAAGACCATTCCCGACGCGGCGCCGGAGCTGCTGGCCGCCGCCGGCCGCTACGCCGACCGGCTCAGCATCAACGTGGAATTGCCGACCGAGCGCGGCCTGGCGCAACTGGCGCCGGAGAAGAACGTCGGCGGCATCCGTGCGGCGATGGGCGAATTGCGCTGGCGCATCGAGGAGAGCAAGGAGGCGCGCAAGGCCGAAACCCGCGTCCGCGCCAAGCCGCCGCGCTTCGCCCCGGCAGGGCAGAGCACGCAGATGATCGTCGGCGCCGATGGCGCGGACGATCGCGCGATCCTGCACACCAGCCACAATCTCTACGGCAACTATCGCCTGCGCCGGGTCTACTACTCCGCGTTCAGCCCGATTCCCGACGCCTCCAGCAAGCTGCCGCTGCAGGCGCCGCCGTTGCAGCGCGAGCACCGCCTGTACCAGGCCGACTGGCTGCTGCGGTTCTACGACTTCTCGGTGGAGGAGATTGCCCCGCACACCACCAGCGGCATGCTCGATCTGGACGTGGACCCCAAGCTGGCCTGGGCGCTGCGCAACCCGGAGCGATTCCCGGTGGATCTCAATACCGCCGCGCGCGAACTGTTGTTGCGCGTGCCGGGGCTGGGCACCCGCAACGTCGAGCGCTTGCTGCTGGCGCGACGGCATGCGCGGTTGCGGGTCGAGGATCTGGCGCGGCTGCGGGTGCCGCTGAAGAAGTTGCTGCCGTTCGTCAGTGTGCTGGACCACCATCCGCGGCAGCGGCTGGACGATCCGCAGCGGCTGCGTGCGCAACTGGCGCCGGCACCGCGGCAGGGGGGCTTGTTTGATTGACGCGGTGGGGTGGGGTGTTGCCATGCTTGCTGCAACGGCAACGGCAACGGCAACGGCAACGGCAACGGCAACGGCAACAGCAAAGGCTTTCGCGCCTACGGGCGCGAGTGACTTTTGTCTTGGCAAAAGTCACCAAAACCGCTCCCGCCTGACACGAGCCGGTGCGATACGGCCGCACCGGTCCCCTGCGCTCCTCGCGGCGAGCGGCACGGCGCCCAAACTCGCTTCGCTCAAACAAGGGCGCCTCTTCGGCCGCTCGCCACTCCGGTGCTCGGCTCGCTTTAAGGCGGGAAGTTTTAAAAGCAACATCACGAGCAACAGCAACAGCAACAGCAACATCTGCACGCGCGGCGATGGTTGCGGATGCTGTGTTGGCGGTTGTGTTGCTGTGTTCTGCATTCGTTTCGGTGAGCTGATGCGTGGAGCGGTGCATGTTCCAGGCTGAGGTGGCGCCGCCGTGGAGCCTGGAGGCGTGGCGGGCGGTGGCGCGGGCGGCGTGGTGCGCGCAGGTGGCGCCGGAGACGCTGGCCTGGGACGGCGATGCGCAGGGTGGGCTGCTGGTCGGGACCGACGTCGCGATGTTGCCGGCGCAGGTGCCGCCGCCGCGGGTATCGGCCGAGTTCCTGGCGCTGGCCGGTGCGGTGCTGTGCCATCGCGATCCGCAGCGGCACGCGCTGCTGTACCGCCTCCTGTGGCGCATCGCCGGCGGCGAGCGCGCGCTGCTGCAGCGGGTCACCGATGCCGACGTGCACCGCGCCCAGCAATGGGCGCAGGCGGTGCGCCGCGACAGCCACAAGATGAAGGCGTTCGTGCGCTTCCGCGAGGTGCCGGGCGAGCAGGAGGCCTACATCGCCTGGTTCGAGCCGGAACATCACATCGTCGATCGGGTGGCGCCGTTCTTCGCGCGGCGCTTCGCCGGGATGCGCTGGGCGATCCTTACTCCGTACCGCAGCGTGCGCTGGGACGGCGAGACGCTGCAGTTCGGCGCCGGTGCGCAGCGGGCCGATGCGCCGGCCGACGATGCGCAGGACACGCTGTGGCGCACCTACTACGCCAACATCTTCAACCCGGCGCGGCTCAATCCGACGATGATGCGCCAGGAGATGCCGCAGAAATACTGGAAGCACCTGCCGGAAGCGCAACTGCTGCCCACGCTGATCCGCGACGCCGGGCAGCGCGTGCGCGAGATGGCCGAGCGCGCGCCCGAGCCGGTGCGGCGGCGCATTCCCGCGCCGGCACCGGCGCCGGTGGTGGCCGCCGACGACAGCCTCGACGCGCTGCGCGCGGCGGCGCGCGACTGCCGCCGCTGTCCGCTGTGGCAGCCGGCCACCCAGACCGTGTTCGGCGAAGGTCCGCAGGATGCCGCGGTGATGGTGGTGGGCGAGCAGCCCGGCGACGAGGAGGACCTGAGCGGGCGTCCCTTCGTCGGCCCGGCCGGGCGCTTGTTCGATCGCGCGCTGCAGGAACTGGGCGTCGAACGTGCAAGTCTGTACGTGACCAACGCGGTCAAGCATTTCCGTTTCGAGCAGCGCGGCAAGGCGCGGCTGCATCGCAATCCCGAGCGAACCCATGTCGAGGCCTGCCGGATGTGGCTGGCCGGCGAACTGGCGCGGGTGCGTCCGCGCATCGTGCTGTGCCTGGGCGAGACCGCGGCGCGCGCGGTGCTGGGGAGCGGCTTCAAACTGATGGCCCAGCGCGGGCAATGGCAGGCGCTGGACGACGGCACCCGCGCCCTGGCCACCGTGCATCCGTCGTGGGTGCTGCGCCAGCGCGGCGGCGAGGCGGGCGAGGCCGCCTACCAAGGCTTCGTGGATGACTTGCGTGTGCTGGCAGCGCAGGTGCCGATGCCGCACGCAGGCGGTGCTGGCGACTGACGCTTCGTGCGCGTGGTCCGGTGGTTGTCGGCGTGGCGCGCGATCGCCGTTGGCTGCATGGACGCGCAAAACGGGGACGGCCGTAGCCGCCCCCGCGATGCCAATGCACCCCCCGACGCGTGCTTACGGCATCAAAACCTTGTCCACCACATGGATCACGCCGTTGCTCTGCATCACGTCGGCGGTGGTGACGTGCGCGGTATTGCCCTTGCTGTCAGTGAGGGTGACCTTGCCGCCGCGGGCCTTGGCGATCAGCGTTTCGCCCTGCACGGTGGTCAGCTTGGCACTGCCGCCGCCGGCCTTGATCTGCGCCAGCAGTGCCGCCGCATCGAGCTTGCCGGGGACCACGTGGTAGGTCAGCACCTGGGTCAGCTTTTCCTTGTTCTCCGGCTTGAGCAGCGTGTCGACCGTGCCGGCCGGCAACGCGGCGAAGGCGGCATTGGTCGGCGCGAAAACGGTGAACGGGCCGGCGCCCTTCAGCGTGTCCACCAGGCCGGCGGCCTTGACCGCGGCGACCAGGGTGGTGTGATCCTTGGAGTTGACCGCGTTGTCGATGATGTCCTTGGTGGCGTACATCGGCGCGCCGCCGACCATCGGATTCGGCTTGGCTTCGCTCATCGCGGCGTGGTCGTGCATCGCGGCCTGGCTGGGGGCGGCCATGGCGGGCAGGGAGACGAGGCCGGCGAGGGCCAGGGACAGCAAGTGGATCTTCATGGGCTTACTCCTTGAAAGGGATGCGCGGCCAGTCGGCCGTGCACCTGTCTTTACGCAGCCTGCGCCGCCGCGGTTGCATCACGCCGTCCAGATAATGCTGAACAGAGGAGTTGGCGGGTACCGCCGCTCGCATCCAGGGCGGTTCAGGCGAGTGCCCTGTTGCACGGTGGTGCAGCTCTAAGGCCGGGCAGCGCTGCGGTGAATGGTCTACCCGAGTGCAGGTAGTGCGTCATTGTCGGCCTGCATCGATGAGATCACCGACACTGAGAAGGGATGTCCATATCCTCAAACTGGGCTGCCAGTGGCAGGACGCCAGCCTCAAACCTGGCGCCACGCAAGTCGCATTTCTTGAATTTCGCATCGGCAAAGATGCAGTTGATGAATGTCGATGCTCTGAATTCGACTCTGTCAAAGACAGCGCCGGTAAAATCGCAGTCTATGAATTTTACCCGGCGGCCGCCGTACTCCACTCCGCAAGATCCACCGGAAAATCTGGCTTTGACGAAATCGGTTTTTTCGCAGATCGCATCATCCATGTTGATCACAAGCTTGCTTTTTGAAAAGTTGCAGTTTTTTATTTCCGATCTGCACAAAAGGGCTCCGTTCAAGCTGGCACTTTCGAAGCTGACATTCATGAAGGAACTATCGTTCGCACTTCCCGATATTTTCGAGTAAGACAGATCGGTGTTGCTGATCCTCGATTCGAAGAGATTTGCGGCTTTTAACTGCTCCAGGATGGCAGATGGGCCGATGCTGATGCCGGAAAGATCAGCGTCGCGAATGATCGGCCGTCCAGCCGCGATCGAATCGATGCTGTCGATGATGCTCGACAGATATGCATGGTTTCGCCATTTGGCGGTTGTGTTTTTCATGGGGGCCGCCTCGGGGATGAATTGGCCGCATGATATCTGCCATGCCGTTATGGTTGAGCGCGGCTGCAGCTTCGGACGCGCCGCGACGTCCGCACCCTGAGTGGCTGTCGGGCTCAGGGTCCAGGATCGATGATCGGTGTGTCGGAAATGTTTGTCCTGTTGGTTGGCCGGGATCATTCCGGCGATGCCGTTCTCGCAACGTCGCTTTGCGCTGCCGGCACGCGCTGGAGGACCAAGGCGCGTCGGCTCAGCGGCGCTGCAGCACGTAGCTGTTCTCGAAGCCGTGGGCGCAGCCGAGCACATGGAAGTCGCCGAAGTAGCCGGCGGCGCGCAGCAGGTCCACCGCGGGACCGACCTCCGGCGAGTATTCCCAGTCGCCGTAGTCGTCGAACACCACGAACCCGCCGGACACCACGCTCGGTCCGTACAGCAGGAAATCCAGCAGCACGTTGCGCCCGGTGTGCCCACCGTCGATGTGCAACAGCGCCACCTTCGGCTCCATGGCGTAGAAATGTTCGGCGCAGAATTCGGAATAGCCGCGGATGAAGCGCGCATTGGGCAGCAACTGCTGCCGATAGTGGTTGAACTCCTCGAACTGGTTCGGCAGCGCGAACGGGTCCATGCCGATCACCCGGCGCTCGCGCCCGCAGACCTCGTTCATCAGCACCAGCGACTTGCCCTTCCACACCCCGATCTCCACCAGATCGCCCGGCACGCCCTCCAGCAGCAGGCACAGATAGCCCAGCAGCCGCACATGGTCGTGGAAGGACAGCTCGCGCCGCTCCATCGCGTGTTCGGCCGGCAGGCCGGCCTGGGCCTGCACGAAGTGCTCGCCGATCAGCTCCCAGATCCGCGGAATGCTGCCTTCGGCCGCGTGTTCGTCGATGAAACGGTTGAGTTCCTGGATGGTGAGCATGCGGTCTCCGGCCGAATGCGCCGGTCCGTCACCGGCGCTGCAGTCGGATAGTAGCTCCAGCGCTGCCCCGGACGCCGCCATTTTGCATATGTCATGCCGGCGAGTGCGCCAAGTGCTGCCGGAGCATCCTGTAGGCGACGCACGCTCATGCCCGGCAGGGCCGTCGCGAGCCGTCGCCGTTCACACTGACTGGCAGCGCGCTCCCCTACGCCGGAAGGGATCAATAGGGTGGGTATCGGCCACAAATCAGGTTTTGCCCGGCATCCCTTCCCTTGGCGACGGTCGATTCTGTGGGTGCGTGGCCTTCGCCAACCGCGATCCGGTCCTAGTCGATCAACTGGAAGCCGCTGGTTTCGCCAGTGCAACGCGATCGGCATCTGCCGTCGACCGGGATGCAAGGACATGCCAAATCAACCGCACGATCACATGTAGAGAGAGGATGACATGAAGTACTACCACTACGGCCCAATGTCGATTCTGAGCAAGGTGAAGCGACTGGGCGGCAGCAAGGGATGGGAGTTCATCGAAAGCGCGCAAGATCAGTCGGAAGGAAAGCCGAAAGCGTGCTATGTCACACGCCTTTCGCCGGCGCAACTTGCCGACAACAGTAGCCCGGTGGCGCGGGTGCTAGGCCTGAAGGCGACGCCGGGCGATCGCTGGCTGTGCTTTGAGATGGACTTGCCCGATGCCTGGGAGGAAAAAGGGGCTGCCGTGCTGGTCACGCCCATCAAGGGGGACAGAGGCAAGCAGGGAATCGCCCTGTTTCTTACCAAGCAAAACGGCTACGACGCGAGTATCGATGATGGCGTGGACCCACGTAGCGACTACATCTATATCAATCGCGCGTACTGCACGCAAATATGGACCATCAGTACTGGCACGGGGAAAGGCAAGGCATTCGAACCCTACAAGCCGTAGTCGATCCGGTTCTGCGCCTGCTCGCTGCGCACGTTTTCGGCACGATGCGTGCGTGCGCGCATTTTGCGGACGCAGGGAGCGATGTGCCGTCGTTCCGCACCTGTGTTGCGTCAGGGAACATGGACGGATCGTGCGCCGCTGGGCGCGATGCAGCCAGCGAGACAATGCGGCCGTGCGGCCACCATCGGTCGGTGACACACCGGGGGCGTCCATATCCGGACGGGATGGACGCTGCTTGGTCTGGGGCGAGCGCTGCTTACCTGGCGCGCCAGGTGGCGGCCACCCGTCCGGGCTGCAACATTGCGACATCAGCGTCCGGCTGCGCCGCACCACTGGACATCGCCGCCGCGGTGCGCTTTGCTTGCAGGCTCCCCCATTCATGGGCGGCGCCGCCGGCGTGGCGCCGCCGTCCGGACGAGCATGCATTCGATCGAAGTGGTCTTGGCGATGTTGCTGGCCGTGGTGGCCAGCGGCTACCTGGTGCGCGTACTGCCGTTTTCGCTGCCGTTGCCGCTGGTGCAGATCGGCCTGGGCGCGATCATCGCCGGCGTGTTCAAGAAGGGTTATGCGCTGGAGCCGGAGCTGTTCTTCCTGCTGTTCCTGCCGCCGCTGCTGTTCCTGGACGGCTGGCGCATCCCCAAGCAGGGCCTGTTCCGCGACAAGGGCGTGATCCTGGAGCTGGCGCTGGGCCTGGTGGTGTTCACCGTGATCGGCGCCGGTTTCCTGATCCACTGGATGATCCCGACCATGCCGCTGGCGGTGGCGTTCGCGCTGGCCGCGGTGGTGTCGCCGACCGATCCGATCGCGGTGTCCTCGATCGCCGCGCGCGCGCCGATCCCCAAGCGGCTGATGCACATCCTGGAAGGCGAATCGCTGCTGAACGACGCCTCCGGCCTGGTCTGTTTCCAGTTCGCGGTGGCCGCGGCGATCACCGGCACGTTCTCGCTGGCCGATGCCTCGCTGACCTTCCTGTGGGTGGCGCTGGTCGGGGTGGCCGCCGGCATCGCGGTGGTGGTCGGCACCAGCCTGGCGCAGCGCTGGGTGTGGCGCCAGGTCGGCGAGGAGCCGGGCGCGGCGATCCTGGTCAACCTGCTGCTGCCGTTCGCCGCCTACCTGCTGGCCGAGGCGATCAACGCCTCGGGCATCCTCGCCGCGGTCGCCGCCGGCATCGCCATGAGCTACGTGGAACTGAGCGGCCGCGCTCCGGGCAGCATGCGCGTGCAGCGCTCGGCGGTGTGGGACATGGTGCAGTTCACCCTCAACGGCATCATGTTCGTGCTGCTCGGCGAGCAGTTGCCGGGCATCGTGCAGGGCGCCATGCACAACATGGACGAAGCCGGCCACCTGGACCCGTGGTGGCTGCCCGCCTATGCGCTGGCGATCTACGTCGGCCTGCTGTTGCTGCGCTTCCTGTGGGTGTGGCTGTCGCTGCGCTGGACCCTGCTCAAGGCGCGCCGTCGCGGCGAGGACCGGCAGAGCCCGCCGTGGCGGATCGTGGTGGCGACCTCGCTGGCCGGCGTGCGCGGCGCGATCACCCTGGCCGGCGTGCTGACCCTGCCGCTGGCCCTGCCCGGCGGCGCCGCGTTCCCGGCGCGCGACCTGGCGATCTTCCTGGCCAGCGCGGTGATCGTCACCTCGCTGCTGGTCGCCAGCATCGGGCTGCCGCGGTTGCTGCGCGGCCTGGAGTTGCCGGAAGAGCCGACCGACCGCCTGGAGGAAGACCTGGCCCGCCGCGAGTCCTCGCGCGCGGCGCTGGCGGCGGTGGAGAAGCTGCGCCAGCGGCTGGTGCAGGACAGCGAGCACGCCGATCTCTACAACGAGGCCGCCAACCGGGTCAGCGCGCTGTACCAGCGCCATCTCGACCATGGCGAGGCGATGGAGAGCGATCCGGAGGAGGCGCGGCGCCTGGACGCGGTGCTGCGCCAGCTGCGGCACGCCGGCCTGCAGGCCGAACGCCAGGAACTGTTCAAGCTGACCCGCCAGCGCAAGATCTCCGACGAGATCGCGCGGCGGCTGATCCGCAACCTGGATCTGCTGGAGGCGCGGCGCAAGAGTTGATCGACGGCCGGGAATGGGGAGTCGGGAATGGGGATTCGTGAAAGCGGCTTCCTGGCGTCGTTTTGGGCTCGCCGCGATGCCACTTTCGGCGCGCGCCGGTTCACTGCTCGTCGCTTTCTGCCCGCCAGGGGCGCACGCCGGCCTGCGCCCCTGGCGCTGTGTGGTCTGTTGCAAGCCGCGTGGCTAGCGCATCGCGCTAGGCGTCCTCGGCCAGCGGCGGCAGCCGTCGCGGCACCGGGGTCGACTTCACGATGGCGGAGTTGGTTTCGGCGCGATCGGTGACTTTTGCCAGGATGCTGTCCAGGTGCTCGATGTTGCGCAGGTACAGCCGGCAGATGAAGCAGTCCTCGCCGGTCACCTTGTCGCACTCGACGAATTCCGGGATGCGCTGCAGCAGTTCCTCTACCAGGTGCAACTGCCCCGGCAGCGGTTTGACCCGCACGATCGCCTGCAAGGTGTAGCCCAGCGCGCGCGGATCGAGCTCGACCGTGAATCCGGCGATCACGCCCTGGTGCTGCAGCCGGCGCACGCGGTCGGCGGTCGCCGGGGCCGACAGGCCGATCTGCCGGGCCAGTTCGCTGGTCGCCATGCGCGCGTCTTGCGCCAATGCAGCCAGGATGGCGCGGTCGATCGCGTCGAGTGGGGCGATGGCGGGAGGGGAAAGGCGGGTTTGCATGGTGACCTTCCTTTTTTAGGTGAATTCCGAAATTCGCCTAAGTTTAAGCATATTTTCGCGGAATTTCGGTTTCTACAATGACGGCTGTTCGCAGCATTGAAAGGAACCGGGATGGCCTCGAACGAGATTCGCCGTGGTGCGGCCGAGATGGTCGTGGCCATGCTCATGTCCGGCACGATCGGCTGGCTGGTGGTGTCGTCGGGGCAGTCGCCGTTCAACGTGGTGTTCTTCCGCTGCCTGTTCGGCGCGGCCACGCTGCTCATCGTCTGCGCGGCGCTGGGCCTGTTGCGGCGCAAGGCGTTCTCGCCGCGGATGCTGGCGCTGGTGCTGCTCGGCGGGATCGCGATCGTGGGCAACTGGCTGCTGCTGTTCGCCGCCTACGGCCGCGCGTCGATTTCGATGGCCACCGCCGTCTACAACACGCAGCCGTTCATGCTGGTCGGGCTCGGCGCGCTCGTGTTCCGCGAGCGCATCAGCGCCTCGACCGTGGGGTGGCTGGCGGTGGCGTTCGTCGGCCTGGTGGGCGTGGTGCGCATCGCGCCTGCGGTGCTCGCGGTGCCGGGCGAGTACCTGCAGGGCGTCGCCCTGGCGCTCGGTGCCGCGTTTCTGTACGCGGTGTCGTCGATCGTCACCAAGCACCTGAAAGGCACGCCGCCGCATCTGCTCGCGCTGCTGCAACTGGGCATCGGCATTGTGTTGCTGGCGCCGTTCGTGCGCTTCGATGCCTTGCCCAGCCGTCCCGGCCAATGGCTGGATCTGGTCGTGCTTGGCGTGGTCAACACCGGGGTGATGTACGTGCTGCTGTACGGCGCCATCCAGAAACTGCCAACAGCAATGATCGGGGCGCTGTCGTTCATCTATCCGGTGGTGGCGATCGCGGTCGATCGCATCGCCTTCGGGCAGTCGCTGGCGTGGACGCAGGTACTCGGGGCGCTGCTGATCCTGCTGGCGGCGGCCGGGGTCAACTTCGGCTGGCGCGTGTGGCCGTGGCCGCGCGCAGCGCGGGCGCCTGCCAGCCGGCTCAAGACCGGCGAGCGCTAGTCCACGGCGCGACGACGGCGTCGCCCGGCGTTTGCGGATACCTCGCTGGCGCACTGTCCCGCATCCGGGAGAGTGCTTCCGCCGGATCGGGATTTATCCATCACGAGCCGGCTTCTACCCTGGGGGCCGTTTCCGCAGCCGCCGCGCGCCCAGGGAGTTCCCGTGTCGCCGATCATTTCCGTACAACACCTGACCAAGACCTACGCCGGGGGTTTCCAGGCACTGAAGGGCATCGACCTGGAGATCCATCGCGGCGAGATCTTCGCCCTGCTCGGCCCCAACGGTGCCGGCAAGACCACGCTGATCAGCATCATCTGCGGGCTGGTCAATCCCAGCAGCGGCCGGGTGCTGGCCGACGGCCACGACATCGTGCGCGACTACCGCGCCGCGCGCGGCAAGATCGGCCTGGTGCCGCAGGAACTGGCCACCGATGCGTTCGAGACGGTGTGGGCGACGGTGCGCTTCAGCCGCGGCCTGTTCGGCAAGCCGCGCGACGATGCGCACCTGGAGCGGGTGCTGCGCGAGCTGTCGCTGTGGGACAAGCGCGGCAGCCGCATCTCCACCCTGTCCGGCGGCATGAAGCGGCGCGTGCTGATCGCCAAGGCGCTGGCGCACGAGCCGTCCATCCTGTTCCTGGACGAACCCACCGCCGGGGTCGACGTGGAGCTGCGCCACGACATGTGGCAGATGGTGCGGCGCCTGCGCGAGCAGGGCACCACCATCATCCTGACCACGCACTACATCGAGGAAGCCGAGGACATGGCCGACCGCGTGGGCGTGGTCAATCGAGGCGAACTGGTGCTGGTGGAGGACAAGCGCACGCTGATGCGCAAGCTCGGCAAGAAGCAACTGGCGCTGACCCTGCAGGCACCGCTGCACGCGTTGCCGCCGGAGCTGGCGGCGCAGCCATTGGAGCTGTCCGCCGACGGCACGACACTGACCTACACCTACGACGCGCAGGCCGCGCAGACCGGCATCGGCCCGCTGCTGCGGCAACTGGAGGCGCAGGGCGTGGAGATCAAGGATCTGCAGTCCAGCGAGAGTTCGCTGGAGGAGATCTTCGTCAACCTGGTGCGGCCGGCGTCGGCCGCGGCGGAGGTGCGCGCATGAACCTGCACGCGATCGCCGCGATCTACCGCTTCGAGATGGCGCGCACCTTCCGCACGCTGACCCAGTCCATCGCCTCGCCGGTGCTGTCGACCTCGCTGTACTTCGTGGTGTTCGGCGCGGCGATCGGTTCGCGCATGGGCGCCATCGACGGCATCAGCTACGGCGCCTACATCATCCCCGGGCTGGTGATGCTGTCGCTGCTCAGCGAAAGCATCTCCAACGCCTCCTTCGGCATCTACATGCCGCGTTGGGCCGGCACCATCTACGAGGTGCTGTCGGCGCCGGTGGCGTGGTGGGAGGTGGTGATCGGCTATGTCGGCGCGGCGGCCAGCAAGTCGGTGCTGCTGGGCCTGCTGATCCTGCTCACCGCACGCGCCTTCGTGCCGTACGAGATCGCGCATCCGCTGTGGATGTTCGGCTTCCTGGTGCTGACCGCGCTGACCTTCAGCCTGTTCGGCTTCATCATCGGCGTGTGGGCCGACGGCTTCGAGAAGCTGCAGGTGATCCCGCTGATGGTGATCACGCCGCTGACCTTCCTCGGCGGCAGCTTCTACTCGATCAACATGCTGCCGCCGCTGTGGCAGAAGATCAGCCTGTTCAACCCGGTGGTGTACCTGGTCAGCGGCTTCCGCTGGGCGTTCTACGGCAAGGCCGACGTGCACATCGCGGTCAGCCTGGGCATGACCCTGGCGTTCCTGGCGCTGTGCCTGGGCGTGGTGTGGGCGATCTTCCGCAGCGGCTATCGGCTCAAGCCCTGAGGCGGCAGCGGGGGCCGCGGCGTGCGGCCGTGCGTCGCAGCGGCATGCCGGCAGGCGCGGCGCCTGCCGGCGGTCGCGCCTACTTGGCGTCGAGCCAGAAGGCTTCGACCGTGCCCTTGACCTTCATGGTCATCGGGTTGCCGCGGCGGTCGCGCGCCTTGCCGACCTGGACGCGGATCCAGCCTTCGCTGATCGAGTACTCCTCGACGTTGTCGCGCTCCACGCCGTTGAAGCGGATGCCGACGCCGCGCGACAGCGTCTCGGCATCGTGGAAGGGGCTCTGCGGGCTGACCGCCAGGCGGTCGGGGGGCGTGTCGGACATCGTGGTGGCTTCGCGTGGCGGCGGACAGCGCCGTCTTCCGGGCTGCGAAGGATAAACGCCTGCGGCGCCGTTGCCGAGTTCCTTGCGCTTCCGTCGCCGCGGCGGGCACGGCACACTTGCACCTTCCCTTCCATCCGCCGGCTCACGCCATGCCCGACAACAGCACCGATTACGACGATCCCGACGATCTGCACGACGAGCTCGACGACGATCCGGACACCCAGCAAGGGCTGATCTGGAACCTGCTGCTGCTGATCAATCCCGGCGACGAGGAAAGTGCGCTGCGTCAGTTCAACGCGTTCCGCGAAGCGCGCGCCGAGCACGAGGGCGAAGAGAACGACGGCTGGTTGTGGACGCTGAAGGATGCCATCGACTGGAGTGCCGGCTTCTACGTGGACTGGAAGGACACCGAGTCGCTGATCGGCGCGATCGACGAACTGGCGACGCGCTGGAACCTGCGCATCGATTGGGGCGGCGACGTGGACGACGAGGACTTCCTCGACAGTCATGACGTGCCGGCGCTGCTGAACGTGGCCTACGACCGCCTGCGCGAACACGGCTACACCCTCTGGTGCTGGGACACCGAGGGCGATGCGTACGCCGGGTGGATGGCGCTCAGCCGCGACGACGAGGACATGCGGCGCCTGGCGGCGCTGCTGGACATCGAACTGCGCCCGGGCAGCGATCCGTTCTAGGCGGACGTGGCGCCACCGTTCACGGCGCCTCGCCGCGCGCCTGCGCACGTGCATTGCGGATCAATGCTTTCAGCAGCTCGCGGTCGCTGTGTCGCGAGACCGGCACCGCGCCCAGACGGATCGCGTCGTCGCGCAGGGCGGCGGGCACGTCGTAGTGCGCGCCGCTGAGCTTGTTCTGGAAGGCGCGGCGGGGGATGCCCAGCCGCGCCGCCATGGCGTGCAGTTCGTCCAGCGTGTCGGCGAGCAGGTGGCCCCAGCGCTGGCCGCGCCAGGGATGCACCGCATCGTCGATGTAGACCGCCACGCGCCAGGTCAGGCCGGCTTGTGCGTGCCGTCGGCGTCCGCCGCGGGTTCCGCGGTGGCGCTGCCGTCGGCCTCGGCCGGAGCGGCATCGCCCGTCTCCGCCGCGGCGTCCGCGTCGGCCCCGTACTCGTCCGCATCCTCTGCCGCGCCATCGCCCGCGGCGAACTCGGCAACCAGCGCGTCCAGGTACTCGGTCGGGGTCTGGCCGGCCTCGGCCGCCAGTGCGTCGATCATCTGCTGCAGCTGCGTGGAGTAGTCCAGGGTGATGGTGTTGCCTTCCTGCTCCTGCAGGTTGGCCAGGTGCTTGAGCATCGCCAGCATCGGCACCGGATTGTCGGCATTGCCCATGGTCTGGCCACCGACCGACAGCAACCACTGGCGACCCTGCAGGCCGATCGCGGCCAGCACGCGGCCGCTCTCGTTCTGCAGCACGGCGTGGTTGGCGATGGGCTGCTCGCGGCCCAGGCGGGCGAAGGGGCGCGGCGACTGCTGCTTCTTGCGCTTGTCGCGCTTGGCTTTGGATTGCTTGGACACGGCGGTCTCGTTGGCGAAGTGGCGGCCATTGTAAGCGCCGCGCCGTGTGCGGTCCCGCCGGGCCGGTGCGGCGCGGTCGTCGCCCGCGCCTGCGCGGCCGCTGGCGGCGCGCGCGGTGGCGCCGCGGTCAGCGCGTGTTGGCCGCTGCCGGGGTCCCGCCGGGGGCGGCGGTGCTCGCCACCGGTGCGCTGCCGTTGATGCTGCGCAAGGCATCGCGCGCGGCGGCGGCCGCGGCCTCCGGCGAGGTCGTGCGCGGTTCGACGATCTGCACCGAGGCCTTGCCGGAGGTCGCGGCCGGGGCCGTCGGGGCAGCGCCGTTGCTGGCGGCAGGCGCCGCCGCGGGCGCGCCCTTGCCGGTGGGCGGCGCGGCGGCCGCGTCCGTCGCCGCGGCGCTCAGGTCCGGCACCTTGGTGTCGGCGTCGGGCTGCACCGTGCCCAGGGCGACGCTGTGGTCGCCGTCGGCGGTGGCGGCGTCCTCGGCATCCTTGGTCATCACCACGATGCTGATGCGGCGGTTGATCGGATTGTTCGGCACCTGCTTGTCGAACAGCACCGAGGAGGACAGCCCGACCACGCGCGAGACCTTGTCCTCGCCCATGCCGCCGGCGACCAGCTCGCGGCGCGCGGCGTTGGCGCGGTCCGCGCTCAGCTCCCAGTTGCTGTAGCCGTTCTTGCCGCTGTACTGGGTGACATCGGTGTGGCCGGTGATGCTGATGTGGTTGGGCACCTGGTTGATGAAGCCGGACAGCTCGTGGAGGATGCCGCGGGTATAGGGCTTGAGCACCGCGCTGCCGAGGTCGAACATCGGCCGGTTTTCCTTGTCCACGATCTGGATGCGCAGGCCGTCCGGGGTCAGGTCCAGCAGCAGCTGGTCCTTGAACGGTTCCAGCGCCTGGCTCTTGTCGATGGCTTCCTTCAGCTCCTGCATCAGCGTTTCCAGGCGCTGCTTCTCCTTCTCGCGCTGCGTGGTCTTGCTGTCGTCGCCTTTCAGGCTCTTGCTGCCGAACGGATCCTTGTTGTTGCCGCGCTGCATCTCGCCGGCGCCGCCGAGCTTGATCATCGAGGTGCTGGCGCCGCCGGGGCCGGCCATGCCGGGGCTCGGCGCCGGGCTCTTGCCGGCCAGCGGGCTGGGATTGCGGAAGTATTCGGCGATCGCCGCGCGCTGTTCCTTGGTGGTGGCCGCCACCAGCCACAGCACCAGGAAGAACGCCATCATCGCGGTCACGAAGTCGGCATAGGCCACCTTCCACGCGCCGCCGTGGTGGCCGCCGCCCTGGACCTTCTTGACCCGGCGGATGACGACGGTGGATTTGGTCTCGGCCATGACCGCGTTACTTGATCGTCTTCAGATGCGATTCGAAGTCGGCGAAGCTCGGCCGCACGTCGGTCGGCAGGGTCTTGCGCGCGAATTCGAGGGCGATCTTCGGGTTGTAGCCGCGCAGGCAGGCCAGCAGCGCGGTCTTCACCGATTCGAAGATGCGGCTGTCCTGCTCGGCGCGCGCTTCCATCGCCGCCGACAGCGGCGCGACGAAGCCGTAGGCCAGCAGGATACCGAGGAAGGTGCCGACCAGCGCCGCGCCGACGTGGTGGCCGATCTCCTCGATCGGACCGCCGATCGAGCCCATGGTGATGACGATGCCCAACACCGCGGCGACGATGCCGAAACCGGGCAGGCCGTCGGACACCTTGCTCAGCGCATGCGCCGGCGCCATCGCCTCGTGGTGGTGCTTCTCCAGCTCCAGCTCCAGCAGCGGTTCCAGTTCGTGCGGCTCGATGTTGCTGCCGATCATCAGGCGCAGGCAGTCGGTGATGAAGTCGAGCAGGTGGTGGTCGGCCAGCACCTTCGGGTAGTTGCCGAAGATCGCGCTGTCGGCCGGGCGCTCGACGTGGTCTTCCAGGGCCATGAAGCCGTCGCGGCGCGCCTTGTTCAGCAGTTCGTAGATCAGGGTGAGGGTGCTGCGGTAGTCGTCGGCCTTGTACTGCGGGCCCTTGAACACGCCCAGCACGCCGGAGAGCGTCGCCTTGACGATCTTGCCCGGGGTGCTGACCAGGAACGCGCCCAGCGCCGCGCCACCGATGATCATCAGCTCGTAGGGCTGCCACAGCGCGCCGAGTTTGCCGTGCGACAGCACGTAGCCGCCGACCACGCTGATGATGACGACGATGAAGCCAACGATGATGAGCATGGCGGGGCAGCCTGCGGGCCGAAGCGGGGACGCTCTAGATGTCGGCCCCGCCGCGCCATTCTGAAGGTGTGAACTGTGCCGGGTTTTTGGCGGCGGCCGCGCCCGCGCCGGTGTTCAGCCGGTCATGCCGCTGTCGTGGCGGACGCATTTGAGGGTCTCGCCCAGGCCGGCCAGGGTCAGCGTGGCCTGGTCCGGCTGCGACTGCCGGAAGGTATTGCCCAGGGCGTCGGTGTAGCGCGCGCCGGTGGCGCCGCCGGCATCGGTGCGCTGCATGTCCAGGTGGGTGCCGCGCACCTGCAGGGCCAGGCGCTCGCGGGCCGGGTCGGCGGCCGCCTGCACCAGCTCTTCGCCGCAGCGCCACTGCATGGGCAGGGCATCGGCCTGCAGGCCGCGCGCGGCGGCCGGGGAGGCCGCCGCCGCGGGGGCGGCCTGCATGGGCGGGGTGGGGCTGCGCTGGCAGGCGGCCAGGAGGAACAAAAGGGGAAGCGACGAGGTACGCATGCCGGTGGTCTCCCTGTGGCGGCGCGGCGGCGCCGGGGATCAGGCCGGTTCGGTCTCGCCGCCGCCGCGGTGCAGCGGGTTGGGCAGCGCCTGGCCCTGTTCGGTGAACTGCAGCGACACCGAATTCAGGCAGTGGCGCTCGCCGCTCGGCGGCGGGCCGTCCGGAAACACATGGCCGAGATGGCTGTCGCAGCGGGCGCAGACGATCTCGGTGCGGATCATGCCGTGGCTGGTGTCGCGTATCTCGCGCACGTGGTCGGGGTGGTAGGGCGCGAAGAAGCTCGGCCAGCCGGTGCCGGAATCGAACTTGGCGCTGGAGCGGAACAGCGGCAGCCCGCACATCCGGCAGGTGTAGACGCCCTCCAGCTTGTTGTCCAGGAACACGCCGCAGAACGGCGCTTCGGTGCCGTGCTGCAGCAGCACCCGGCGTTCCTCCGCATTCAGTCCGCCGATCAACTGCTCGCGCTCGGCAGCGGTAGGAGGCGTGAGGTCGAATCGGCTCATGGCGGGGCCCGTGGCTGGAGGAGGGGAAAACAACATGAGGGCTGTACGGGGTGGATCAAGCGCGCCGCGCCGCGTCGACGCCGAGTTGGCGATGCGCTAGCGTGGAACGCTCTCTTGCGGCCCGTCGATGGAGCCACCGTGAAGCGCCTGCTGCCCTGCGTTGCCATCGCCCTGCTCGTGCCGGCGCTTGCCGCCGCGCAGAGTCTCCAGCCAGTCCCCGGCGCACCGGCCGGCAATCGCGACGCCAACACCCTGCAGTCCGCGCCGCCGCCGGCGCCCTCGGTGGCGAGCCGCCTCGACGAGCGTCCACCTGCCTCGACGACCGCCCCCAAGGCCGCGCCGGTGCCCTCCAGCCTGGACGACCGGCCGCAAGGAAAGGCCCGGCACACGCGTCCGGCCAGTCCGGCGGTACCGGCCGCCGCGCTCGCCGACCCGTCCGCACGCCGCCCGGTCCGCCTCTACGACCGCCGCGGCCAGCTGGTGCCCGGGGCGATGCAGGTGGGGCCGAACCGCGCGCTGGATACCCGCACCGGCCGTTACTACGACACCGTGCCCAGCGGCGACGGGGTCCGCATCCAGGACTGAGCGCCTGCGCCCCGGCGGCGAACGCGCGGCGAACGCCGCGTGGCCGCCATCCTCACAAATCGGTTCCTAGACTGGCGAACCGGCCGCGACTGCCGCGGCGCCATGTTTTCGCAGGAGAACCGATGAGCAAGCTTCCCGACAACACCCTGATCGTCGTCGCCGACCGCACCAGCGCGCGCCTGTTCCGGGTCAATCTGGCCGGCGAGACCGCGCTGCTGGAGCAGACCGAAGTGCTGAACCCGACGCCGATCGAGGGCGTGGAGGATGGCGACCGGCCGATGACCATGGATGAAGCCGGGTTCGTGCGCCAGATCGCCGAGCGCCTGTACCAGGATGCGTTGCGCGGCGATGTCGAGCACCTGATGCTGGTCGCCGACCCGCACACGCTGGGGCAGTTGCGGCCGCTGCTGCACAAGGAGGTCCAGAAGCGGGTGGTGGCCGAACTGGCCAAGAACCACGCCAATTCCTCGCGCGACGACCTGGAGAAGCTGCTGGTCTCCTGACCCGCCCCTCGCGTGGAGCGCTCAGTCGGCGATCGGCAGGCTGAGCGTTTCCTTCACTTCCTCCATCACGATGTAGCTCTTGGACTCGCGCACATGCGGCAGGGTCAGCAGGGTGCTGCCCAGCAGCTTGCGGTAGGACGCCATCTCGCTGATGCGGGCCTTGAGCAGGTAATCGAAGTCGCCCGAGACCAGGTGGCACTCGAGCACGTTGGGCAGCTTCAGCGCGGCGCGGCGGAACTCCTCGAAGATGTCGCCGGACTTGTAGGCCAGGCTGATCTCCACGAACACCAGCAGGCTGGCCTTGAGGTAATGCGGGTCCAGCCGCGCGTAGTAGCCGGTGATGGCGCCGTCGCGTTCCAGCCGGCGCACCCGCTCGGTGCACGGAGTGGTGGACAGGCCCACCCGCTCGCCCAGTTCGGTGAAGGAGATGCGCCCTTCCTGCTGCAGGATGCGCAGGATCTTGCGGTCGATCTTGTCCAGTTCGCGAAGGCGTGCGGCCATGCGTGGCGGTCTCAGGGGTTTGGCCTGCCGGGTCGGCAGAAGTCAGGGGAAAATCCTGGGTTCTGCTGCCTATACTGCACCGAACTTCTGCCCTGGCGCCATCCAGCCAGGGAATTGATCCGAACGGAGTAGGCGCATGCGGGTTCTGGTTCTCGGCAGCGGTGTGATCGGCACGGCCACGGCGTGGTATCTGGCCCGCAGCGGCTGCGAGGTGACGGTGGTCGACCGCCAGCCGGCGGCCGGGCTGGAGACCAGTTATGCCAATGCCGGCCAGGTCTCGCCCGGCTACGCCTCGCCGTGGGCGGCGCCCGGGGTGCCGCTGAAGGCGCTGAAATGGCTGTTCCAGCGCCATGCGCCGCTGGCGATCACCCCGACCGCCGATCTGCAGCAGTACCTGTGGCTGGCGCAGATGCTGCGCAACTGCACCGCCGAGCGCTACGCCATCAACAAGGCGCGGATGGTGCGCCTGTCCGAGTACAGCCGCGACTGCCTGGACCAGCTGCGTGCCGAGACCGGCATCGCCTACGAAGGCCGCCAGCTCGGGACCACCCAGTTGTTCCGCACCCAGCAGCAACTGGACGGTGCGGCCAAGGACATCGAGGTGCTGCGCGAGTACGGCGTGCCCTACGAGCTGCTGGATTGTGCCGGCATCGCCCGGGTCGAGCCGGCCCTGGCCAGCGCACCGGCGACCTTGGTCGGCGCGCTGCGCCTGCCCAACGACCAGACCGGCGACTGCCGCCTGTTCACCCAGCGCCTGGCCGCGATGGCCGCCGCGGCCGGCGTGCAGTTCCGCCAGGGCGAGACCATCGAGGCGCTGCAGGCCGATGGCGACCGCATCGACGGCGTGCGCATCGGCGGCCGGGTGGAGCGCGCCGACCGCTATGTGGTCGCGCTGGGCAGCTATTCGCCGGGCCTGCTGGCGCCGCTGGGCATCCGCCTGCCGGTGTACCCGCTGAAGGGCTACTCGCTGACCCTGCCGATCCGCGACGCGGCGCTGGCGCCCACCTCCACCATCCTCGACGAGAGCTACAAGGTGGCGATCACCCGCTTCGACGCGCGCATCCGCGTCGGCGGCATGGCCGAACTGGCCGGTTTCGACCTGTCGCGGCCGGCACGGCGCCGCGCCACGCTGGAGAAGGTGGTCAACGACCTGTACCCGCGCGGCGGCGACCTGGCCGCGGCCGAGTTCTGGACCGGGCTGCGCCCGGCCACCCCGGACGGCACGCCGGTGGTCGGCGCCACCGGCTACCGCAACCTGTTCCTCAACACCGGCCACGGCACGCTGGGCTGGACCATGGCCTGCGGCTCCGGTCGCTACCTGGCCGACCTGATGGTCTCGCGGCAGCCGCAGATCAGCGGCGAGGGCCTGGACATCTTCCGTTATTCCCGCGGTTCCGCCGCGTCCGTCGCCGAGGCCGTCGCGTGCGCCCAGCCCGTGCATTGATCGATCTCGCCGCGCTGCGCCACAACTACCGCCTGGCCCGCCGGCTGAGCGGCGGCAAGGCGCTGGCGGTGGTCAAGGCCGATGCCTACGGGCACGGCGCGGTGGCCTGCGCGCGCGCGCTGGACGGCGAGGCCGACGGCTTCGCGGTGGCCTGCATCGAGGAGGCGCTGGAACTGCGCCAGGCCGGCATCGCCGCGCCGATCCTGCTGCTGGAGGGCATCTTCGACGCCGACGAACTGCCGCTGGTCGCCGAACACCGGCTGTGGTGCGCGGTGGCCTCGCCCTGGCAGGTGGAGGCGATCGCCGCCTTCGCCGCACCGCAGCCGCTGTGCCTGTGGCTGAAGCTGGACAGCGGCATGCACCGGCTGGGCCTGGCGCCGGAGGAATTCCGCGCCGCGCACGCGCGGCTGAGCGCGCTGCCGCAGGTCGAGCGGCTGGTGCTGATGAGCCACTTCGCCCGCGCCGACGAACTCGATAGCGCGCGCACCCGCGAGCAGGTGGAGGTGTTCCGTCAGGCCACCGCCGGCCTGGCCGGCGAGACCAGCCTGTGCAACTCGCCAGCCCTGCTCGGCTGGCCGGAGCTGCGCAACGACTGGGGACGGCCGGGACTGATGCTGTACGGTGCCGACCCGTTCGCCGCCGCGGCCGCGCTGCCCGGCGAACTGCGTCCGGTGATGACCCTGCAGTCCAGGATCATTTCCGTGCGCACTATCGCGCCGGGCGAGCCGGTCGGCTACGGCGCGCGCTTCGTCGCGGCGCGGCCGACCCGGGTCGGCGTGGTGGCGATCGGCTATGCCGACGGCTATCCGCAGTTCGCGCCCAACGGTACGCCGGTGCTGATCGATGGCGCGCCCGGCGAGCTGATCGGGCGCGTGTCGATGGACATGCTGACCGTGGACCTGACCGACCACCCGCAGGCCGGGCTCGGCAGCGAGGTGCAGTTGTGGGGCGAACAGCCGCGCATCGACGCGCTGGCCGGGCGCTGCAGTTCCAGCGCCTACCGCTTGCTGTGCGGCCTCAAGCGCGCGCCGCGCGTCTATCTCGACGCGTAAGCCAATGGCTGACGGCGCCGGCGCGATGCCGGCGCCGCGCGTGCGGCCTCAGCGCTCGGCGACTGCGCTGTCCTTGTTGCGGAACTGGCGGCGCAGCCAGTCGTCGAGCATGCGCTTTTCGTAGCGCAGCGGATCGGTGCTCAGGCCGACCGAGCTGTTGTACAGATAGCTGGGGTCCATCAGTTTCGGCTGGCCCTGCGCGATCACTTGGCCGTCGGCGCCGTACAGGGTGAAGTCGAGGCTGATCCGCGGCGGGTACAGGTCGCGCATCACCCGCACGTCGTTCCAGTTCGGGCCGTGCCACGGCTCGAAATCGCCGGCGCGCTTGATGTCGGTCAGCTTGATGTCCAGGCGCTGGCCGGGCTGCAGTTGCTTGGCGGCCTGCTTCTGCAGGTAGGCGGCCAGGTCCTGTACCCAGTCGCCGCGTTCGGCTTCCCAGCGATTGCGGCTCTGCCGCAGTTCGCTGAAGGTGGACGGGTCGGCCCAGCTCACCTGCACCGGGCCGTCGCTGACGAGGCTGCGCGGCGCCTGCGGGTCGGTGACGTTGCGGATCTCGGCGGAGGCGCCGCCCGCCCACAGGCAGGCAACAGCCAGCGCCGTCCAGGCATAGCGGATCTTCATGGCGGATCTCCAGGAGGCGTACGCGCAGTGTGTGCCTGTGCCGGCGCGCCCGCAATCGCGGCGAGGCGCGCGGCGGCGACCGTTGGCCGCGGATTCATCCGCCCGGCATGACGGACGGCTCACATCGCCTCGCCGCCTGCTTCACGGCGCGCGCGGGAGCATGGCCGCCACTCGAGCACGACGGGGATCGCATGAAGACGCCGCTGTTCCACCAGGCCCACACCGGCAGCGATGTGCGCCTGCAGTTCATCGACTGGGCCAAGCGGCATGGGCACAGCCCGGCCAGCGGTGCGGCCGCGTTCGTCGAGCACCAGGCCAACCTGGACGAGGCGGCGCGGCAGTTGCGCCTCAACCCCGGCGACGACGTGCGCCATCTGCTGCGGCGCTACTTGGTCTCGCTTGGCGAGGCGCAGGACGTGGCCGTGCAGTTCCCGCCCAGTTACCACTACCGCAGCCCGCAGGGGCAGAGCTTCCGCTACACGCTGACCCTGGTGCTGGCCGAGGACGGCGTGGAGTGGAAGGCGCGGGTGTGGACCGGCCTGGAGTACCTGGGCCTGATCGTCGGCCGCGGTGCCGGCCCGCGCGCCAACTACACCCGCCTGGCGCGGATGGCGGTGGAGCACGAACTCGCCGGCGACGCGCCGCGTTTCACGCTCGGCTGAGTAATTCAGGAACGTTGTCATGTCCGTCGTCAGCGCACCCGAGCGATCCGTGGTTCCCGAAGAATGCCGCCGGCAATGCCGGCAGCTGGGGCCGGCGCGCGTGCAGCAGTTGCTGGAATCCTCTTCGCCGCCGCCGTGGCGCGAGGAAGCCGAGCGTTGGCTGGAAGAGCAGGCCTTGCGCAGCGCGCGCCTGACCCAGTGGATGGTGCTCGCCGGCATCGGCCTGTCGTTGCTGGGCATCGTGCTGGTGATCGCGTTCTTCTGGTGACATCGTTCGGGCAGGCGCAGCACAGGTGCTGGCTTGACGGCGGCGGAGTGGCTTAACAAGATGGGGGTTTACGCCTTGCCGCTCCTGGCGCATCGTCGTTGCGCCGCGGATGCCGGGCACCGTCTTCATCCGTTGCCGTAGGCCGCTTCCAGAGCTAGTCCGTCATGCATGCCAGTCCAGACTCCACCGCTTCCTCGTTCGCGCAGGCGACGGACCTGCAGTACCGCGAGATCTTCGACAAGATCGATTCCGGCTTCTGCGTGATCCAGATGCTGTTCGAGGGCGAGCGCGCGGTCGATTACGTGTTCCTGCAGGTCAATCCGGCCTTCGAGCGCGAGACCGGCCTGCGCGATGTGGTCGGGCGGCGCATGCGCGAGATCTCGCCGACCCACGAGGAGCACTGGTTCCAGCGCTACGGCGCCGTCGCGTTGACAGGCCGTCCGGACAAGTTCGAGAACTTCGCGACTGCGCTGGACCGCTGGTGGGCAGTGGATTCGTTCCGCGTCGGCGCGCCGGAACTGCGCCAGGTCGCCGTGCAGTTCCTCGACATCACCGAGCGCAAGCGGATGGAGCGCGACCTGGCCGAGAGCGAGGCGCGCTTCAGCGCGCTGGCAGAGGGCCTGCCGATGCCGGTGTGGGTGCTGGACGCCCAGGGCGAAATGCGCTTCACCAACACCGCCTATGCCGAATTCTTCGGCATCGATCTGGACACCGATGCTGCGCGCCCGGGTTGGGGCGACGTGCTGCATCCGGAAGACGTGGGCGTGTTCGCCTACGAATTGCGCAACGCGCTGCACGACCAGCGCAACCTGCGCGCGCTGGTGCGCGCGCGCCGCCACGACGGCGAGTGGCGCTGGGTGGAAATGACCGCGGTGCCGCGCTATTCCGCCGAGGGCCAGTTCATCGGCCTGGCCGGCAGCAGTCCGGACGTCACCGAACGCCGCGACATCGAACTGGCGCGCGAGCAACTGCTGGAATCCGAGCGCAGCGCACGCAACGCCGCCGAGAGCATGGCACGGCTGAAGGACGAATTCCTGGCGACGCTGTCGCACGAACTGCGCACGCCGCTCACCACCATCCTCGGCTGGAGCGACCTGCTGCTGCAGCGGCTGCCGCCGGGCGACCCGAGCAGCAAGGGCCTGTCGGTGATCGCCAGCAGCGCGCGCGCGCAGCAGCGGCTGATCTCGGACATGCTCGATCTCAGCAGCATGCTGCTGGGCAAGGTGCAGTTGGAAGTGGAGGCGCTGGACCTGGCCGAACAGGTGCGCGAGGCGATGCGCGCGCAGGAGCCGGTGGCCGAAGGCAAGGACCAGGCGCTGACCCTGCAGGCGCCTTCGCAGCCGTGCATGGTGCTGGGCGACGCCACGCGCCTGCAGCAGGTGTTCTGGAACCTGTTGTCCAACGCGATCAAGTTCACGCCCGCGCACGGGCGCATCGCCCTGGCGATCGCGCTCGACGACGATGGCGAGCACGTCAGCGTGGCGGTGCGCGATTCCGGCGACGGCATTCCGCCGGAGTTCCTGCCGCATCTGTTCGGGCGCTTCCGCCAGGCCGACAGCACCACCACGCGCCTGCACGGCGGCCTCGGCCTGGGCCTGGCGATCGTGCAGCAACTGGTGGAAATGCATGGCGGCCAGATCAGTGCGGCCAGCGAAGGTCGCGGCTGCGGCTCGGTCTTCACCGTGCGCCTGCCGCTGCACCGCGATGCGCCGGGCTCGCGCCCGCTGCGCGAAGTGCGCGCGTTCGCGATGGCCGAACAGGTGGTCGAGGCGTATTCGCTCAAGGGCGTGCGCCTGTTGGCGGTGGAGGACCAGCCGGACATGCTCGACTACCTGCGGCGCCTGCTCGAGGAGCAGGGCGCGGAGGTGGTCGCGGTGGGCTCGGCCAGCGAGGCGCTGGAGGTGCTCGACGGCGGCGGCCATGCGGCGATCGACGTGATGGTCACCGACATCGGCATGCCGGGCATGGATGGCTACGGGCTGATCCGCACCGTGCGCGAGAACATGGGCCTGGGCGCGGACGAACTGCCGGCGGTCGCGGTGACTGCGCTGGCGCGTGCCGACGATCGCCAGCGCGCGCTGCATTCCGGCTTCCAGGAACACCTGGCCAAGCCGTACAGCGTGGCGCAGCTTGTCTCGGCGGTGCGCTTCGCGCGGCAGCGTTAGCGCGGTCTTGCCCGCCGGCTCACGCGGCCGGCGTTAGGCTGCTGCGGTTCCCCCTCAGGAGTCCGCCGATGACCCAGTTTGCCGAGCGTATCCACACCGACCAGGCGCAGATCCGGGCGCTGGAAGCGTTGATCCTGCAACTGCCCGGGCAGGCGCATGTGCGCATCGAATTGCACGACGGCAGCGTGTGCTTCGGCACCGTGTCGGTCCGGCCCAGCATCCAGCAGTTCCGCGACGCCGATGGCAACGAGGGCAGCAATGCGCAGGTGCGCATCGACGACCTCGACGATCCGGCCCGGCACCGCTACCTGTGGCTGGACGAAATCCGCAGCGTGCGCCAGTTGCCGGCACGGCCCTGGGAGACCGATCCGCGCGGCGACGCCTCTTGACGCATCTTTCACTTTTTCCGCGTCGGGGCTGTGCATCATCGGCGTTCCCCCGTGTTCCCGGATATCCAAGACACATGGCCATGTCTTCGCCGATTCGCGCCCGTTGGGTGTTGTGTGCGCTCAGTGCCGCCCTGCTCGCCGCCTGCGGCGACACCGCCAAGCACGCCATCGAGGAGGGCATGGGGCCGGATCCGGTGTTGCCCGATCCGGTCAAGCGCATGATCCCCACGGTCAAGGTCGCCGAGGTCAAGCGCTGGGCCGATGGCGCCGCGCCGGTACCGGCCGCCGACCTGGCGGTGCAGGCCTTCGCCCGCGACCTGGACCATCCGCGCTGGCTGTATGTGCTGCCCAACGGCGACGTGCTGGTCGCCGAGACCGCCGAGCCGCCGGCACCGGAAAAGGAGAGCAGCGGCCTGCGCGACAAGATCCAGGGCGCGATGATGGCCAAGGCAGGCGCCGCCGTGCCCAGCGCCAACCGCATCACCCTGCTGCGCGACGCCGACGGTGATGGCGTCGCCGAAGTGCGCACGCAGTTCCTCAAGGGCCTGTATTCGCCGTTCGGCATGGCCCTGGTCGGCGACCGTCTTTACATCGCCAATGCCGATGCCCTGGTCAGCTTCCCGTACAAGGACGGCGACACCCAGATCACCGCCGCGCCCAGCTTCGTCGCCAACCTGCCCGGCGGCATCAACCACCACTGGACCAAGAGCCTGCTGGCCAGCCGCGACGGCAAGAAGCTGTACGTGGGCGTCGGCTCCAACAGCAACGTCGCCGAGAATGGCATGGAGCAGGAACTCAACCGCGCCGCGATCCTGGAAGTGGACGCCGCCAGCGGCGCCACCCGCGTGTTCGCCAGCGGCCTGCGCAATCCGGTCGGCCTGGCCTGGCAGCCCGGCACCGACACGCTGTGGACCGTGGTCAACGAACGTGACGAGATCGGCAGCGACCTGGTGCCGGATTATCTGACCTCGGTGCGCGAGGGCGGTTTCTACGGCTGGCCGTACAGCTACTACGGCCAGCACGTGGATGAGCGCGTGCAGCCGCAGAACCCGGAGATGGTGGCCAGCGCGATCAAGCCGGACTACGCGCTGGGCGCGCATACCGCCTCGCTGGGCCTGGCCTTCTACGAAGGTGCGCTGTTGCCGCAGCCCTACCGCGGCGGCGCCTTCATCGGCCAGCACGGCTCCTGGAACCGCGACCCGCCGTCGGGCTATAAGGTGATCTACGTGCCCTTCGCCAACGGCAAGCCCAGCGGCAAACCGCAGGACGTACTGACCGGCTTCCTCGACGCCGAGGGCCGCGCGCAGGGCCGCCCGGTCGGCGTGGCGGTGGACAAGCCGGGCGCGCTGCTGGTCGCCGACGACGTCGGCAATGTGGTGTGGCGGGTGACGCCGAAGCCGGGCAAGTAAGCGGCGTGGTGAGTCGCGTGTTTCCGCATCGATCGTAGAAGCGGCTTCGGCCGCGGTGCGGGGTTCATGGTCGCGATGCGGGATTGATGGCTGCGACGTGGGCTTCATGGTGAAGCCCGATCGCGGCTTAGGCCGTTCCTGCAAAGGACCACTGCGGCGGTGTGGCGCGTGCCCCCAGGGCTGCTGCATCGCGCATCTCATTGCGTGGCCGCGTGCTTCGAAAAACATGCGCAGGCACCCATAGGAGCGGCTTCAGCCGCGACGGGCCTTACAGGAAAAACCACGACCGCAGCCGCTTCCTGGAAGCCGGGTTTGTTTGCTGCAATCGAAAATCGCGCAAGTGGGCGCGAGGGCAAATGCATCTCTGCTAACGCGTGCAGGAGCGGGGGGGGGGGGGGGGGGGGGGGGGGGGGGGCCCCCCCCC
>NZ_JAXGGI010000018.1:0-65960 GCF_034105445.1 Xanthomonas sp. LF07-6
GCAAGTCAAAAGCAAGAACAACCGCAACGGCAGAAGCAACAGCAAAAGCAACAACCGCTGCAGCTGCACTTGCAACAGCAACAGAAAAATCAAAAGCAAAAGCAACGGTAACTACATCGCCGCCATCGGCGACCGCATCGCCTCCACCTCGCCCACCGCCAGGAACACCACCATGTCCACCCTCGTCACCCTGCGCAACGTCACCAAGACCTACCAGCGCGGCCCCGAGAAAGTCCAGGTCCTGCACGGCATCGACCTGGATATCGCCCGTGGCGACTTCGTCGCCCTGATGGGTCCGTCCGGCTCCGGCAAGACCACCCTGCTCAACCTGATCGGCGGGCTGGATTCGCCCAGCGGCGGCGAGATCGAGATCGAAGGCCAGCGCATCGACCGCATGAGCGGCGGCCAGCTCGCCACCTGGCGCAGCCACCACGTCGGCTTCGTGTTCCAGTTCTACAACCTGATGCCGATGCTCACCGCGCAGAAGAACGTCGAACTGCCGCTGCTGCTGACCTCGCTCAGCGCCGCCCAGCGCAAGCGCAATGCCGAGATCGCGCTGACCCTGGTCGGCCTGGCCGAGCGCCGCAACCACAAGCCCAGCGAACTGTCCGGCGGCCAGCAGCAGCGCGTGGCCATCGCCCGCGCCATCGTCTCCGACCCCACCTTCCTGATCTGCGACGAACCCACCGGCGACCTCGACCGGCGCTCGGCCGAGGACGTGCTGGGCCTGCTGCAGGAACTCAACCGCAGCCACGGCAAGACCATCGTCATGGTCACCCACGATCCCAAGGCCGCCGAGTACGCCACCCACACCGTGCACCTGGACAAGGGCGAGCTGGCCGACGCGCCGGCCGCGCACTGAGCGAGGCGATGCCATGAAGTATTTTTCGTTGATCTGGGCGCAACTGTTCCGCAGCAAGACGCGGACAGTGCTGACCCTGTTCTCGGTGATCGTCGCGTTCCTGCTGTTCGGCCTGCTCGACTCGGTGCGCGTCGCGTTCACCGCCGGCGGCTCGGTGGAAGGGGTCAACCGCCTGGTGGTGGCCTCGCGCCTGTCGATCACCCAGTCGCTGCCGGTGCGCCTGGAAGCGCAGATCCGCAGCGTGCCGGGCGTGCGCGACGTGACCTATGCGATGTGGTTCGGCGGCATCTACAAGGATCCCAAGGACTTCTTCCCCAACTTCTCGGTGGCGCCGAACTTCTTCGACGTGTACAGCGAGTACGAGATGCCGCCGGAGCAGCTCAAGGCGTTCCGCGACACCCGCACCGGTGCGGCGGTGGGCGAGGCGCTGGCGAAGAAGAACGGCTGGAAGGTCGGCGACGTGATCCCGCTGCAGGCCACCATCTTCCCGCGCGGCGGCAGCAACGACTGGCCGCTGGAACTGAAGGCGATCTTCCGCGCCAAGGACCGCGCCAACGTGCAGGCGGAGAACCAGTTGATGATGAACTGGAAGTACTTCGACGAGAGCAACGACTACATCAAGGGCCGGGTCAGCTGGTACACGGTGCGGCTGGACAACCCCGAGCACGCCTCGCGCGTGGCGCAGGCGATCGATGCGCTGTCGGCCAACTCCGACCACGAGACCAAGTCGCAGACCGAGTCGGCATTCCAGCAGGCCTTCGTCAAGCAGTTCGCCGACATCGGCCTGATCGTCACCTCGATCATGGGCGCGGTGTTCTTCACCCTGGTGCTGCTGACCGGCAACACCATGGCGCAGGCGGTGCGCGAACGCATCCCGGAACTAGCGACGCTCAAGACCCTGGGCTTCCAGGACCGCACCGTGCTGACCCTGGTGATCGTCGAGTCGGTGCTGCTGATCGTGCTCGGCGGCCTGCTCGGCATGGCGCTGGCGGCGGCGGCGATCCCGGTGCTGGCCAGCGCCAGCCGCGGCGCGCTGCCGGTGCACGCGGTGCCGCTGCAGACCTGGCTGATCGGAGCGGCGCTGATGCTGGTCATCGGCGTGGTGGTCGGCCTGCTGCCGGCGCTGCGCGCGCAGCGGCTGAAGATCGTCGACGCCCTGGCCGGGCGCTGAGCCCGCCCCTTCTCTCCAGCACAGCGATGCCACGGACGGCGACGCAGACCCGAGGAACAACGCAATGAAGATGCAATGGTTATGGAATGTCCTGGCGATCGCGGCGCTGGCGCTCGGCCTGGGAATCTGGATCGCCCTGCCCTGGTTCCTGGTGCTGGCGCTGGTGGCGGTGCTCGCCGTGCTGCTGCTGGTCACCCGCAGCGGCCGGCTGTCGCTCGCCGCCGCGCGCATCGGCATCGCCAGCCTGCCGCAGCGCTGGGGCGCCAGTTCGGTGATCGTGGTCGGCATCGCCGGCGTGGTCGGCGTGCTGGTGGCGATGCTGGCGATGGGCCAGGGCTTCCAGGCCACCCTGGACAGCACCGGCGACGACACTACCGCCATCGTCCTGCGCGGCGGCTCGCAGGCCGAGACCAACTCGGTCATCACCCGCGACCAGGTGCCCTTGATCGCCAGCCTGGCCGGCGTGGCGCGCGGCGCCGACAACCGCCCGCTGGTCTCGCCGGAACTGTCGCAGGTGGTGAACCTGCAGTCCAAGTCCGACGGCACCGACGTCAACGCGCAGTTCCGCGGCGTCGGCGAGCAGGGCTGGGCGGTGCACGACAAGGTCAAGCTCCTGCAGGGCCGTCGCTTCCAACCGGGCCTGCGCGAGATCGTGGTCGGCAAGGGCGCGCAATCGCAGTTCCGCGGCCTGCAGCTCGGCCAGACCCTGACCCTGGGCAACCAGGCCTGGACCGTGGTCGGCGTGTTCGCCAGCGGCGACGCGCACGACTCGGAGCTGTGGACCGACACCCAGACCCTGGCCACCACCTACAACCGCAGCGCCTACCAGTCGATCAGCGTGCGCACCCAGGGCCAGGACGGCTTCCGCCAGTTCAAGGCGGCGATGGACGCCGACCCGCGGCTGAAGCTGGACGTGTTCACCACCCGCGAGTACTACCGCAAGCAGGGCGGCAACCTCAGCAAGGTGCTGGAGGTCCTGGGCACCTTCATCGGCACCATCATGGCGATCGGCGCGGTGTTCGGCGCGCTCAACACCATGTACGCGGCGGTCGCCACCCGCGCCCGCGAGATCGCCACCATGCGCGCGCTGGGCTTCCGCGGGCTGCCGGTGGTGGTGGCGGTGATGCTGGAGACCATGCTGCTGGCGCTGCTCGGCGGCGTGCTGGGCGGGCTGATCGCCTGGGCGATCTTCAACGGCTACAGCGTCTCCACCCTGGGCAGCAACTTCAGCCAGGTGGTATTCCAGTTCAAGGTGTCCCCGCCGCTGCTGTGGACCGGGCTGAAGTGGGCGCTGGGCATCGGCCTGGTCGGCGGCCTGTTCCCGGCGCTGCGCGCGGCGCGGCTGCCGATCACCACCGCCCTGCGCGCGCTGTAGTGCCAGGGCTGAACGCGCCGGGCCGGGACCGCTGTCCCGGCCCGGCCCAATGGCGGCTGACGCGTCATCGTTCCGTCATCGAAACGCGGTAGAACGGCCGCCGCCGAGGCGCTAGCCTGCGCGGCCATTTGGTTCCACGCCGCCACGCCCATGTCCTCGCGCCTGCGCCTGCTGCTCGTCCTCTGCGCCAGCCTGTGGCTGAGCGCCTGCTCCTCCACCTCGCTCAGCGACCGCCTGGTCGCGCCGGGCGGCGTGTCGCCGTTGATGGACGAGGAGCGCATCCAGAGCCTGCTGGCGACCCTGCCCAACCGCAGCGGCCACGTGGTGGTGCCGGGCGGCATCCCGATCTTCTGGCGCGCCATCGACCCGGGCGACTACCACATGCGCTACCGCTACGAGCATGCCGGCCGCGACGCCAGCGGCCACGAGCATGCCGACTTCGCCATGGACGTGGGCACCCCGGCGCCCGCCTCGCACATGGCCCCGCGCGGCACCGTGGTGCTGCTGCACGGCTGGATGATGGACGGCGACTCGCTGCTGCCGTGGTCGCTGGACCTGGCCCAGGCCGGCTACCGCAGCATCAGCATCGACCTGCGCAACCACGGCCGCTCCGGCGGCGGCCCGGCCGGCTACGGCACCCGCGAGTCCGACGACGTGGTCGCGGTGATCCGCGCCCTGCGCGCCAGCGGCGAGGTGCAGGGTCCGGTGTACCTGTTCGGCGTGTCCTACGGCGCGGCCACCGCGCTGTTCGCCGCGCAGAAGCTCGGCGATCAGGTCGACGGCGTGGTCGCGATGGAATCCTTCGCCAACGCCGGCCGCGGCATCCGCGACATGATCCCGCACATGCTCGCCAGCCGCCCGCGCGGCTGGATGGCCAGCGCGGCGATGGACCTGGCGCGCTGGCGCTACGGCGGGCAGAACCTGGATGCGGTGATCGCCAACGCCAATCAGCGCCTGGCGCTCAACCTGGACCAGGTCGACGTCACCGCCGCCGCGCGCGCCGCGCCGGCCTGCGTGCTGCTGCTACACGGCAGCGCCGACCAGCACATCCCGGTGGCGCACGGCCGCCTGCTGGCGCTGGACGCCCCGCGCGCGCACTACCTGGAGATGCCCGGCGAGAACCACCTGAGCCTGCCGATGCGGCTGGATCTGCTGGCGCCGACCGTGGAGGACTGGTTCGCCGACTTGCAGTCGCCGAGCCACGGCGGCCGCTGCCCGCAGCCGCTGCCGCCGCGTGCGGACCCCGAGCTGCAGCTGACGGGTGGGCCGGCGGCGAGCGATAGCCGCGGCTGAGCGGCGGGATTGGGGATTCGGGATTGGGGATTCGTAACAGCGGGCTGTGTTGCTGCTTTTGCCAATCCCGAATCCCTAATCCCGACTCCCCGCTCGCCGCCACACGCCCGACCGCCACAGACTCTCGCCGGCGAACAACAGCAACCCGATCCAAATGGCGGCAAAGCCGATCGCCTTGCCCGCGTCGAACGGCTCGCGAAAGAACCACACGCCCAGCAGCAGTTGCAGGCTCGGTGCGATGTACTGCAGCAGCCCCACCAGCGACAGCGGGATACGTCGCACGCCGTAGGCGAAACCGATCAGCGGCACCGCGGTCACCACGCCGCCGAATGCCAGCAGCAGGTCGTTGCGCCAGCCCCAGCCGCCGACGAAGCCGCCGCCGTGGCCGGCCTCGCCCCACAGCACGAAGCCCAGCGCCGGCAGGAACAGGTACAGGCTTTCCACGCCAAGCCCTGCCACCGCATCCACCTGCACCAGCTTGCGCAACAGGCCGTACAGCCCGAACGAGCCGGCCAGGCCCAGCGCGATCCACGGCAGCGTGCCGGCGTCGACCGTCAGCCAGGCCACGCCGAGCGCCGCGCAGGCCACCGCCAGCCATTGCAGCGGACGCAGCCGCTCGCGCAGCACCAGCACCCCGAGCAGCACGTTGACCAGCGGATTGATGAAGTAGCCCAGGCTGGTCTCGATCACATGGCCGGCATTGACCGCCCAGATGTACAGGCCCCAGTTGAAGGCGATCGCCAGGCTGCTCAGCGCCAGCGTGGCCAGCGCGCGCGGCTGCGCGGCGATGCGCCGCCACCACTGCAGGCGTGCGCTGTACACCAGCCAGGCCACCACCAGCAGCGTGCTCCAGACGATGCGGTGGGCGATGATGTGCGGCGACGGCACCGCCTGCAGCAGGTGCCAGTACACCGGCACCACGCCCCACAGCGCGAAGGTCGCCGCGGTGATCCACAGGCCGCGCCGGGCCTCCTGCGCGGCGACCGCGGTCATCGGCGGGTCCTCGCCACGGTGATCACCACCACGCCGGCCAGGATCACCGCCATCGCACCGAAATCGCTGGCGCTGAAGCGTTCGCTGCCGAGCCAACTGCCCAGCGCCACCGCGATCACCGGATTGACGTAGGCATAGCTGCCGGCCAGCGCCGGGCGTACGTTCTGCAGCAGCCACACGTAGGCGGTGAAGGCGACGATCGAGCCGAACACGCACAGGTAGGCCACCGCCAGCATCCCCTGCGTACTCGGCAGCGTGTGCAGGCGTTCACCGCTGAGCAGGCCGATCGCCACCAGCATCACCCCGCCGCACAGCATCTGCCCGGCGGCGGCCATGAACGGCATCGGCAGATCGCGCCCGCGCGACCACACCGAGCCGAACGCCCAGCCGACCGGCGCGATCAACAGCAGCACCAGGCCCAGCGGGCTGGCATTGAGACTACTGCCGGCGTTGAGCCACACCACGCCGGCGAAGCCGACCACGATCCCCAGCCATTCGCCGCGGCTGGCGTGATGGCCGCGCAGCGTGCCGAACAGCGCCATCCACAGCGGCACCGAGGCCACCGCCACCGCCGCCAGCCCCGAGGACACCTGACGCTCGGCCAGCACCACCAGGCCGTTGCCGCAGACCAGCATGAGCGCGCCGAGCATGGCCAGCGGCCGCCACTGCGCGCGCGTGGGCGCGGGCACCCCGCGCCAGCGCAGCACCGCGTACAGCACGCTGCCGGCGATCACGAAGCGCGTGCCGGAGACCACGCTCAACGGCGGCGCGCCGCCTTCCAAGGCGAAGCGGATCGCCAGATAGGTCGAGCCCCAGACGACATAGACCAGGAACAGGGCGAGAACGACGAAGCCGCCGCGCGCAGGCGCAGCGGCGACAGGAGCAGAAGGCATCGGACGGCGCCAGAGACAGCGGGGGCGCTATTCTAGAGCACCTGGTCTGTGCGCAAGCCGCTTCATCCGCGCGTGCCGCACCGCCGCGGCGTGCAGACCACTCGTCTAGAAAGGAGTCGTGGATGACATCACACCGCACCTGGCTCGCGCTGCCCCTGCTGGCGGCGCTGGGCAGCAACAGCGCGGCACGCCCGCCTGCCGGACCCTGGGACTTGAACGGACATCAGTTGCTGGAAGCCCCGCTGGACGGCTCGCTGGCAGACGACCTGGGTCCGCAGCAACCGCAGGAACTGCGGGTCATGGTGTCCTCGCGCACGGCGGCCGCCTACATGCTCGGCATCGCGGCCGGCAGCGAGGGCGCGCAATGGTGCCGACCGGCCGGCCAGTCCGGTCCACCGGATGTGCAGGCCCTGGTCGCCGATCTCGTCGCGCTGCCCGACGCGCGCCTGGACGAGCGCGCCAGCGACCTGGTCGCGCAGGCCCTGGCCAAACGGTATCCCTGCAAACCCGCCAAGCCACGCCGCCCATCGCGCTGAAAGCGCCGACTGCCTCGAGGTCGCGTCGGCGCGACGAGGCAGTGATGAGCCGCTGGCGCGACGATGCGTCGGGTGCCGCACGGGCATCCACACCAGCACCGCAGCCACCGCCAGCGGCGCCCGGCGCTCCACCGTGATCACCAGGCCGCGGCGCTGCAGGTCCGCGTGGGCGCGCCAACAGCCAGACCAGCAGCGCGCAGCAGATGAAGGATCTCAACCAGGTCGCGTCAGCTGCCGCCACTGCGCATGGCCGACCCGCGCCGCGCTCTGGCCGAAGAAACGAGATCGGCCTCGCGCGAGGAGTGTGCTGCTCCATGCAGTTCTGACCCCTGAAGTTTCCACCGATCAGCCGACGTCCATGACAGCGCAACTGCAGCCCGCTCCGGCGCTCCGCAGCCCCCGAAAAACCTAAGAGACGGTTCAGCCGCACGGGCGTATCTGTACGCACACACACCTGCTCGCTGTGCACTGCCATGGCCATCGATACCGCACTGTCGCCGCTCGGCACCGTCACGCCTTATGGCACGTCGCCCTATGGCTTTTCCGCAGCGAGTGCCTCCAGCGGTTCGGCTCAAGCTGGCAACCCGATCGTGGCCAGCAACGATCCGGCCGCGGTGCAGCAGGCGGTGGAATTGTCCGGCGAGGCCTCGGTGATCTTCAGCCTCGGCGGCCTCGCGGGAACCACCCCGGCCGACACGGGCCTGACCTACAACGCGGCCGGGCTGTTCAACAGCATCGTCAGCGCCGGCCCGAGCGATGTGGCCTCGTCTGCCGGCACTTCCACCTCGACCGCCGGCGCGTCGACCTCGACCGGCACCGCGCCCTACCCCACCCTCGATCAGGCCACGCAGACATACGACCAGGGCCTGCTCGGCACCATCACCGCGCCGCCGTCGACCCCGGGCCTGTACAACGCCTCCGGCGTCTTCAGCAGCCAGGGCCTGACCCCGCAGCTGTCGTCGCTGCTGCAGTCCGATCCCAGCCTCAGCGGCACGGTCACCGGCGACCTGCTCAACCAGGGCATCGTCGGCGGGTTGATCGACACCACTGCCTGAGCAGTGCGGCATGGTCGCTTGCGGCACCCGCACGCACCTGGCACGGTAGAAACGGCTTCAGGCCACTTCTAGCGCGCGCTTTTCGCAGCCTTGCCGAACACCGCGCTGATCTCTCGCAAGAGCGGCTTCAACCGCGACAGGCATTGCCGGTCACGCCCCGTCGCGGCTGAAGCTGCTCCTACGCGTGGCCTTGCGCCACCCGCGAAGATCTCCTTCTACCGCATCCCCAGCGCAACGCACGTATCGCCGGCCATGGCCAACGGCTCCGGCACCGCCCAGCCAACGTGCTGTGACGGCACTCGTATGTCGCTCGACCGGCGTCGCTCAGCCCGGCATCGCCGGACCACAGGCCTCGGCCGGATCGCTGTTCGCCGGCAAGGCATGCCGCTCCAAGGCATCGGCGTCGCCGCCCGCATCGCCGGCCAGCGCATCGTTGGCCGCCTGTGCCGCACCTCCCATGAACAGGGAGGCGGACAGCAGCAACATGCGCATCGGGTTCACGGTCACGACCTGGCAACAAGCGGGCCGCACAGTGTAGAGAATGGCGTCGTGTGGAGACAGCGCGGCGACGCATTCGCGTGCGCGAAACCGGCCGCCGTTCAGCGCGCGGGACGATCCAGCCAGCAGGCCAGGCCCTGCGCATTGAGTTCGATGTCCATGTGCAGCACACGCTCCACACCGGCATCGTCCAGCGGACAGCCATGCAGCCGCGCCCGCTCCAGATACAGCGCGGTCAGCGCCGCGACCAGGCAGCGATGGCGGTCGGAACGGCCGTCGCAGCCGCGCGCGATCGCCACCATCGCCTCCAGTTGCTCCAGCAGTTCCGCCGCCAGCGTCTCGGCGCCCTCCACCGGACCGTAGTGGGTGAGATACAGCGTCTGCGGCGCGTAGCCGAGCATGCGCTGGATCGAGGCCTGCATCGCTTCCGGCTCGAACTGCACCGGCGACGAGGTCGGGATCGCGAACGCACCGCGCGTGCTGTCCAGTTCGCGGTAGGACAGGCCGAAGGTGTCGCCACTGAACCAGCTGCGGCTGCGTGCGTCCCACATGCACAGGTGATGGCGGGCGTGCCCGGGCGTGTCGATGCACAACAGCTCGCGCCCGGCCAGCAACAGGCGATGGCCGTCCTCGGCCACCACCACGCGCTCCGCCGGTACCGGCACGATGCTGCCGTAGCTGCGCGCCATCTCCGCCTCGCCGTACACCGCGGTGGCGCCGGCGATCAGCCGCGCCGGATCGATCATGTGCGGCGCACCGCGCGGATGCACAAGCAGGCGTGCGTTCGGCAGATGCTGCAGCAGCGCACCCGCACCGCCGGCATGGTCCAGGTGCACGTGGGTGAGGATCAGCCAGTCCACGTCGGCCGGCGCCAGACCGGCCTGCGCCAGGGCGTCCAGCAGCAGCGGCACGGCATGGCTGGTGCCGCAGTCGACGAAGGCGCCGCGCCCGTTCTCCACGATCAGGTAAGCGGCATCGAACTGCGCGCGCTGGAAGCCGGTATCGACGAGATGGATGCTGGGATCGCGTGGCATGGCGCAGAAGCGTGGCTGGGCGAGACTCCATTCTAGGCGGTATGGAGGATGCTGCCAGTGCCGTGCGGCAAGGGCCGGATGAGGACGAATAACGGAAACGCCGGAGACCCGACAGCCCATTGCGGGAGGGACTTCAGTCCCGACTGCATGCGGCCGGCAAACACACGCGCTTCGGATGTCGCGATGGAACGCGTCTCTTGTCTGTAGGAGTCGACCGTCATGCAGCCGCGACAAGCGAAGCCGAACGCCGCCTGACACCCTCCGTCGTCGGGACTGAAGTCCCTCCCACAATGCAATGCTCCGACAAGGCTAGTGCCGCCCTGTCCGAGCCGCTTCAGCCGCGACAGGCATTCCTAGGCGACAAGCATTCCTAGGAATGCCTGTCGCGGCTGAAGCCGCTTCTACGATGGACCGCCGCGCGAGCGCTCAGCCCGCCTCGCGCAGCCGCGCCAGCGCCGCCAGCACCGTCTCGGCCGCTGCTTCCAGGGTCACCGGCGCCGCCTGCAGCGCCTCGGCCTGTGCGGCCTGCTTGAGCGCGGCGATGGTCTGCCCGGCGTCGCGCGGCGAGGCGAAGCCGCCGCTCTGCAACAGCAGCACGCCCTCGCCATCGAGCAGCTTGAAGTAGAACTGGCCGTCGGCCTCGCGGTACTGCTTGAAGCTCGGCAGCGCCTGCTTGGCCGCCGCCGCTGCGGTGGCGCCATCGGCCTGCGCCGACAGGTCGCGCAGGCCCACCGCGTGCCGCAACTCGGCCAGGAACGGGATCGCATAGCGTTCGCGCAGGCGCTGCGCGTTGTCGCGCAGGATCGCCTCGATGTCCTGCGGACGCGCCATCAGCGCTTCGTAGCGCACGCGCATCGGCGCGATCTCGGCATCGATGCGCTCGAACAGCTGCTGCTTGGCCTCGCCCCAGCCGATGCCGGCGGCGAACGCCTGCGCGAACGCGGCCGTCTCCTCGGCGCTGGCGAAGGCCTGGTACAGCTGGAACAGCGCAGAGCCCTCGATCTCCTTCGGCTCGCCCGGCGCGCGCGAATCGGTGACGATGGCGAACACCCGCTTCTTCAGCTCCTCGCGCGGGGCGAACAGCGGAATGGTGTTGTCGTAGCTCTTGCTCATCTTGCGCCCGTCCAGCCCGGGCAGCGTCGCCACCTGCTCGTCGATCAGCGCATCGGGCAGCACGAAGTGCTCGCGGCCGTAGACGTGATTGAAGCGCTGCGCGAAATCGCGCGCCATCTCGATGTGCTGGATCTGGTCGCGGCCCACCGGCACCTGCTGCGCCTTGAACAGCAGGATGTCGGCGGCCATCAGCACCGGATACATGAACAAACCGGCGGTGACCCCGGCATCGTCGTCCTCGCCGTCGGCGCGGTTCTTGTCCACCGCGGCCTTGTAGGCGTGCGCGCGGTTGAGGATGCCCTTGCCGGCGACGCAGGTCAGAAACCAGGTCAGCTCGTTGGTCTCCGGCACGTCCGACTGGCGGTAGAACCACACCTGCGCCGGATCCAGGCCCGCCGCCAGCCAGGTCGCCGCGATCTCAAGGGTCGAGCGCTGGGTCCGCGCCGGGTCCTGCGCCTTGATCAGGCTGTGCAGATCGGCCAGGAAGAAGAAGCTCTCGATGCCGGGACGCCGGCTGGCCTGCAGCGCGGGGCGGATGGCGCCGACGTAGTTGCCGAGGTGCGGCGTGCCGGAGGTGGTGATGCCGGTGAGAACGCGGGTGGTCATGCGGAATGGACGGTCAGGGGGAAACCCGGCGAGTTTACCCGCTGCGCGACAACCCCGTTCCGGCGCGTGGTGCGTTCAATCCGGCGTCCCCGTCCTGGAGTCGCCGCGATGCACGTTCCTGCTCCTTCCCTGCCCCGCCGTTCCCGTTCCCTCGCCGTGCTCGCCTTCGCGCTGCTGTGCATCGGCGGGCTGTGCGGCTTTCGTCCATGGCCGTCGCCACCGAGCTCGGCGCCGGCGGTGCAGCTGCAGGTGATCGATCGCGATGCCGGCGACGATCCGCTGCCCGCGCATGCCTGGCGCGGCGAGCGCTGGATCGCCGCCACGCCCGGCCACCGCTACGCGCTGCGCCTGACCAACCTGACCGGGGCACGGGTGCTGGTGGTGCTGTCGGTGGACGGCGTCAACGCGGTCAGTGGCCAGACCGCGGCCAGCGACCAGCGCGGCTATGTGCTGGCGCCGTGGCAACAAACCGAGATCGCCGGGTGGCGCAAATCGTCCGAGGACGTGGCGCAGTTCGTGTTCACCGACCTGGAGGACAGCTATGCGGCACGCACCGGACGTCCGCGCAACGTCGGCGTGATCGGCATGGCGGTGTTCGACGAAGCGCGGGCATGGCCCGATACCGTCCCGGGGGACGCAGGCGTCGACGCCGAGAGAGCTTCCAACGCAGCCGCGCGCGCGGCAACGCCCGGCGTCCCGGCGCCGGACGCGCTGCCTGCACCGGCAGCGGCCGCCCCGCAACGCAGTGCGGCCGCGCCCCTCGCGGCGGCACCGTCCGCGGACGCACGCGCGTATGCACGCGAAGGCACCTCCGCTGCCCGCGTGCAGCAGCGCCTGGGCACCGGCCACGGCGCGCGCGAGTGGTCGCCCTCGCGCGTCACCGAGTTCGAGCGCGCCAGCGACGTGCCGATGCAACGGACCGAGCTGCGCTACGACAGCCGCCCACGGCTGATCGCACGCGGCGTGCTGCCGCGCGACCTACTTCCGCGTCGCATGGCGGTTGCGCCAAGTGCGTTTCCCGGCGACTACGTGCCCGATCCGCCGGAGCGCTGAACTTCCCGCGCACCCAAAAAGCACGGGCCGCAATGCGGCCCGTGTCGACGACGCTGCGGCGGTGTGCGCCTCAGTCGTGGTATTCCTTGCCCAGGCCGTCGCGGAACGCGTGCACTTCCTTCTCGGCGCGATCGCGCGCCCAGCCGTAGCGCTCCTGCAGCTTGCCGGCCAGGTACTGGGTGTTGCCTTCGGCGACGTCGAAGTCGTCGTCGGTGAGGTCGCCCCACTGCGCCTTGATCTTGCCCTTGAGCTGGGTCCACTTGCCGGCAATGATGTCTTTGTTCATGGCATCTCTCGTGATGTGTAAGCGGCGCCTTACGCCGCCCGCGCAGCATTGCGCGGCCTGCGTCGCGAACCGATCAACGCAGCGTCAGCGATGCATGAGCATCGTGAACCGTTACGCGGTGGTCGGCAGCCGCGCAAAAAAAAAACGGGCCGGCAAGCCGACCCGTTTCTGGTCACCGAGACGAGGCTCAGTTCTTGGCAGCGTCTTCGACCTTCTCGCCCGCCTTCTGCACGTCCTTGCCGGCACCGGCAACGGTGTTGCAACCGGCCAGCAGGCCCACAGAGAACATCGCCAGCAGCATCCACGCAAACGTACGCTTCATAGGTTCACTCCTTGCTTACTTGGTCATGGGACGCGGCACGCAGGCCGCGCGAAACTCAGCACTTGCCCGCGCTGCAATCCTTGGCGGTGTCTTCCACCTTCTCGCCCGCCTTCTGCATGTCCTTGCCGGCGCCGGCAACGGTGTTGCAGCCGGTCAGCACACCAGCGCAAAACAGGGTCAGCATCAACAGGGTGGTCAGTCGCTTCATCGGGTCGTCCTCGGCAATCGCAGGTGGTCGGGGTGGGCGGCGATAGGCGTCGCCGCGCTACCGTCTGGGGGTGAATCTGCCGTCACGACTGTGGATTTCACGTGAATGAACCGGCGACCCATTCAGGGTAAGCCCGCGTCGCTCAGTCCCGCATCAGGGTCGATTTGCCGAACAGGCTCTCCACCAGGTCCACGGCCAGCTCCGCGGTCAGGTTGCGGTGGTCCAGCACCGGATTCAGCTCCACGATGTCCAGCGAGGCCATGCGCCCGCTGTCGGCGATCATCTCCATCACCAGCTGCGCCTCGCGGTAGTTGGGGCCGCCAGGCACGGTGGTGCCGACACCCGGGGCGATGCTGGGGTCGAGGAAGTCCACGTCGAAGCTGACGTGCAGATGGGTGTCGGCGTCGAGCCCGTCCAGCGCCGCCTCCATGGTCCGCTTCATGCCCATCTCGTCGATGTAGCGCATGTCGTACACGTCCACACGATGCTGCTTGATCAGCCGCTTCTCGTCCGGGTCGACCGAGCGGATGCCGATCTGCCGCACCTGCTCCGGGCGCAGCGCCGGCGCGCTGCCGCCGAGCTCGGTCAGCGCCTGCGGGCCCAGCCCGCACAGGCAGGCCACCGGCATGCCATGCACGTTGCCCGACGGCGTGACCTCGCTGGTGTTGAAGTCCGAGTGCGCGTCCAGCCACAGCACGCGCAGCTTGCGGCCCTGCTCGCGGCAGTAACGCGCCACCGCGGTGATCGAACCGATGCCCAGGCAATGGTCGCCGCCGAGCACGATCGGCATGCGCCCGGCGCGCAGCTCGGCGTAGCTGGCCTCCATCAGCGCGCGGTTCCAGGCCACCACCTCGTCCAGGTGGCGGTAGCCGTCGACCGGCGCCTGCCAGGGATTGCGCGGGCCATCGATGTTGCCGATGTCGCGCACCTCCACGCCACGATTGGCCAGCGCCTCGTGCAGGCCGGCGATGCGCAGTGCCTCCGGCCCCATGCGCGCACCGCGGTGGCCGGCCCCGATATCGGTGGGAACGCCGATCAGGGACACCGGCAGAAAGGACGACTTCATGCGCATACGCTCCAGCCAAAAAAGTGGCCCAGTCTAGCGGGACCGGCATGTCACGACTCGCCGCGGCGCAGCAGGCGGAGGCGCGCGGTTGGACGTCGATGGCAGCGCCTGGCTACGCTGCTCCGCCGTTTCTGGAGATCGCCTTGGAAAAACCGTTGACCGTGACCCTGGAGGCCGCGTTCGCCGGGCTCACGTTCCTTCCCTGGTTCGCGTGGGCGCACAACAGCCTCAACCCCATGCTGATCCTGCACGCGGACCACGTGGAGTACCGCGTGCTTCGCACGCGCACCCGTCCGTACAGCGAGATCGCCAGCGTGGACTATCGGAAGGCATGGGGAACCGAGAACGTCGTGCTGGCCTTCCAGGGAGCGAAGACGACCTTCATCGCGAACACCGGGCTGCTCCGGCGCACCAGAGAGGCCATCGCCTTCTTGCAGCAGCAGGGTTGTCCGCTTTCCGCGCGCGCGCAGTTCTTGCTCATGCCGCGAAGCCCGTAGCGCAGCTCGCGACAACACGCGGCGATCCAACCGCGCTTCGGTTGAGCGGCTGTTGCCTCGCGGTTGTGCTGCTGCGTGCTTGCCATCCGCCACGCCACACCCTGCTCGCGTGACGCGCAGTTGCTCCCTGCTCGACCGGATGTTCGTGAGGGCACGCGACAGAAAGCAAAAACCCGCTGTTTCAGCGGATTGATGGCGCAGCGCGGACATCTGCGGATGCCGGCGGATCGAAGATGGTGCCGCTTATCCGAATCGAACGGATGACCTACTGTTTACAAGACAGTTGCTCTACCGACTGAGCTAAAGCGGCAAGGTGGACGACGCCCGCGGGCGGGCCCGGGGCAGTCTACCTGCTGGCGCGGGCCTCGACACGCCCTACGGCGCGGCGCCGTGCACGGGCAGGTACGGCATTCTAGCGCAGCGTGCCGCAGTCCACGGTGCGCTGGCGCGCGGCGCCGAGTTGGCGGCGCAGGGTCGCGGCCTGCGCCGCGGAGTCGGCGCGCAGGTCCAGCCACCAGCGCGACTGGCCGCTGCCGCCGCTGGGGATCAGGTCGGCGTTGAAGCCGGCACGGGCCAGTTCCTGGCGGCGGCGCTCGGCCCCCTCGCGGCTGCGGTACTGGCCCAGGGCGATGGCATTGCCGGCATCGCCCTGGCGCAACGGGTAATAGTCGCGGATGCCGGCGGCGACGATGCGCTCGGTGGCCTGCCTGAGGCCGTCCTCGCCGCCGATGGTCGGCAGGATCACGCGGAAGCTGGTGGCATCGCTGTCGGCGGCCTCGCGCAGGCGTGGACGCGGCGCGCCCGGGGCCAGCGCGGCGACGGCCGCCTGGGCGGCATCGCGATCCGGGTAAGGCCCCACGCTCAGGCACACCGCCGCGTCGGCAGGGGGCTTCGCCGCAGGCTCGACCTGGGCCTGGGTTGGAGCGGGCGCAGGCACGGCAGCGGGCGGCGCGGGCGCATTGGAGGGTGCAGCTGTGGTCGGAGCCACCGGCGCGTCAGCCTGCGCCGGAACCGCTCCGACAATATCGGCGGCGACGGCGGTGTCCGCTTGCGCATCGGCTGGCGCGGCGACAGGCGCAGACGCCGGCGGAGTTGGCGCAGCAGCCGGCGCCGGCGCTTCATTGACCAGTTGCAGCGTCGCCACCCCGGCCGGCACGGCCGGCATCGGCACCGGGGGCGGCGTCGGCGGCTGCATCGCCCACCACACCGCGACGCCGAGGTTGAGGATGGTCAGGACGACGAGCAGGGCGCGAACGAGCATGGCCGGATTCTAGAGCGTGCGATGCACGTTGGGAGAGACAGTGGCGTTTGCGTGGGACGTTGCGACTTCGGCGCAACGTCCGCCTTCGCCGCGCCGCATCGCGGCCGCCTGCGCCGGCCGGCTCAGGCGGCACCGGCACCGGCACCGGCCACGGCGTGCGCCTGCGCCCACAGCGCCAGTCCGTCCAGGACCAAGGCGGGGCGCTGCTCGGCCGGCGGCAGCGCGTGCAACAGCGGCGGCACCCCACCGCCGTGCAGCAGCAGCCGCGGTCGACGTCCGAGCAAGGCCTCGCCCTGCTGCAGGCTGCGCTCGATCAGCGCCACTGCCGCGCCGTCGCAGCCGGAGGCCAGGGCGTCGGCGGTGTCGGCGGCGAACTCGTGGTAGTCGCCGCCCTCGGCCGGCAGCTGCGCCGCCTTCTGCTGTAGCGCCTGGCGCATCACGGTCGGCGACGGCGCGATGCGGCCGCCGTGGTGCAGGCCGTCGCGATCGAGCAGGTCCACGGTCAGCGCCGTTCCCACGCCCACCACCAACACATCGCCGCCGCCATGCGCGGCGAGCAGGGCCAGGAACCGGTCCACGCCGAAGGCCTGCGGTCGCGCGTACGCGATCTGCACCCCGGCACAGGCAGCCTCGGTGCGCGCCACCTGCACCTGCGCGAAACGGCTGCGCAGCGCCTCCAGCACGGTGGCGGTCAGGGCCGGCGCGGCGACGCTGGCAACGTAGGCGGTGCCACCCTGCGGCAGCGCCGCGACCGCCGCCGCGTCCATCGCCTCGGCACCATGCGGCCAGGCCTGCACCGCGCCCACCTGCCCGTGTTCCAGCGCGGCGAACTTGAAGCGCGAGTTGCCCAGGTCGAACAGCCAGTCGCTCATGCCGGCCTCACGCTGACGTCGCCCGCGTGCACCGGCTGCTCGCCGTCGGCGAAGGCCACCCGCAGCGCGCCGTCCTCGGCCAGCCCCAGGGCCGTGCCTTCGCGCACCTGGCCGCCATCGTCGATGCGCACGGCGCGTCCGGCCAGCAGATCCAGCGCGGCGTAGCGCGGCAGGAACGGCGCCAGTCCCTCCGCATCGAACAGCGCCAGCGCCGGCAGCAGCTGCGACAGCACCGCCGCGGCGATCGCGTTGCGCGACACCGCGCCGCCGGCCAGCCGCGTCAGGTCGGTCCACGGCTGGTCGATGTCCGCGGCAGCGGCCGCCGGCATCGCCACGTTCAGGCCCAGGCCGATCACCGCCCGCGCCGGCCCGGCGAACTCGCCACCGCCTTCCACCAGCAGACCGCCCAGCTTGCGCCCGTCGGCCAGCAGGTCGTTCGGCCACTTCAGCCCGACCGTGGCGAATCCGGCCGCACGCAGGGCTTCGGCCACGGCCACGCCGGCCGCCAGGCTCAAGCCGCCCAGCCGGCCCAGCCCGCCCTGGAAGCTGCGCGCCACCGACAGATACAGATGCGCCGCCAGCGGCGACGCCCAGACCCGGCCACGGCGGCCACGGCCGCCGGTCTGGCGCTCGGCCATCAGGACTTCGCTGCCCTGCGCCGGCGCCGGCCGCTGCAGCAGGGTGGTATTGCTGGAGACCAGGCTCCAGGCGATCTCCAGCCCGGCCAGCTCGGCGCCCGCCGGCCCGCTCAGTCCGGCCCGGATCGCCGCGGCGTCGAGCAGTTCCAGCGGCCGTGCCAGGCCATAGCCTTCGCCGGCCCGGCCCTCGATCTCCACCCCGGCCGCGCGCAGCGCCTGAATGCGCTTCCACACCGCCGCCCGGGTCAGCCCGCAGGCGCGCGCCAGGGCATCGCCGGACAGGGGCCCCTTGCTGAGCCTGGCCAACAGTTCGCGCTCGTCCAACGCCGGTTCCATCGCCTCGTTCCGCCCCTGGGCGTGCAGTGGCGCGCCCTCGTGAACCGAAAAGTATGCGGCAACGCCCCCCGGGCGCCCAGGGCCGGGGCCCTGCATTGGGTGAAAACCGCGTTAGAATCGGGATTCACCGCCGCTCGCCCTGGATGCCGACGATGCGCCGTTCCCTGCCCTGCCTGCTCCTGTTGCTGCTGCCACTCGCCGCCGCCCACGCGTCCAACGTGCTGGCGGAGAAGCCGCACACCGACTGCACCTACGGCGACGCGGCCGATGCCGACAGCACGCCGACGCGCCCGCCCGCGGCGCTGCATGCGCCCGCCTCCACCGGCAAGCCGGCTTCGACCACCACGGGCGGCGGCAGCGACAGCGACCTGGTGCCGCGCATGCGCATGCCGAAGTGGCACAGCTTCCTGCCGGGGATGTTCCGCTGATTCCACGCTGGCTGCGCGGGCGGTGGTCGAAACCCGCCGCCATCGATGACCCTACCTGGCAGGCCGTGCGCCGCGACTGCGCCTGGGTCGCCGCCCTGGATGCGCCGCGCGAACAGCGCCTGCGTACGCTGGCCAGCGAATTCCTGCATCGCAAGACCATCTCGCCGCTGGGCGGCCTGCAGTTGGATGCCCGGCAGTGCGGCCTGCTCGCCGCACTGTGCTGTCTGCCGCTGCTGGAGTACGGCAGCGAGGGCATGCGCGGCTGGTCGCAATTGCTGGTCTACCCGGACGCGTTCCGCGTGCAGCGCAGCCATGTCGACGCGGCCGGCGTGCTGCACGAGTGGGAAGACGAACTGATCGGCGAATCCTGGGACAGCGGCCCGTTGATCCTGTCCTGGGCCGACGTGCAGGCCGACCTGGACGATCCACGTGCCGGCTACTGCGTGGCGGTGCACGAAATGGCGCACAAGCTCGACGTGCTCGATGGCGCCCTGGACGGCACGCCGCTGCTGCCGCGCGCCTGGCAGCGGCAATGGGCCGCCGATTTCCAGCGCAGCTACGATACCTTCTGCGCGCGCGTGGACCGCGGCCGCGCCAGCGAGATCGACGCCTACGCCGCCGAAGCGCCGGAAGAGTTCTTCGCGGTGGTCAGCGAATATCACTTTTCCGCGCCAGAGCGGCTGCAACGCGAGATGCCGGAAGTGGCGGCGCATCTGGCGCGGTTCTATGGTCGCTCTCCGTTTGCCGCGGACTGAGCGGCCATCGCGTCTTGAGGCATCGCTTCAAGACGTCGCCGCGATGAACGCGACAACGCATGCGTTACGGGGAGTCGAGCGCGTCACGCGTCGGGACTGAAGTCCCTCCCACAGTGCACCCGTCGCGGCTGAAGCCGCCCCTACAGGACATTTCCCGAATCCCTCCATCGCGGAAAACGCATCACACCAACTTCAAATCCCGCGCATGCGCCTGCGGAAACACCTTCTGCAGTTGCGTCGGCGACAGGCTCCACATGCGGCCGAGCAGGCCGGCGAACATGTCGCGGTAGTTGGTCAGCACCGGGTAGTCGCGGTCCTGGAACAGCTTGTCCTTGCTCACCGCCACCTGCTCGCCGGCGATGCGGCCGCCGTTGACCCCGCCGCCCAGCACCCAGTACGTGGTGCCGTGGCCGTGGTCGGTGCCCTTGTCGCCATTCTCGCGGAAGGTGCGGCCGAACTCGGACAGCACCACCACCACCGTATTGCGCCACTCCGGTCCCAGCGCCTCGGCATAGGCCGACAGCCCCTCGGACAGGTTGGCCAGGTTGTTGGCCAGCGCGCCGTCGGTGCTGCCCTGGTTGACGTGCGTGTCCCAGCCGCCGACGTCAACGAAGCCGAGCCGGTAGCGCTCGCGCATCAGCGTGGCGATGCGGCGGGTTTCGTCGGCGAAGGTGCGCGCGCTGGCGGCGCCGCGGTTGGCCTGCTGCATCTCGTCGCGCAGGGCCTGCGAGACCTGCTGGCGCAGCGCCAGGCCGTCGTGCGCGGCACTGGCCAACTGGGTGCCGTGGTACATGCCGGCGAGGATATCGGCCTGGCGCTGGTCGAACGCCGGGGTCGGATTGCGCTTAAGCGAGAGATTGGGGATGTCGCCACCGCCCTGAAAGCTCAGCGGCAGCGAATCGGTGAAGGCGATCGACGGCGTGCCGGTCGCCACCTGCGACAGCCGCGCCAGGAAGCCGGTGCGGTAGTCGCTGCGCTGCCCGGCCGGCTGCCCGGCCTCGATGCTGTCCTGGGTCTCGAAGTGGCTGCGCGACAGGTCGTCGGTGCCGGCGAAGGGCACAAAGGCCAGCTGCTTGTCGGTCCACAGCGGCATCAGCGTGTCGCGCAGCCTTGGGTTCAGGCCCCACTGCGTGTCCAGCGCGATGGCGCTGTTGGGATTGGCCGGATCCGGCCTGGCGATGGCCAGGCTCGGCCGCGAGGCGTAGTAGAAATCGCTCGCGTACGGCACCAGCAGGTTGTTGCAGTCGTAGCCGCCGCGCAGGAACACCACCAACAGGCGCGGCGACGGCGCCGGTGCGGCGAACAGGCGCCCGGCGAACGGCAGGCTGGCCGCAGCGGCGGCGGACGCGAGCAGGAAGCGGCGACGGTGCATGACGGAACTCCGGGCGGCGAAGGCCGCAGTCAGCGGTAATTGAAATCGGGGGACGCCAGCAGGTAGCCGTTCCACTCCTGCTGCGAGCGCGCCTGCGCCAGCGCCTGGCGTGTGGCATCGCTTAGTTGCGGCTCGATCGCGTGGTAGTACAGCGGCGTGCTCAGTTGCGGAAAACCACCGCGCTGTTGCCCATCGACGGTGAACAGCTGGGTGTTGCCGTTGCCGATCGCGCGCGCGATCTCGAAGCGTTGCGCCATCTGCCCGGAGCTGTTCCAGGCACTGGACTGCAGCGACCAGCCATCGGGGGTGATGCGTCCGAAACTCGGCTCGCCCATCTGGTTCAACCAACCCAGCAACGGCTGCGGATTGACGATGGTCTGCCCGTCGTAGGCCAGGCGCAGCGCCGAGACCAGGAACCGATAGGGATCCTTGAACTTGTGCGGCGCGCCGGCCGCCATCTCCGGTGCGGTGAACATCACCTGCAGCACCGCCGCGATGTCGCCGTCGCTGCGCTGGAACGTGCGCGCCATCTTCTCCACCAGCGCCGGCGGCGGATCGTCGGCGACGAAGTACTCGGCCAACTGCCGCGAGATGAAATGCGCGCATGCCGGCTGGCGCACGATCAGTTGCACAGCGCGCTCGACCTCGTCGAAGCCGCCGCCGGCGATGCGCTGGCCGAGTAGAGTCTTGTCGCCGGGTTCGTGCCGCGCCGGATTGAACTCGAACGCGCCACGGCGCACATACTGCGCCTGCAGCGCCGGCGGCAGCTTCGGCGGGCCGTCGCGGTCGACCGGCGCGATGCCGACGCCGGTGAGGATCAGCGCCAGTTGCTGCACGTCCTTCTGCGTGTAGCCGGCATCGACGCCGAGGGTATGCAACTCCATCAACTCGCGCGCGTAGTTCTCGTTGACCTTGCCCTTGGCGTTCTGCGCGTTGTCCAGGTACTCCAGCATCGCCGGACTCTCCAGCGTCGCCATCACCAGGTCGGAGAACTTGCCCAGCGCGTGCGGGCGGATCGCGTTGTCGGCGTAGTCGGCCACGGTCCAGTGCAGGCGACCCTTGTCGGCGAACACGCTGAAATGGTTGAGCCAGAACCACACCATCTGCTCGCGCAGCTGATCCGGCGCGTAGATGGAACGCAGCAGCTGCGCCTGGCGTGCCTGGTTCAGCAGCAGATCGCCGCGCTGCTGCGCGGCCTTCTTCGCCGCGACCTTGGCATCGCCATCCGGCATCGCCTTGATCGCCTGCTGTGCGGCGGCCTGCTGCTTGAGCAGTTCCTGGACCGGCGTGTGCAGCGCGGCGTAGCCGTCCAGTTGCGCGCGCACCGGCGCCGGCAGGGCGGCATCGCCACCGTCGGCCTGCAATTGCTCGCGCAGGAAGCGCTTGCGGCCATCGCGCTCGAACTGCGCCACGCTGGCGCTGTCCAGGCCGGTGGTCATCGACTGCAGCCAGCGCGCATCGTCGCGCTTGAGCACCTTGTCGGTGGCAGCGATGGCGCCGACGGTGAACAGCACCAGCAGCAACGACAGCAGCAATCGCTGGGTATTGCGCAGCGCGCGCCGGCCGCGCACGCGCAGACGCGTTGCTGCAGGACGATGCCGGGATGCGGACATGCGGGGCTCCTGGACGAAAAGCGGCGTGAAGACCGGCGCAGTATCGCCAGCTGCGCGCCGGTCGCGTTAAGCCTCTGTCGGAAACCTCCCGGTCATTTGCACGGGATTCACCTGCTGCTGCACTGCAGCGGCGCGGGCGGCGACTCGATTGGCGCGGGCAGTCGCTGCGCAGCGGGATACCGGTCCCAGACCAGCACAGGAGCGTGTTGTTGGGCTTACAACCCCGGCGGCAGGGTGACCAGGAAGCGCGCCCCGCCCAGTTCCTCGGAGCGGCTGACCTGCAGCTCGCCGCGGTAGCCCTTGACCAGGTCCTGCACGATCGCCAGGCCGATGCCGTGGCCATGCACGCGCTCGTCGCCACGCACGCCGCGCTGCAGGATGTGGGCGACCTCTTCCGGCGCGATGCCGGGGCCGTCGTCCTCCACCGCGATGATCAGGCCGGCGCGGCGGCTGCCGGAGGCCGGCTCCGGGCGCACGCTCAGCAGCACCCGCCGGCGCGCCCACTTGAAGGCGTTCTCGAGCAGATTGCCGAGCAGTTCCTGCAGGTCGCCGGGCTCGCCGTGGAAGCGCGCGCTCGGCTCGATATCGAACTCGCACAGCACGCCCTTGGCGGCATAGACCTTCTCCAGGCCGCGCACGATCTCCTCGGCATTGGGTTCGATCGGCAATGGCGCGGCGAACAGCTTGTGGCCGCTGGAGGCGGCGCGCGCCAGCTGGTAGGACACCAGGTTGTTCATGCGCCGTAGCTGCACGTCCAACTCTTCGCGCAGCTCCGGCCCCTGCGCGCCGCTGTCGAGCTGGGTGCGCAATACCGCCAGCGGCGTCTTCAGGCTGTGCGCCAGGTCGGCCAGGGTGTTGCGCTGACGGTCCAGGTTCTCGCGCTCGCTCTCGATGAAGGCGTTGATGCTGTCGGTCAGCGGTTCCAGTTCGCGCGGATGGCGATCGCCCATGCGCATCGCTTCGCCGCGCTGCACCTTGGTCAGTTCGTTGATCACCCGGCGCAGCGGGCGCAGGCTCCATTGCAGGATGAAGGCCTGCAGCACCAGCAGGATCAGGCCGGCGCCGCCGAGGTTGAACCACACCCGGCCGCGGAACACGCGCAGCTGCGCGCCCAGCGCGCGGGTGTCCTCCATGATGTAGATGGTGACCGGGGTTTCCTTGTCGTGGCGCACGTAGGCCAGGCCGATGCCGTAGCGGTAGACCTCGCCTTCGCTGCCGTCGATCTGGGTCATCGGCCAGGGTCCGTCGAAGGTTTCCTGACGCGGTTCGAGCATGCCGCCCTTGGGCGGCAGCGGCCCCTCACTGGACATCGAGATCCAGCGCTCGTTGGGCAACTCGATCTGCGCGTACAGGCCGCTGCCGGGCCGGTCGAAATGCGGGTCCGGCGACGACTTGTCGTTGTTGATGTACAGCGAACCGTCGCGGGCGACGTCGATGTTGTTGGCGTACGCCGTGGCGTAGCTCTTCAGGCGCTCGCGCAGGTTGCTCAGCGCGGTATCGGCGAACGCCTGGTCCAGCGCGTAGCCTGCAGCGGCAAGGAACGCCAGCAGGCTGAGGCTGGCGGCGAGCAACTGGCGCGCCTGCAGCGAACGCGGGCGCCAGCGCTTGTACCACCTGGGTCGTGCCGCCACGCGGTCGCTTCCTCGGTGTGCTCGCCGGCGCCTGCGATCAGCCTTCGGTACGCGGAATCGCGAACCGGTAGCCGCGGCCGCGCACGGTCTCGATCGGCTTCAACTCGCCGTCCGGGTCCAGCTTCTTGCGCAGGCGGCCGATGAAGACTTCCAGCACATTGGAATCACGATCGAAATCCTGCTGATAGATGTGCTCGGTCAGGTCGGCCTTGGAGACCAGTTCGCCGGCATGCATCATCAGGTACTCGAGCACCTTGTATTCGTAGCTGGTCAGGTCGACGTTGCTGCCACTGACGCTGACGGTCTGTGCCGCCAGGTCCAGCGCAACCGGACCGCATTCCAGGGTCGGCTTGCTCCAGCCGGCGGCGCGGCGCAGCAGCGCATTGACGCGCGCCAGCAGCTCTTCGACGTGGAACGGCTTGACCAGGTAGTCGTCGGCGCCCTGCTTGAGGCCTTCGACCTTGTCCTGCCAGCTGGAACGCGCGGTGAGGATCAGCACCGGAAACTTCTTGCCTTCGTCGCGCAGCGCCTTGATCAGCTCCATGCCCGACATCTTCGGCAGGCCCAGATCGATGATGCCCACGTCGAAGGGCACTTCGCGGCCCATGTACAGGCCTTCCTCGCCGTCCTGCGCCGCATCCACCGCAAAGCCTTCGCGCTTCAGGCGAGCGGCCAGGGTCTCTCGCAGCGGAGCTTCGTCTTCGACCAGAAGGATACGCATGAACTCTCCCTAGTAACTTACAGGTGGCCGGTGGCCGGGGCGGTGTGTGGAACCTGAACCGAACTATCCGGACTCACGGGTGATCGTCGCGTGGTGGCTCGGGAGGCTCGCCCGACCGCGGCGCCCGCGGCGGCGCCGCACGGCCAGGTTGCGGATCGTCCATGTAGCGTACCCGCCCACGGCCGTCCATGTACTTGACGCGGTTGATGTCGCGGCCATCGAACGGCACGCGCTCGGCGCCGAGAATCTGCCCGCCGGTGGAGCGCTGCACCCGGCGCACCGCGTCGGACAGCGAACTGCCGCCATAGTCCCGATTGCGCCCCGCATCGCGCTCCGGCGGCGCCATCACACCCGGCATGGGCGGCTGCTGCGCACGGCCGTGCCCAGCCGCGACCGACGCCAGCGCGAGTGCGAAGACAGCGGCAAAGCGGTAGTGGCGGGAAGCGGAAGAAGTCACGACGGGCATCCTAACGGACTGATCGGAAACGTTCAAAACTTGTGAAGCGCGACACCTCGCGGGAACGAAGACGACCTCGAGAAATCGAGGCAAATTCTTGATTTTTCGGGGTGAATCCGGTCTGAACTTTTCCAGACGCCCCCGGTAGCATTCAGTCAAATGAACCTGCCGAAGGCCGATGCAAGGGCCGCGCCAGGGGTCTGGAGAGGCCCTTCGGCAGGTGCTTCGCGGCGTCTCCGCAGGACCAGAGATTAGCCCCAGAAACCTGAACGGAATCCCTGAACGACGCACAGAAGACGGCGGCGTGGCAGTCGTCGATTGAGACGCCGCATGGGTCGGCGACCGCTTGGCGATGAGAGCGATCAGGTCATCGATGCGAACGGTGCCCCGCACCACGCGGCGGCGCCCGTCGGATCACGCCGCCGCGCGTGCCGCCCCGTCGGTGACCGCCAGCGCCCGCTCCAGCAGCGCCCAGTCCGCGCCCGGCCGGTGCGCACCTTCGCTGAGCACTTGGCGGAAGGCGCGGCCACCGGGCTGGCCGTGGAACAGACCGAGCAGGTGCCGGGTGATGTGCTTGAGCGCCAGGCCCTCGGCCAGACGCGCCTCGACGTAGGGGCGCAGCGCGCGCAGCAACTCGGCACGCGGGCGCAGTGCGGCGCCGGTCAGGGCCGCGTCCAGCCGGTGCAGGACGTAGGGATCGTGGTAGGCGGCGCGGCCCAGCATCACCCCATCCACCGCCTGCAACTGCGCCTGTGCCGTCTCCACCGCGGCCAGACCGCCGTTGAGCACGACCTGCAACTGCGGCCGCTCGCGCTTGAGCCGGTGCGCCCAGTCGTAGCGCAGCGGCGGCACCTCGCGGTTCTCCTTCGGCGACAGGCCCTGCAGCCAGGCATTGCGCGCGTGCACCACGAACAGCCCGCAACCGGCCGCGGCGACCTGGTCGACGAAGGCCAGGAACACCGCGTAGTCGTCGTCCTGGTCCACGCCCAGCCGGCACTTCACCGTCACCGGGATGTCCACTGCCGCGACCATCGCCGCCACGCAGTCGGCGACCAGCGCCGGCTCGCGCATCAGGCAGGCGCCGAAACGCCCGGCCTGCACCCGGTCGGACGGACAGCCGCAATTGAGGTTGATCTCGTCGTAGCCCCAGTCCTGGCCGATCCGCGCCGCTTGCGCCAGCAGCGCCGGCTCGCTGCCGCCGAGCTGCAGCGCCAGCGGATGCTCGGACGCATCGAAATCCAGCAGCCGCGCGCGATCGCCCAGCACCACCGCGTTGGCGTGCACCATCTCGGTGTACAGCCGCGCCGACGGCGCCAGCAACCGGTGGAACACGCGGCAATGGCGGTCGGTCCAGTCCATCATCGGGGCGACGGACAGGCGCAGCGAGGCCGCATAGCGAAATTTTTTTCGCAGGCCCAATGGCTTGCCTTGTTTTTCGTGATCTTCAGTTCCGCTCATGATCGGTCGACTTCGAGTTCTCGGGCCTCGCTACTACGCTGCGTGTCAGTTGGCCATGTCGCTCGGGCCACATAAATCATCGCCGGTCGTCTCCGCGAGGACGTAGCGCTAGGGTACACGGCTCAGATCCGCGTCCATCGGCGCGGGAAGTGATACACCTATCAAGACTAGGCAAGTCGGGGAAAGCCCGACCAGGGCTCTTCCGGACGCACTTGCTGTTTATATCGATACGGATATAATCATGCCCATCAAACCGATCGAATTCCTTGGAGACTCCCTGCGCAATCTGCGGGATTTTCCAGATGACGCGAAGCGAGAGGCCGGATATCAGTTGGATCGCGTGCAGCACGGACTGCAGCCCGACGACTTCAAGCCCATGCCGACGATCGGCCAAGGCGTTGAGGAAATTCGGATACGGGACAACAACGGCGCCTACCGCGTCATCTACACGGCCAGGTTGGCCGATGCGATCTACGTGCTTCATGCGTTCCAGAAGAAGACGCAGGCTACATCGAAGCAGGACATCGACCTTGCAAAGCAACGCTTCGCCCTGCTGGACAGGAAGTGACATGAACAAAAACAAGACCGAACGATTCGCCAGTGTCTGGGATGCGCTTGCCGACACCGCCCAAGAGGCGGCCAACCTCAAGGTCCGCGCCGAGCTGATGAGGAAGATCGCCTCCCTGATCCAGGAAAACGGTTGGACCCAGGCTGCTGCGGCTGAAAGATGCGGCATCACTCAGCCACGCATCAATGACCTGTTGCGTGGTCGCATCTCTCGATTCTCGCTCGACGCCTTGGTGAACATCGCTGCTTCCCTGGGCCGGCAAGTCCACGTCGAGCTTGACGCTGCCTGATCGACACCAATGACAGTGCGCACCCTCTCCAGATGGGTCGATCGCCTACTGAAGGGTTCGGTCATGATCGAATGCCCGCGCATGGAGATCCTAGGACGTGATCACGAGCCACCCGTCTTTACTGGACCAGGGCACATCAAGGTCGGCCAGGACAAGCGTATCCGCTTTGTCATGCACGGCACTCCACGTGACGGATCCGATGCCTTTAAAAGGATAGTCCTAGCCCAGAAGTATCCGCATGACATCCGGCACCAATTCAGGATCAATGCGACTGCATACGATGGAACAGAGTGGTCGGGAGGGTGGACTAAGCTGACTTTGGGCGAAGAGGCAGCAAATATCTGGCAGCTATCCGGCCCCATACACAGCCTTCACACAGACTCCACAGGGTTCGGGGTCGCCAAGAAGAGCGGTGTTGAGCTGGTATTTGATCGATCTTTGCGGCTACCGATACCCATGAACATGGTCAAGACCGTGCTTCGGGGCGACAAGCAGGTCTTTTGGGCACGAAGCTCAGGCACTAAAACCATCAATGTGCTGGATGCAGAGATTGAGTTCTTCCTTTCACCTGAGCACGAACATGTCTGGGCCGTGGCGAATACCACCCAAAATTTCCCACATCCGCATCTGGAAAACTGGCTCAGCGAACCCCTGAATCTACTGCTTGGTGAAATTGTCGTGCCGAGCCTATGTGCCCGGAATTTCGGCGACGGCAGGGCCTTTATCAGGTTCCGCCCATCACCGTGGAAACCAGCAACCACGCTGACTGCCAGCATCTTGCGCGAAGATCCGCTTGGAGCCGACGAGCGCTTTTGGAACCTGTACTGCGACATCCTGACGATAGTTGCCACAGCTCGAGACGCCGATGGTCACCCAAACTTCGAGGCGCATCCACTGACTCAATACTACTGGGAGATCGTCCAAGCAAGCGGGGGCTCCAACTGGGTCCTTTGCATGACGTTGGCCAGCACGGTCGAAGGCATCGCAAAAGCGATGTTCTCTGAGACAGAGTGGAAGGCCGACTGGGCAACCAGCGAAGTCGATAGCCTGAAGCAGGTTGTCAAGGACTGGAAAGGCGATAGCAACCTTCGCAGCAGAGTCCTGGACTACCTCAATGGATTCAAGAAAAAGGGCATCGCCAAAGTTCTGAAATCGCTGGTTGAACAAGGAATTGTTACTTCTGACCAAGTCGATGCATGGAGTCGCATCCGCAATTCCTCGATGCATGGCGACATGGTTCTTCCTTGGTCGGATGAAGACCAAGAAGGTCGCATCATCAATCTGATCGAGCTCACGCACAGGCTGAGCGAGGCTTACATCAAACGCGAGTTAGGCAAAGTCACTGCATAGGCAACTTCCTAAAACTTAACCACAACGGTTACAACGCGAATTTTTCCCTTCATCCGGACAACAGACAGGCGGAGTTGCTCGGAGCCCACGAGGTTGCGAGCAGCATGCCCGCGTTGCAAAGACGCTGTCGGTCTGGAGTGCGGTCGCAGCGTATTGAGGACAGCGAGTGACTTTCGTCCGGGAAACATTCGCGCGCAACATTGGCCTGGCGCGCTGTTGTGTGCACAGATCGGCATGACGATTTCCTAGGCTGGATGAGAGTGGGATCTGGACTGCTGCACTACCCCGTTACGCCGTAATCAGGCGTATGCGTATCTGGCGATGCCTGCGATCAGGGCAACGACTCATCCATGATGTGAAACCCAACGCATCACGTGGCACCGACGCTTGACCGCCCGCCGCTTCCAGCCTATCGTGCGCTCGCCGAAGGTATTCATCGCTTCATTCGGATGAAGGGATGAATTTAAACGGGAATCCGGTGACGGCCGGCGCCGCAAGCGCCTGCCCATTCCGGAGCTGCCCCGCAGCGGTGAATGGAAACGACCTCCGTCAATGGCACTGGGCCGGCGCATGCCGGCCTGGGAAGCGACGGACAGTAGGTGCGCAGCCGGCACGGTACGCGTGTCCATCAGCCCGAATACCGGCCCCGGCCGGAGGACCGTGCGTCCTCCGATTCGACCTGGCGCCTCCGCGGGGAGGCGGCCGGACCGCGACCCGGCCTTGCGCCGCGCCGCGCCGTCCGCCTGCCCGCGCGGTACCGGTTCGCCCGCGGGGGCGAAGGTCGCTGGCGTGGCGGGCGGTCCGTGCGAACGGGACGCGCGGCGCGCGGTTCCTTCGTTCCTCAATGCCCTTGAACGCAATGAGGAAACGCAACATGACGATCGTGACCAACCTGGGCTTCCCGCGCATCGGTGCGCGGCGCGAGCTCAAGCAGGCGCTGGAACGCTACTGGCGCCGCGACATCGACGGCGCGCAACTGCAGGACACCGCACGCGAGCTGCGCCTGCGCCACTGGCAACTGCAACGCGAGGCCGGGGTGGACGTGCCGCCCAGCAACGACTTCAGCCTGTACGACGCGATGCTCGACACCGCGTTCCTGTTCGATGCGATCCCGCAACGCTACCGCGCGCTGGCCGATGCCGACCCGCTGGCCGGCTACTTCGCGATGGCCCGCGGCACGCAGGAACACGGCCTGGACCTGCACGCGCTGGAAATGACCAAGTGGTTCGACACCAACTACCACTACCTGGTGCCGGAGCTGGCGCGGCGCCAGCACTTCCGCCTGCGCGGCGACAAGCCGGTGGTGGAGTTCCTGGAAGCCAAGGCGCAGGGCATCCAGACCCGGCCGGTGCTGATCGGGCCGGTGACCTTCCTGGCGCTGTCCAAGACCGTGGACGGCAGCGACCGCTGGGCGCTGCTGGACAGCCTGCTGCCGGTGTACGCCGAACTGCTGCAACGCCTGCATGCGGCCGGCGCCGGCTGGGTGCAACTCGACGAACCGGCGCTGGTGCTGGACCTGGACGAGGCCGCACGCGCCGCCTATCGCCGCGCCTATGATGTCCTTTCGCAGGCGCCGCGGCCGAAGCTGCTGCTGACCAGCTACTTCGGCGAGTTGGGCGACAACCTCGAGCTGGCGATGGCGCTGCCGGTGGACGGCATCCACGTGGACCTGGTGCGCGGCGTGGCGCAACTGGACGCGGTGCTGCAGGCCTTGCCGGCCGGACGCGTGCTCTCGGCCGGCCTGGTCAACGGCCGCAACGTGTGGCGCACGCCGCTGGACAACGCGCTGACCCTGGCACGCTACGCCGCCGGCCATGTCGGCCGCGAGCGGTTGTGGCTGGCGCCATCGTGCTCGCTGCTGCACGTGCCGGTGGATCTGCAGCAGGAGACCAAGCTGGACCGCGAACTGGTCGGCTGGCTGGCCTTCGCCAGGCAGAAACTGCAGGAACTGCGCACCCTGGCCGATGCGCTGGACGACCAGCCGCAGGCGCAGGCCGCGCTGGATGCGGCGCGCGATGCGCTGGCCAGCCGTCGCGCTTCGACCCGCGTGCACCGCGCCGAGGTGACGCGGCGGGTGGACGCGCTGACCGACGACGCCGGCCGTCGGCAATCGCCGTATGCGCAGCGCCGGCAGGCGCAGCAGGCGGCGCTGCGGCTGCCGCTCTATCCGACCACCACCATCGGCTCGTTCCCGCAGACCGAGCAGGTGCGGCAGGCGCGTGCGCAGCACAAGGCCGGCAAGCTCGACGATGCCGCGTACGACGCGTTCCTGTCCGCCGAGACCGAACGCTGCGTGCGTGCGCAGGAGCAACTGGGCCTGGATGTGCTGGTGCACGGCGAGTTCGAGCGCAACGACATGGTCGAATACTTCGGCGAGCAGCTGGACGGCTTCGCCTTCACCCGTCATGGCTGGGTGCAGAGCTATGGCTCGCGCTGCGTGAAGCCGCCGATCATCTACGGCGACGTGCAGCGCCCGGCGCCGATGACGCTGCGCTGGACCACCTACGCGCAGTCGCTGACCGAGCGGCCGATGAAGGGCATGCTGACCGGGCCGGTGACGGTGCTGCAGTGGTCGTTCGTGCGCGACGACCAGGAGCGCGCGCAGACCTGCCGGCAGATCGCGCTGGCACTGCGCGACGAGGTGCGCGACCTGGAGGCGGCCGGCATCGGCGTGATCCAGATCGACGAGCCGGCGATCCGCGAAGGCCTGCCGCTGCGTCGTGCCGACTGGCAGGCGTACCTGGACTGGGCGGTGCAGTGTTTCCGCATCGCTGCGGCCGGGGTGCGCGACGCCACGCAGATCCACACCCACATGTGCTACTCGGAGTTCAACGACATCATCGAGGCGGTGGCGGCGATGGACGCGGACGTGATCTCGATCGAGACCTCACGCTCGCGCATGGAACTGCTCGATGCCTTCGTGCGCTTCCGCTACCCGAACGCGATCGGGCCGGGCGTGTACGACATCCACTCGCCACGCGTACCGAGCACGCAGGAGATGGTGGCGTTGCTGGAGAAGGCGCGTGCGGTGCTGGATCCGCAGCAACTGTGGGTCAATCCGGATTGCGGGCTGAAGACCCGAGGCTGGGCGGAAACCCGCAACGCGCTGCAGGCGATGGTGGCGGCGGCGCAGCAGTTGCGCAGCCAGCACGCGCAGGCGGCGTGACCTGGCGATGCCCGGCGCCACGTGCGCCGGGCATCGCGATGGTTGCGGCATGTCCGGTATCCCAGTTCGGCGTGCATTGCTGCATTGCGTCTTTGTCCGGCAATGTGCGCTGGCTATAACCACAGGCGAACGCGTGGCGAGGGGGCGCTGCGTCCTCGCCGACGTGCTGCCGGCGGCGCGGTGCGTCGCGGCTCCGGCATGTGCGTCTGCTTCTCAGCACCGCCAGGGAGAGCGCGTCATGCCGAAGCTGTCGAACCTGTCCGCCGTCTGCGTCCTGTGTCTCGTCGTCCCCGCCGCCGCGCTGCACGCGGCCGAACTGATTCCCAAACAACTGGCCGGACCGCCGGAGGAGTTCGCGCAGATGCGCGCGCCCGCCCCGGCGGAAGCGGCGATCCTGTCCAAGAGCGCGTTGCTGCCGGTGGAGTTCTCCGCCGCTCGCAGCAGTGGCCCGGCGCAGTGGCAGACCACCCTGCCGGTGGAGAACGGCAAGCTGCGCTTCGTGGTGCTGTCCGGCGAACACGATTGGCAACCGCGCCTGAGCGCACCGGCCACGGCCAGCGCACGCATGGGCACCGCCGCCGCCACGCCGATGCTCGCGCCCAGCGCCAAGGCCACCCAACTGGGCGCCGGCGGCGCCGCGCTGCCGGCCCGCGAGTACCACGTGGACAGCGCCGCCAACGGCGACTGGACCCTGACCCTGCAGGCCGATGGCAGCAACACGGCGCAGCGCGGCTATGTGCTGATGGAAGGCGACCCGCGCACGCAACTGGCTTCCTATCCCAGCGACCGCGCGCAACTGCAGCGCGGCCAGCGCATCGGCCTGACCGCGCTGCTCGGCGGCATCGATGCGCAGGGCGGCGTATCGCTGGCGCGCAGCGCCGGCAGCGGCCGCATCGACACCGCACAGCTGCGCGTGATCGCGCCGGACGGTTCCGTCAGCCAATGGCCGATGGCCGACGACGGCCGCCACGGCGACGGCGCCGCGGGCGATGGCGTGTATGCCGGCGACTTCCCGGCGACGGCCACCGGCACCTACATCGCACAGGTCGTGGTGCACGGCCACGACGCCGGCGGCCAGGCCTTCGTGCGCACCAGCGAGCACGTGCTGCCGGTGCTGGACACCACCTTGCGCATCAACGCCGACGCGGTCGCCGCCAGCGCCCAGCCCGGCACCCGCCTGATCCTGCCGATCCCGGTGCGCATCGGCGGCGGCCAGGCGCCGACGCATTACCGCGTGCTCGGCGAGCTGTGGGGCACCGGCCGCGACGGCAGCGCGGTGCCGGTGGCCTGGCTCGGCGGCATGCTCGCACCGCAGGACGGACGCCTGCCGCTGAGCGTGGACGAACGCTGGATCGTCCGCGCCGGCGCGCGTGCACCGTTCACCCTGCGCAACCTGCGCGTTGAGGATCCGGACAACTTCGTGCCGCTGGCCACGCGCGCGACGCTGCCGCTGACCCTGCCGGCGCTGCGCCGCAGCAGCGTGGCGCGCAGCACCGGCGCGATCGACGAGAGCATGCGCATGGGCGAGCGCCCGGCACAGCTGAGCACCGCCGCCACCGACATGCAGGCACAGGCCACCGGCAAGCGCCTGGTGCTGGTGCACGGCTATTGCTCGGGCGGGGTGTGGCCGGTGGCGCAGTTCACCAATGCCTCCGCGTTCCTGGACGTCAACCAGAACCGCAGCAACGATCAGTTCGCGCAGCGCCTGGCGCAGTTCGGCAGCCAGTGGAACTCGTTCGGCACGGTGGCGCACAGCCAGGGCGGCATGGCCGCGTTGCACCTGTACGTGTACTACTGGAGCGGCCTGGACAACGCCAGCGGCGGGCGGGTGATGCAGTCGGTGGGCACGCCCTACCAGGGCACCAACCTGGCCGGCATCCTGGCCACGGTGGGCTCGTGGTTCGGTGTGGGCTGCGGCACCAACAACGACCTGACCTACGACGGCGCCAAGGCCTGGCTGGCCGGCATCCCCAACTCGGCGCGGGCGCTGGTGAACTACTACACCACCTCCTTCGCCAAGACCAACTGGTACACCAACGACTACTGCAACGCGGCCTCGGACCTGGTGCTGAGCGACCCGGAGGACGGCACCGTGGAGCAGGTCAACGGCCAGCTGCCCGGCGGCGTCAACCGCGGCCACACCACCGGCCAGTGCCACACCACCGGCATGCGCGATCCGGCGCAGTACCTGGACGCCAGCCGCAACGCGACGATGAACGCCAACGCGGCGCGTTGAGGGCTGGGAATGGGGAATCGGGAATGGGGAATCGGCAGAGCGAACGCCGCGCTGCGGCTGCTGATGGTGCCCTTCCCTATTCCCGGCCCCATTCCCCGCTTCATCGGAAATGCCACGGTGCAGTGACTGGAGAGCGGCGATGATCGTCGATGCAGACGGTCGGCGCCGCGACCATGGATTAGGGCAAGCGGGTGCTTAGCCGCTGTTGCTGTTGCTGCTCCCCATTCCCGATTCCCGAATCTCCACTCCCCGCCTCAGCGAAATACCACCGTGCGATGCCCGTTGAGCAGGATGCGATGCTCGACGTGGCGGCGCACGGCGCGGGCCAGCACCTGCGACTCGGTGTCGCTGCCCAGGCGCACCAGTTCGCGCGGGGTCATGGCGTGGTCCACGCGGGCCACGTCCTGCTCGATGATCGGGCCTTCGTCCAGATCGCCGGTGACGTAGTGCGCGGTGGCACCGATGATCTTGACCCCGCGTGCGTGCGCCTGGTGGTACGGCTGCGCCCCCTTGAAGCTGGGCAGGAAGCTGTGGTGGATGTTGATCGCGCGTCCGGCAAGCGCCGCGCACAGCGTCGGCGACAGGATCTGCATGTAGCGGGCCAGCACCACCAGATCGATGCGTTCGCGTTCGACCAGCGCCAGCAGCTGCGCCTCCTGTTCGGCGCGGTTGGCGGCACTCACCGGCAGGTGGTGGAACGGCACGCCGTAGGACCCGGCCAGCGCGGCGAAGTCGGGATGGTTGGAGGCCACCGCGGCGATGTCCACCCGCAACTGCCGGCTGTGCGCGCGGAACAGCAGATCGTTGAGGCAGTGGCCCTGCTTGCTGACCAGCACCAACAGGCGCGCGCGGCGGCGCGCGTCGTGCAGTTGCCAGTCCATCGCGTAGTCGGCGGCCAGCGGCTCCAATTGCAGCTTCACCGCGGCGACGACGCCGTCGGCAGGCACGTCGAAGTGCACGCGCAGGAAGAAGCGGCCGCTTTCCTCGTCGCCGAACTGCTGCGCATCGAGGATGTTGCAGCCGTGCTCGAACAGCAGGCCGCTGACGCGGAAGACGATGCCGGTACGGTCCGGGCAGGACAGGGTCAGGATGTAGTCGTGGCGCATCTGTCGATGATAGGGGAAAGGCGGGGATTCGGGATTCGGGATTCGGGAATCGGGAATCGGGAATCGGGACAGTCCGCCTCTGGAACGTGGTGAGGCAACTGTCATGCAGCGACGGCGGACGAAGTCCGCTGTGCATCCGATCTTGCACGACGTCGGGACTGAAGTCCCTCCCACAGTGCAGTCCCTGACCGTGCCAGTGCTGCAGTGTGGGCGCGGCCTCAACCAGGACGGTGAGAAGAGGCCACGCCATCCAGCCGCAGCCGGCTTTTCCTTCTCCCTCCGGGAGAAGGTGCCCCGAAGGGGCGGATGAGGGTACGGGCGAAGCTTCGTGCAACTTGAACTCCGCGTGCGCTGCGCGCCCCGTACCCTCACCCCGACCCCTCTCCCGGGGGGAGAGGGGCTTAGGCATCCTTATCCTGAAATCCGGTCGCAGCTGACGTCGCACCCATGACGCTGCTCACTCGCCTGCGCTCACTCCGGGCGCAGGCGCAGCGCCAGGCGGCGGTTGACCTTTTCCAGACGCGCCAGCGAGTCCTCCACCGACATGCCGACCGCTTCGTGGGTGGTGATGTGCGCGCGCAGGTGCGCCGGATCGTCCAGGTCGCCGCGCACCAGGAACACGTTCTCGCCATCCTCCACGTCGCCGATCTCGCGGCTGAGCACCACGTGGTCGACCTGGTCGAAACCGTATTCCTTGGCCAGCGGCAGCAGCCGCGCCACCATGCGCTCGCTGATCGCGTCCGGCGCGCGCCCACAGGCGGCGTCCAGCGCGTGCACGCCCTCGCGGATCTGCGCGTACAGGAGATGGTCCGGATGCTCCGGGTGATCGGGCCCGGGCACGGGCTCGCGCACGACCGCGCGCGGCGGCTGGATCGGGGCTCTGTCGCCGGGATCGGACGAATTCGGATTCATGGCATCCTCCTGTGATGCGCCAGCAAATCGCCGCACCTTAGCGGCAAGCGCGCGCCAGGCTCAAGCGGGTGCGCAGTGTGCGGCATGCGCCGCCAAGGTCCGCTGAAGAGCCGTCGGCGCTTCAGGCCTGGCCGGCGCGGCGCGCGGCGACCTTGGCCAGCGCCGCCCAGTCGAGGTCGCCGTCGCCGTGCGCGATCGCCTCGATGAAGGCATCGCGCAGCACCGCCGCCAGCGGCATCGGCACGTGCCGGGTCTCGCCGGCGTTCAGGGCCAGGCGCACGTCCTTCAGGCCCAGCGTGGCCTTGAAGCCGGCCGGGCTGTAGCGCTGTTCGGCGATCATGCCGCCGTAGGTCTGGTAGGCCGGTGCGGCGAACACGGTGCTGGTGAGCATGTCGAGGAAATCGGCCGCTTCCACGCCGTGCCCGCGCACCAGCGCCGACGCCTCGGCCATGGTGCCGATGGCGCTGGCCAGGCACAGGTTGGCGGCGAGCTTGACCGCGTTGGCCTGTTCCGGTGCGGTGCCGAAGTACCAGGTCTTGCGTCCGATGACGTCGAGCAAGGGCTGCACCCGTGCCAGCGCCGCGGCGTCGCCGGCGGCGAGCAGGTTGAGCTGGCCGGCCGCGGCCACCTCCGCCCGCCCCAGCACCGGCATCGCCAAGTAGGCGACGCCGCGCTCGGCATGCAACGCGTGCAGTTCGCGCGCCAGCGTCACCGAGATCGTGGCCATGTTGACGTGCACGCTGCCGGCGGTGAGCGCGTCCAGCGCGCCGCGATCGAGCAGGGTTTCGCGCACCGCGGTGTCGTCGGCCAGCATCGAGAACAGCACCGGCCCGCGCACCGCATCGGCCGGTTGCGCGGCCTGCTGCGCGCCGGCCTTGAGCAGGGGCTGCGCCGCCGCGGCGCTGCGGTTCCAGACCGTCAACGCATGGCCGGCGCGCAGCAGGTTGAGCGCGATCGGCTGGCCCATCGTGCCCAGGCCGAGAAATCCAATCGTCGTCATTGCAGGCTCCCTGAAGGAATCGAAATGGAGGACGCCACCAGGCGCGCGGCGCGCCGGTCAGGCGTCGAACACGCCGCGCGCCGCATGCGGCTCGCAACGCAGGTATTGCGGCGAAGGGCGTACCCGCGCGCCCAGCGCGGCGGCCGCGTGCCACGGCCAGCGCGGATCGTAGAGGATGCCGCGGGCCAGCGCGATGGCATCGGCACGGTCCTCGGCGAGGATGGCCTCGGCCTGCTGCGGCTCGGTGATCAGGCCCACTGCGATCACCGGCATGCGCACCGCGCGGTGCAGCGCCTCGGCCAGCGGCACCTGGTAGCCGGGCGCCACCGGAATGCGCTGACGCCGGTCCAGCCCGCCGCTGGATACGTGCAGATAATCGCAGCCCTGCGCCTGCAATGCCTGCGCCAGCGCCTCGCTCTGCGCCAGATCCCAGCCGCCGTCCACCCAGTCGGTGGCGGAGATGCGCACGCCCACCGCGATGCTCGGCGCCACCGCGGCGCGTACCGCTGCATGCACGCGCAGCAGCAGGCGCATGCGGTTCTCCAGGCTGCCACCGTAGGCATCGGTGCGCTGGTTGCTCAGCGGCGACAGGAACTGGTGCAGCAGGTAGCCGTGTGCGGCATGCAATTCGATCAGCTCGAAGCCGAGTCGCTCGGCGCGCCGCGCCGACGCCACGAACGCCTCGGCGATGGCGTCGATGCCGGCCAGGTCCAGCGCCTGCGGCGACGGGCCGTCGTCGGCGAATGCCTGCGCCGACGGCGCCACCGTCTGCCAGCCGTTCGGCTGCTCGGGCGCGATCGCGCCGCCGCCGTCCCAGGGCTTGTGCGTGGACGCCTTGCGCCCGGCATGCGCGAGCTGGATGCCCAGCGGCATCGGCGACCAACGCCGCACCGAACGCAACACCGTGTCCAGCGCCGCCTCGGTGGCGTCGTCCCACAGGCCCAGATCGGCGTAGCTGATGCGCCCACGCGGCTCCACCGCGGTCGCCTCCAGGATCAGCAGCCCGGCGCCGGACTGCGCCAGTTGGCCCAGATGCTGCACATGCCAGTCGCTGGCACGACCGTCCTCGGCCGAGTACTGGCACATCGGCGCGATCACGATGCGGTTGGACAACGACAGCGGCCCCAGCGCGAGGGGCGAGAACAAGTGACTCACGATGCGGATCCATGGAGACGCCGCGCGCGGCGCGGCAAGCGACCATTGCACTCCTACCATGCAGCGCGATCAACCACTGCCGATGGATCAGTTCGTGCCGGGATTCGGAACGCGCGCCGCCGCCGGCAGCAGGAAGGACAGCGCCTGCGCGCACGACTGCTCCACTTTCATGCTCAGCAGATCGTCGCCGCGGGTGCGGCCCAGGTTGACCGCGGCGATCGGCAGCCCGGCCTTGGCCGCGGCCTGCACGAAGCGAAAGCCGGAATAGACCATCAGCGACGAGCCCACCACCAGCACCGCGTCGGCGCGCTGCAGATGCGCGAAGGCACTGGCAACGCGCTCGCGCGGCACGTTCTCGCCGAAGAACACCACATCCGGCTTCAGCACGCCGCCGCAGTGCGTGCAGGCCGGCACCACGAAACTGGCGAAATCCTCGCCCTCCAGGTCGGCATCGCCGTCGGGCGCCGGCGCTGCCTGCAACGTCGCCCACTGCGGATTGTGCTGCAGCAGGTGCTGCTGGAACGCCTCGCGCGGCATGCGCCGCTCGCAGCCCATGCAGCGCACCACGTCCAGACGCCCGTGCAGGTCGATGGTGGCGCGGCTGCCGGCGGCCTGGTGCAGGCCGTCCACGTTCTGGGTCAGCAGCAGTTCGACCTGGCCGCGCGCTTCCAGCTGCGTCAGCGCGGCATGGGTGGCATTGGGCCGCGCATGGCCGAAGCGCGGCCAGCCGAGCAGGCTGCGCGCCCAGTAGCGCTGCCGCGTCGCCAGTTCGCCCATGAAGGCCTGGTAGGTCACCGGCTGCGCACGCTTCCAGTCGCCGGCGGCATCACGGTAGTCGGGAATGCCCGAATCGGTACTGCAGCCGGCACCGGTCAGCACGAACAGGCGCCGATGGCGGTCGACGAACGCTTCCAGCGCGGACGCCGCCGGCGGTGCGGACGCGGCGTGATCCTGCAGCAACTGCGACATCGTGAAGGTCCCGGAGGTGGTGGAGGCGCACGCGACGATGGCGTGTCGGCTTCCTATCTAGGGGGTGGGCGGCAGCAACGCAAGCCCTGGCCGCCACGGCCGCTGAAGCGTTGCCGCGCGCATTGAAAGCCCGCTGGAAACTGGCTACTGTCCAGGGCGCGGCAGGATGCTCGGCGTTCACTGCACCCTGCTGGCCGCACGCCGCCTCCGTGAGGAATGCCATCCCTTCGCCGATTCCGTCTCGTGAGCCGCGTTTCCGATCCCACCCCGTCCCCGCTCGCCGCTGCCGCCAACGCCCCACTGCGGGTGGCGTTGCTGGAGGACGACGATGTGCTGCGCGACCGCGTGTTGCTGCCGGGCCTGCAGCGGCACGGCTTCGAGGTCACGCCGCTGCGCACCGCGCAGGCGCTGTGGGCGGCGCTGGAGGCGCAGCGTTTCGATCTGATCGTGCTCGACATCGGCTTGCCCGACAGCGATGGCTTCACCCTGACCCAGCAACTGCAGGAACGCCGCCCCGGCATGGGCATCGTCATCCTCAGCGGCCGCGGCGAGCAGCCGGATCTGGTGCGCGGGCTGGTCCAGGGTGCGGATGCGTACCTGATCAAGCCGGTGCAGATCGAGATCCTCGCCGCCACCTTGTTCAGCGTGGCCCGGCGCATGCTGCGGCCGAGCGCGCCGGCCAGCGAGGAATGGCAACTGCAGGACGACGGCTGGTGCCTGTTCGCGCCGGACGGGCAGGCGGTGCCGTTGACCGCGTCCGAACGCAAGGTGCTGCAGAGCCTGTGGCAGGCGCGCGGGCGCCTGGTCAGCCGCGATGCGTTGGTCGGCATGCTCGGCGGCAATGCCGGGCTGGAGATCGATCCGCACCGGCTGGACGCGTTGTTGCATCGGCTGCGGCAGAAAGTGCAGGAGCGCACCGGCAGCGCGCTGCCATTGCGCGCGGTGCGCGGCGAAGGCTATCTGCTCATGCCGCAGGAGCGCTGAGCCCGGCCAGCGGCAGGCGCAGCACGAAGCAGGTGCCGGCGCCGGGCGCGCTGCGCACCTGCAGGCTGCCATGCGCCTGTTGCGCCATCTCGAACGCCACCGCCAGGCCCAGCCCGGTGCCCTGCCCGGCCGGCTTGGTGGTGAAGAACGGCTCGAAGATCTGCCGTTGCACGGCCTCGCTCATGCCCACGCCGGTATCGGCGATGGCGATGGCGACGGCCTCGCCATCGCGGCGCAGTTGCAGCGAAAAGCAGCCGCCGCCGGGCATCGCATCGCGCGCGTTGGCGGCGAAGTTGAGCAGCGCCAGATCGAAGCGGCTGCGATCCAGGAACACCGGCGCCGCTTCGGTGGCCAGATCCAGACGCACCTGTACCGCGGCACCGAACAGTTGTCGCAGCATCGGCTGCAGGCTGCGCAGCGCTTCGCCGGCATCGAAGCGCTCGGGCACGCTCGCCTCGCGGCGACTGAAGCTGAGCAGCTTGCGGCTGACCGCCACGCCGCGATGCGCGGCCAGGGCCACGCCTTCCAGTGCATCGGCCAGCACCAGCGCATCGCGCGGCGGGTGATAGTCCAGTTCGTGCACGCAATGGCGTTGCTCGGTGTAGCCGAGGATCGCGCTGAGGATGTTGTTGAAGTCGTGCGATACGCCGCTGGCCAACTGTTCCACCAGCTCGATCTTCTGCAGGTGCAGCAGGCGTTGCTGCGCCAGGGTGCGCTCGCGCATCTCCACGCGCAGGCGCGCGGCGCTGCGCCGCGCGCGCCACAGGCTCTCGCGCAGCGCGGCGACGGTGCGATCCAGCACCAGGGTGATCATCAGGTAGCTCAGCGCCAGCGAGGGCAGGTTCTGGAACGGGCTGCGGGTGCCGCGCGGGTCCTGGCCCCAGGGGCTTTCCATGCCCAGCCAGAAGATCAGCGGAATGCACAGGTACACCAGCCACAGCGCACGACGTCCGATCACCAGCGCGGCCAGGGTCAGCATCATCATCGGATACGGATCGAAGGCCTGCAGCTGGTAGCCGAACGCCAGGTTGGCGGCGACCGCCGAGCACAGCACCACCGCGATGAACATGGCCGTGGCCTGTTTCAGCAAGCCGCGGCGGATCATCCAGACCGCGGCCCAGGCCGCGGCGGCGATCGCCGCATCGGTGCCCACATCGACCGCCAGCTGCATCGTGCTCATCTCGATGCGCGGTGCGGTCAGCAGGTGGTAGAGCTTGTTGAGCGGGATCTCGCTGCCCAGGAACACGAACAGCACCTGCAGCGCGGGCGCGTTGCGCCGGTCGAGCGGATCGGCGATCGGCACCCGGCGCAGCCACAGCGAGAGGCGCCGCCACAGCCGCGCGGCAAGCGCGACCGGCGCAGAGTGCGCACCCCATCTCACCCAGGCTCCCATGACGGTGAGTCTACCGTGAGGGAGACGTGAATTTGCGTGCATTGAAGGGGGCTGGGCTTGCGGCCTTAATCGGGCCTGACTCGTTGTCGGGACGACGCTCCCGGCCCCAGCCCGGAATCGACCATGCCTCTTCTGCCCAATGCCCTGCGCGCCGCCATGCGCCCGCTGTCGTCGTCCTCGTCCATCCTGCCGCAGGCCTCTGACGGTCTGTTGACCGCCGCGTTGCTGCTCGCGCTGAGCCTGCCCTCGAGCGCTTTCGCGGTCACTGCCACGGCACCGACCGCGGCGACCCAGCCGCCCTCGCAGGCGCCGCAGGGCGACGCCACCCCCACCGAGACGGACAGCGCCGACGCCGACGCGGCGCCGCAGGACGCCACCACCCAGGACGTGCAGCCCGGCACCCAGAACACCACCCACTACTTCCTGGCCGAAGGCTTGAACGACGGCAGCGACTACGCCAGCGCCGCCGGCCTGCGCGCGGTGGCGATGGGCGCACGCGCAGACGCCTCCGGCGCCTTCGCCATCGCGATCGGCCACCACACCGTCGCCTCCGACAGCGCCGCCATCGCCATGGGCGACGGCGCGGTCGCCAGCGGCACCTCGGCGATCGCGATCGGCGGCAGCTTCTTCGGCAGCACCTACGGCGACTCGGCCGGCGCGCAGAGTACCGGCTTCGGTTCCCTGGCCCTGGGCACGGCCGCCACCGCAACCGCTGACAGTGCCAGCGCGCTGGGCTGGAACACCAGCGCCAGTGGCTCCGGCGCCACCGCAGTGGGTGCCACCGCATCGGCCAGCGCCAAGTACGCCACCGCCAGCGGCTCCTCGTCCAGCGCCAGCGCCGAGCAGGCCAGCGCGTTCGGCTATGCCGCCAATGCCAGCGGCACCGGCGCCGTCGCCAACGGCGGCTACAGCGTCGCCTCCGGCTTCTTCGGCGTGGCGATGGGCTACACCGCCACCGCCAGCGGCGACGGCGGCATCGCGATCGGCGACAGCGCCTCGGCGGCCGGCCAGCAAAGCGTGGCGATCGGCGCCAGCAATGCGGGCGTGCCGGCGCAATCCAACGGACTGGGCGCGGTCACCATCGGCGCCGGCGCCTGGGCGCTGTCCGACTACGGCACCGCGCTGGGCTTCGACAGCCATGCCGACGCGGACTACAGCATGGCGCTGGGCGCCTCCGCGCTGGCGACCAGCACCAATGCGCTGGCGGTGGGCGCCAGCTCCTTCGCCGACGGGCAGGACGCCAGCGCCTTCGGCGCCATCGCCAGCGCCAATGCCGCCGGCGCCACCGCGCTCGGCAGCGGCGCCTCCGCACTGACCGCGGGCAGCGTCGCGCTGGGCTACAACAGCGCCGCCACCGGCGCCAACAGCGTGGCCATCGGCGCCGGTTCGATGGCCGACCGCGACAATGCGGTCGCCTTCGGCAACGACGGTGCGCTGCGCCAGCTCACCTACATCGCCGCGGGCACCGCCGACACCGACGCGGTCAACGTGCTGCAGTTGCGCAGCATCGCCAGCGCGCTCGGCGCCGGCAGCGCGGTCGGCGGCGATGGCAGCTTCAGCGGCGGCAGCTACCTGATCCAGGGCCGCAGCTACGGCACGGTCGGCTCGGCGCTGTCGGCGCTGGATGGCGCACTGTCGGCGCTGGACACCCGGGTCGGCAGTGGCGCCGGCGGCGTGGCGGTGGGCGGCGGCGGCACTGGCGGCCCCAGCGTCGGCGCCGGCACCAATGCCGTGGCAGTGGGCGCGCAGGCCACCGCCAACGGCCAGAACGGCACGGCAATCGGCTCCAACGCGCTGGCCTACGGCCCCAACGACACGGCGCTGGGCGGCAACGCGCAGGTCAACGCCGACGGCAGTACCGCGGTCGGCGCCAACGCCAGCATCAGCGCCAATGCCACCAACGCGGTGGCGGTCGGCGAAAGCGCCACGGTCACGGCCGCCTCCGGCACCTCCGTCGGCCAGGGCGCGTCGGTCTCGGCGAACAATGCCGTGGCGATCGGCCGCGGCTCCTCCGCCACGCGCGCCAATACCGTCTCGGTCGGCAGCGCCGGCAACGAACGCCAGATCAGCAACGTCGCCGCCGGCAGCGCGGCCACCGATGCGGTCAACGTCGCGCAGATGCAGGCCGGCGACAGCGCCACGCTTAGCAGCGCCAACGCCTACACCGACAGCCGCATGGCCGGCTGGGACGACAACCTGACCAAGCTGCGCACCGACACCGACCAGCGCTTCCAGCACCTGGACCGGCGCATCGACCGGATGGGCGCGGTCAGCGCCGCCTATGCCGGCATGGCGGTGAACACCTCCGGCCTGGCCGGGGCCAACCGCATCGGCGTCGGCGTCGGCTCGCAGGGCGGCGAAAGCGCGCTGGCGGTGGGCTACCAGCGCGCGATCGGCAACCGCGCCAGCGTCTCGCTCGGCGGCGCCTTCTCCGGCAGCGAGAAGAGCGTGTCCGCCGGTGCCGGCTTCAGCTGGTGACACGACCGTAGGTGCCGCCCTTCCTTGATTTCCACGCCTTCGTCGATCTTCGCAGAGACACCGCCATGACCCATGCCATCCCGCTTTCCCGCAACCTGCTCGCCCTGTCGCTGGGCCTGGCCCTCGCCGGCACCGCGCAGGCGCAGACCGCCCCGCGCTTCTCGGTCCTGGCCCAGGCCGCGCCCGGGCAATCCACCGTCTACGACGGCCTGATCGTGACCTATCGCGACGGCAGCAGCGCCGTCCGCGACACGCGCGCCGCCAGCGCCACGCTGAACCAGATCATGGCCGCGCGCAGCACCGCCAGCACCTGGACCAGCACCTACCGGCAGACCGCCCCGGCCTTGAACCGGGTGCGTCGCCTCGCCATCGGCGCCGACCTGGTGCGGCCCAGCCGCGCGCTGACGCCATCGCAGTTGCAGACGCTGATCGCCAGCCTGAAGGCCGACCCCGCAATCGCGCACGTGGAGCCCAACCTGGTGCTCAAGCCGGTACGCAGCGCCGCGCAGGCCACGGCCAGCGCGGCAAGCGCACCGAACGATCCCGGCTACGCCGTGCAGTGGCACCTGCGCACGCCCGATGGCCACCTGGAAACGTTGGCGCCGGAGACCACCGGCTATCCCAACCGTGGCGGCATCGATCTGTTGCCGGCCTGGCAGTACGGCACCGGCCAGGGCGTGGTGGTGGCGGTGATCGATACCGGCATCACCGCGCATCCGGACCTTGACACCTCGCTGGCCAGCGCCGGCTACGACTTCATCAGCGATGCGCTGATGTCCGGCCGCGCCAGCAACGGACGCGTCGCGGGCGGCTGGGACACCGGCGACTGGACCACCGACGACAAGTACCTGGTCGCCAACGGCGGCTGTGCGCAACCGCAGGAACAGACCGACAGTTCCTGGCACGGCACCCACGTCGCCGGCACCATCGCCATGCGCACCAACAACGGCATCGGCATGGCCGGGATCGCGCCGGACGCGAAGATCCTGCCGATCCGCGCGCTCGGCCATTGCGGCGGCACCACCGCCGATATCGCCGATGCCATCGTGTGGGCCTCGGGCGGCCACGTCGACGGCGTGCCCGACAATGCCAACCCCGCCGAGGTGATCAACATGAGCCTGGGCGGCGGCGGCGCCTGCGCGCAGGATTCGGTCACCGCCAATGCCATCGCCAGCGCCATCGCGCGCGGCAGCGTGGTGGTGGTGGCCGCAGGCAACGACAACGCCGACGCCGGGGGCTATTCGCCGGCCAGTTGCCCGGGCGTCATCAACGTCGCCGCCACCGGCATCACCGGCGGTCGCGCCTACTATTCCAACTTCGGCAATACCATCACCCTGTCCGCGCCCGGCGGCGGCGTGTACGCCAACGATGCATCCAGCGGTGCGGGATCGGTGCGCACCGGCCTGGTCTGGTCCACCCTCAACAACGGCACCCATGGTCCGGACCAGCCGGCCTACGCCGGCTACGCGGGCACGTCCATGGCCTCTCCGCACGTGGCCGGCGTGGTCGCCCTGGCGATCAGCGCGGCGATCAACGCCGGCCGGCCGGTGCCGACGACCGCGCAGATGCGCGACATCCTGACCCAGACCTCCAACGTGTTCCCGGTGAAGCCGACGCTGCGCATCGGCGCCGGCATCCTCAATGCCGGCAAGGCGGTCGCGCGCGCTGCAGGCGCCAGCGGCGGCGGCGAGGAAGCCACCGCCACGACCATCGCGCGCGGCACGCAGAGCCGGCTGTCCGCCGCTACGGGCCAGGGGCCGCTGTACCGCCTGGATGTCCCGGCCAACGCACGCAACCTGCAACTGCGCACCTTGGGCGGTAGCGGCCAGCTCCGGCTGTACGTACGTGCGGTGCGCGCACCCAGCGCCGACGGCAGCGATGCCGACTACAGCTCGGTGCGCAACGGCACCACGCAGAACGTGCAGATGGCGCTGCCGGCGACCGGCAGCTACTTCTTCCGCCTGGTCGGCGGCAGCGGCGGCTACGCCAACGTGACCCTGTCGGTGAGCTACACGGAGTGACCGAACGCCACGGGCGCTGCCGCGGCGGCGCCCCTGTTCACGACGGGTTGGCGACCTCGATCAGGTTGCCGTCCGGATCGCGGAAGTACAGCGACAGGATCGGTCCGCGGGCGCCGGTGCGTTGCACCGGCCCGTCCTCGATCGGCACGGCGGCAGCGCGCAGTTCCTCGGCCACCTGCGCCAGCGGCGTGGCGGTGAGAAAGCACAGATCGGCCGAGCCCGGCGTCGGCACCCCCGCCTTCGGGTCGAACGCGCGGCCATGCCGATGCAGGTTGATCTTCTGCGCGCCGAACGCCAGCGCCTTGCGGCCTTCGCCGAAGGTCACCACGCGCATGCCCAACACCCGCGCATAGAACGCGCAGGTGGCGTCGATGTCGGCGACGGTGAGGACCAGATGGTCGAGATGGTCGATCTGCATTGCGGAACCATCGTTGGATGACGGCAGCGCGGTTCACTCGCCGCGCGGCGGATGCGGCCCGAAGCGGCCGTAGGGGCGGCTGTCGTCGGCGCCGCGGCGCAGCACCTGCGCGGCGACCAGGCCGATGCCCAGCAACACCAGGCAACACGCGACCAGTGCGCTCCAGCCGCCGTGCTGCCACGCCGCACCGCTGAGCGAGCCGATCACGCTGGCGCCGGCGTAGTACGCCAGCAGGTACAGCGAGGCGGCATGGCCCTTGAACTGCCCGCCCAGGCGCCCGACCCAGGCGCTGGCCGCCGAATGCGCGACGAAGAAGCCGATGGTCAGCAGCACGATGCCGGCGATGACCGGCACCAGCGCATGCGCCAGGGTCAGCGCCACGCCGAGCGCCGCGGTGGCGATGCCGGCCAGCACCACCGGGCCGCGGCCGAACCGGTCCGACGCCGCGCCGGCCACCGAGGACGACACGATGCCGAACACGTAGGCGCTGAAGATCATGCCGAGCTGGCTCTGGCTCAGCCCGAACTCCGGCCCGCCCAGGCGGAAGCCGGCGTAGTTGTAGACGCTGACGAACACGCCCATCGCCAGGAACGGGATCGCGAACAGCCACGGCAGGTGGCGATCGCGCAGATGCCCGCCCCAGGCGCGCAGGTGGAAGCGCAGATTCACTCCCTGGCGGCGCACGAAGTGCCGCGACGGCGGCAGCAGCCACACGAAGCCGACCGCGGCCAGCAGATCCACCGTGCTCAGCGTGGCCAGCGCAACGCGCCAGTCGAAGTGGTCGGTGAGCATGCTCATGCCGATGCGGCCGACCATGCCGCCGAACGCATTGCCGGCCACATACAGCCCGGTGGCCGCGCCGAGCCGGCTCGCCGGCAGTTCCTCGGCCAGGTACACCATCGCCACCGCCGGCACGCCGCCCAAGGCGATGCCCGACAGCGCGCGCACCACCACCAGGGATCCCCAGTGCGGCAGGCACGACGCCAGCAGGTTGAGCAGCGCGGCCAGTGCGATCGACACGAACATCAGCCCGCGCCGGCCCAGCGTCTCCGACACTGCGCCGGCGCAGAAGATCGCGATCGCCAGGCCGCCGGTGGCCAGCGACAGCGGCAACGAGCTGGCCGCCGCGCTGAGCCCGAACTCGCGGGCGAACTCGGGCAGCAGCGGCTGCACGCTGTACAGCAGCGAGAAGGTGGCGAAGCCGGCCAGGAACAGCGCCAGGCGGATGCGCAACAGCGGCGCATCGTCCACGGCGTGCACCGGCGGGCATTGGCTGGAGGCGTTCACGGTGTGGGTCGCGGCGGGAGACGGATGGCCAGTATTCGCCTGCCGCCACCCGGCGTCCAATATATGATATCCCCACTCTCCATATGTTCTGGATATGACATGGAACTGCGCCACCTGCGCTACTTCCTGGCCGTGGCCGAGGCCGGGCACTTCACCCGCGCCGCCGCGCAGTTGGGCATCCAGCAACCGCCGCTGAGCCAGCAGATCCGCGCACTGGAGGAGGAACTGGGCACGCCGTTGTTCGTGCGCACGCCGCGCGGCGCCGAACTCACCGATGCCGGCCGCGCCTTCCGCACCGAAGCCCGGCGCGTGCTCGCCGACCTGGAGCGCGCCGGCGATGCCGCGCGCCGCGCCGCACGCGGCGAGAGCGGCGTGCTGCGGCTCGGCTTCACCGCCTCGGCCGCGTTCAACCCGATCGTGCCGACCCTGGTGCGCGGCTTCCGCCGCGGCTGGCCGGCGGTGACACTGGCGCTGGAAGAGACCAACACCGCCGGCCTGCTCGCCGCACTGCTGCAGGGACGGCTGGATGCGGCCTTCATCCGCTACAGCGTGGCCACGCCCTCGGAACTGCAGTTGCTCAAGCTGCCCGACGAACCGATGAAGATCGCGGTGCCGGCCGCGCACCGTCTGGCCAAGCGCCGCCGCGCACCGCTGTCGGCGCTGGCCGGCGAACCCTTCATCCTGTTCCCGCGCAGCTTCGGCACCAGCCTGTACGACGAGATCCTCGATGCCTGCCGCCAGGCCGGCTTCGAACTGAAGATCGAACAGGAAGCGCCGCAGATGTCGTCCATCGTCAACCTGGTGGCCGCCGAACTGGGCGTGTCGGTGGTCCCCGCCTCGACCGCGCAGGTGCAGTTGCCCGGCGTGCGCTACCTGGACATCGAAGGCCGCGTGCCGATGGCGCGACTGGCCTTGGCCGCGCTGCCGGCCACCGCGCAGGCGATGCCGATCGTGCGCCACCTGTGGCAGTTGGCGCAGGGGCATGCGGCGGGCAGGCGTGGGTAGTGGTGGCAGCACTCCCCTAGCGGCAATGTAGGAGCGGCTTTAGCCGCGAAGGGCTTTACCGATAGAGCTCATCGCCGCCAAAGCTCACTCGTGCGGGTGTGCTTGTCCGACGCGTAAATCAAGCAGCAACAGCAATAGCAATAGCAACGGCTTTCGCCTTGCGGCGAGTTACTTTTCTTTGCTCGCGCAAAGAAAAGTAACCAAAAGAAAGCGCGCCCTGCCTACGCGCCCTCCGCGCTTCGCGCTCCGGGTCCGCGTCCAGCACGGGGATCCGCGGAAGGGGCATCCTGCCCCTGCCGCGGACGGCGCACGTCCTTGTGCGCCGCCCCTTCGGGGTTTTTCCCCGTGCTGGCCGCCGCTTCGGAAGGGAACCCGGCAAGTCAAAAGCCGAAGCAACAGCAAAGACCGAAGCGACTGCCGCTGCAGCGCACACCCCCGTCATTCCAGCGGCCGCCAGCGAATGCACTTCGCGTGGTAGCCCATGTCGGCTGTTGATTGTGGTGGACGCGCAACGACGATGGTTTTCGAAGAAGCTGCAGGAGCGGTTGTGCGTGGCGTACAGGTGGCTGTGCCGGCGTGTACCCAGCTCAGGCGCATCACCATTGCAATGCCGTATGTATGCGCTGTATCCGCAATAGCTTTTGCTATTGATGTTGCGTTGGCTATTGATGTTGCGTTGGCTTTTGATGTTGCGTTGGCTTTTGACTTACTGGGTTCCCTTCCGCAGCGGCGGATGGACCGGGGAAAAACCCGAAGGGCGGCGCACATGGATGTACGCCGTTCGCGGCAGGGGCAGGATGCCCCTTCCGCGAATCCCCGGTGCATCCGCGGACCCGGAGCGCGTTAGCGCGGAGGGCGCGAGGCAGGGTGTGCTTGACCAGCCTTCGGCTGTGGTAAAGCGCTTCTTTTGGTTACTTTTCTTTGCACAAGCAAAGAAGCGCTTCTCAGCAGCCGAAGGCTGATCAAAGTAACTCGCCGCAAGGCGCAAGCCTTTGCTGTTGCTGTTGCTGCTTGATTTACGCGTCGGACAAGCACAACCGTTCGAGTGAGCTTTGGCAGCGATAAGCTCTCTCGGTGAAGCCCGTCGCGGCTAAAGCCACTCCTACCAGGAACGCAAGCGCTCAACCCAGATGCGTGCGCACCGCTTCGTCGATCTTGGCCGGCGGCACGAAGCCGGGCACCCGCGCCACTTCCTCGCCCTGGCGGAACAGCATCAGGGTCGGGGTCTGGCGCAGGCCCTGGGCACGGAAGAAGTCCTCACCCACGTCTTCCATCTTCACCTTGAGCAGGGTCACGCCCTGCGCGCTCTCGCCCTCGGCGAAACGCTCCAGCGACTTGTCGAGCATGCGGCAACCAGGGCAGTTGTCCTTGTTGAAATCGGCCAGCACGCGCGGATGCGCGGCGAGCGCATCGGCGAACTGTTCGGCACTGGAAACGGTGATGGTGGTGAGCATGGAACGAAACCTTGTCTGATGTCGGAAGAAGCCCGGCGTGCGATGGGGACGCCGGCGATGCCAGGAAAACGGATGAACGACGACGGCGTCAGCCGCTGCCATGCAACGGCAACACCCTCGCAGCGAAGCCAGCCGTGCCCGCGGAAGCCGGCTCGGCAGCGGCCACCGGCACGTCGCCTGTCGACGATGAGCGCGCCGCGCGCAACGCCAGCACCTGCGCGCACCACGCGTCGATCGCAGCGTTGTCGCGGTCGCCGTGCGGCATCTGCTCGATCTCCAGCAACGGATAAGCGCTGTCGAAGAACCGCGCGATGCGCTTGACTGCACCGCAGTAGTACTCCAGCCCCCACTGCGTCTCGCCGGTGCCGAACGCCGCCACTTCGATCGTCTTGCCGGCCGCCTCGACCAACTCGGCGATATAGCGCTTCATCTCCGCCGGCGTGCGCCCGGCGTTGTCGCTCCAACTGCCGAGCAGATGCAGGTCGAAGTCCGCCGCACGCGCGGCGTCGCCGAGCGCGCCCTGCAGCGTCTGCAGATCGGTGTGGATCCAGGTGACCGCGTGCCCGGCCGCCTCGCACTGCGCATGCACGCGGCGGGCGACGTCGCGGGTGTTGCCGCTGAGCGAAGCGTAGGCGAGCAGGATGTGCATGGGGCGGGGATTCGGGAATGGGGATTCGGGATTCGTCAGGGCGGGTTTGCTTTTGCCAATCCCCAATCCCGATTCCCCAATCCCGGCTCCTCACAGATCGTCGAAGCCGTTGTCCGAGTTGGTCTTCTTGTAGCTGGCGTTGCGCATCTCGAAGAAGTCGGTCTTGGTCTCGGTGAAGTTGTCGGCGTAGGCCTTGATCCACGGCATCACGTTGTCGCTGGCGCCGCTGTACAGCTTCTCGATGCCGAGCATGCCGGACATCTTGTTGGCGCGGTACTTCACGTACTGGATCATCTCGTCCACGTCGATGCCCTCGATGCCGTCGAGCACTTCCGAGGACCACTCGGTCTCCAGGCGGATCGCATGCTCGAAGGCCTGGTGCACGTAGTCGGTCAGCTCGTTGGTCTGCAGCTCGGCGTTCTCGCCGATGATGGCGCGGATCAGCTCGCTGATGAACTTGGTGTGGGCCAGCTCGTCGCGGTTGATGAAGCTGATGATCTTGCCGGTACCGGTCATGCGGTTCTGCCGGACCAGGTTGTAGAAATACGCGAAGCCGGAATAGAAGTTGATGCCTTCCAGGATCGAGGACTGGATCAGCGAGCGCAGCAGGGTCTCGGCGGTCTTCTCGCGCATGAAGTCGTCGTAGGCCTGCATGATCGGCTGGTTGCGCGCGATGATGGTCGGATGCGTGCGCGCGATCTCGAACACGCGGTTCTGGTCGGCCAGGCCGGCGATCGAGGCCAGCACGTACGAGTAGCTCTCGTTGTGGATCACTTCCTGCTGGCCGATGATCGCGGCGTTGGCGTGCGCGGCCGGGTCGGTGATGTATTCGGCGACGTTGTAGATGAAGCGCGTCTGCGGCGAATCCAGCGTGGCCAGCAGGCCGATGATCGAGTCGTAGGCGTTCTTCTCGCGCGCCGACAGCTCCCCGTACTGCTTGGCATCGCCCTTCATGTCCACTTCGTCGGGGATCCAGAAGTTGGTCGACAGCTCCTTGTACGCCCGGTAGAAGGACGGGTACGGGATGTCGTTCCAGTTGAGGATGCCGCTGGTGGTGCCGTTGATGATGCCGGTGGAACGGTTGGGGTGCAGCGGTTCGAGGATCTTGATGCGGTCGAGCGCGATGGCCATGGATGTGCTTCGGTAGTCGGGTGAACGGCGCCGGCGGACGGCGCGGGAATGCGGGACGCGCGCGGCAGGACCGGCCTGCCGCGCGGCGCGGGCGTCAGACGCCGGCGATCAGCTCGAGCACCACTCGCACTCGCTGATGTCGATGTCGTTGGAACGCACGTAGTACGTGGTCTTCAGGCCTTCCTTCCACGCGGTCATGTGCAGGTCCAGCAGGGTGCTGGCGCGGATGCCGCTGGGCACATAGAAGTTGAAACTGATCGACTGGTCGACGTGGCGCTGACGGCGCGCGTTCTGGCGCACGCTGGCGAACTGATCGACCTTGTAGGCGCCCTTCTCGTAGTACGGATAGGTGTCCACGGTCAGCCCCGGCGCCACCACCGGACGGCGGAAGTCCTTCTTCTCCTCGTAGTAGAACGCGCTGTAGATCGGGTCGATCGACGCGGTGGAGCCGGCGATCTGCGCGGTGCTCATGTTCGGCGCCACCGCCACCATCCAGGCGTTGCGCACGCCGTGCACGCTCACCTGCGCGGCCAGTTCCTGCCACTCGGCGCTGTCGTAGCCGCGCTTGGTGAAGTACTCGCCGTTCTGCCAGTCGCTGCCCTTGAACACCTTGTACGCGCCCTTCTCCTTGGCCAGCGCCAGGCTCGCCTGGATGGTCAGGTAGTTGATGCGCTCGTACAGCGAATCGCTGTACGCCTCGGCATCCGGCGAATTCCAGTCGATGCCCTTCTGCGCCAGCAGGTGGTGCCAGCCGAAGGTGCCCAGGCCGATCGCGCGGTACTTCTGGTTGGTGATGGTGGCCTGCGGCACCGGCAGCTCGTTGAGGTCGATGACGTTGTCGAGCATGCGCACCTGGACGCGGATCAGCCGCTCCAGGATGTCCGGCGACAGCAGGTCCGGCTGCGCGGTGACCGCGCGGCCCAGGTTCACCGAGGACAGGTTGCACACGACGAAGTCGCCGGCCTGCTTGGTGGTGACGATCTGGTCGCCGCTGATCATCTCCTGGATGACTCGCGTCGGGCTCATGTTCTGCAGGATCTCGGTGCACAGGTTGCTGGAATACACCATGCCCTGATGCTTGTTCGGGTTCATGCGATTGACTTCGTCGCGATAGAACATGAACGGGTTGCCGGTCTCCAGCTGGCTGACCATGATCCGCTTGAACATGTCGATGGCCTTGACCACCTTGCGGCCGATGCGCTCGTCGGCCACCACTTCCTCGTACTTGGCGCGGAAGCTGCCTTCGCCGCGCTTCTCGTCGAAGAAGTCCTGCAGGTACCAGCCCTTGACCTCCTTCACCTCGTGCGGGTCGAACAGGTACCACTCGCCGCGGCGCTCCACCGCTTCCATGAAGATGTCCGGCACGCACACCGCGGTGAACACGTCGTGCGCGCGCAGGCGCTGGTCGCCGTTGTTCAGGCGCAGGTCCAGGAACGCCTCGATGTCGCGGTGCCAGATGTCCAGGTACACGGCGATGGCGCCCTTGCGCTGGCCGAGCTGGTCCACCGACACGGCGGTGTTGTTGAGCTGCTTGATCCACGGCACCACGCCGCCGCTGGAGTTCTTCACGCCGCGGATCGCCGAACCGGACGAACGCACGTAGCCCAGGTAGGCGCCGACGCCGCCGCCGTGCTTGGACACGCGCGCCACGTCGGTGTTGGAGTCGTAGATGCCCTGCAGGCTGTCGTCGACGGTGTCGATGAAGCAGCTCGACAGCTGCCCGCCGATCTTGCCGGCGTTGGCCAGGGTCGGCGTGGCCACGGTCATGTACAGGTTGGACAGGGCCCAGTAGGCCTCGCCGACCAGCTGCATGCGGCGCTCGCGCGGCTTCTCGTCCTGCATCAGGTACAGGGCGATGGTCAGCCAGCGCTCCTGCGGCAGTTCGTAGACCTTGCGCGAGTTGTCGGTGGCCAGGTAGCGCGTGGCCAGCAGATACAGGCCGTTGTAGGCGAACAGCTTGTCGCGCTCCGGATCGATCATGCGGCCGGCTTCGGCCAGTTCGTCCTTGGAGTAGTTCTTGAGGATGTCGATCGAGTACACGCCGCGGTCGGCCAGGCTTTCCTGCAGGCCGACGTAGGAGCCGTACTTCTCGCCGGCATCGTAGAAACGGTTCTTGCTGGCGCGCTTGTACAGGCGGTCCAGGTACAGGCGCGCGGCGAAGTACTCCCACTCCGGCGTGGCGATGTCCACGCGCGACTCGGCCTCGCGGATCAGGTAGTCGACCATGTCGTCGGCCGACAGGCTTTCCTTCTTCTCGATGAAGGCGAAGGCCTTGCGCTCGTAGTCGCTCACATCCAGCTGCGGGAACTCGGCGTGGATCCGGTCCAGGGTGCGCTGCAGGCGCGAGCGGTCGAAGGCCATGCGGCGGTTGCCGCCGTCCTTGACGATCCAGGTCACGGCGCGCTGGTCGTTGCTCGGCTCGCTGCTGGCCGTCGGCTCAGGCTGGGCAGTGGCGGCAGCGGTCGTGGGGTCGACGGCGGCGTCGACGGACGCGGTGGCCGGCAGGCTGTGGGTCTGGCTCATGAAGGTCTCCAAGCGTGGTGCACGCGGCCGCCCGACCCTCGCAGGCAGCGGTCCGACCGGGTTCGCAGGTGGGCAGGCGGTGTCGCGAAGACTGCAAACGGCGCAGGCACCGGGCCTGCGGGCGGTCAACGCTGCACCGACCCTCTCCCCCCGGAGAGCGCGCGATCGGCGCCGCGCGGTGTGCTTCGCGCGGCTGTCGGCAGGTCTTCGGGCTGATGGGCAACGGCCGTGGCCGGTTCCTAGCCCGTCGCTTCCCAAGGCGGGCGCCTCAGTGCGGATGACGGGTTCGTTCCCAATTACCGCTGCGGGGCAGCGCCGGAGTTGGCGTTGGCACGCCGCACCGGCTTCCCTTTTGATCCCGCGGCTTGGGGCCGCCGGAACCGACCACCCCAAGATAGTGGGGTCGGTCGGCGACGTCAACGCTAAATATGGGTGAAATTACGAAAACCTAAGCCTGGCAACGGTTTGCCGTCGACGGCCGATTCCGGCCCTGCCGCGGCGGCCGTTCGCGGCCGTGACGGGGTCGTGAAGCCGGCCGCAAACACGGGCGTTGGCGCCCCCGGACGACCCGGACACCGCCGCCTCGCTTAGGGCCGGCACGGCACCACCGCGCCGCTGGCGTCGGTGCAGGTGCCGGTGTGGACGACACTGCCGTCCTGCACGCTGGTGCTGCCCTGGTAGCTGCCCTGCGTGCCATCGACGCTGCTCTGGCGGCTGCCGCTGAGCGTGCCGTCGGCGGCGCGGGCCAGGCTGCCACTGCTGCTCGCGCTGGCGCCGTCGGCGCGCTGGACGCTGGCACTGCCCTGGCGGCTGGCGCTGCCGTCGGCGTTGCGCTCGGCGCTGCCTTGGCGCGTGGCGCTGCCGCCGGCGGCGGTCGTGCGGGTAGCGGCGCTGCGCGCGCTGGCGTTGCCCTGGCCGTCGGCCTGCCATTGGCGGGCGCGCTGCACGCTGCCGTGCGCGTCGCTGGCGCTGGCCTGCACGGCGGCGTGGCGGACGCCGTCGGTGCCGCCGGTGGTGCGCGTGCGGGTGTGTTCGCGTGCCGGTGCACTGGGCGCGACCAGGACGCCGGCGGCCAGCGCCAGCAGCAAGGGAGTGATGCGACGGGACAGCGACATGGCGTTCTCCGGTGACGGCAGCAGCGTGCTGCCGAGCGTCACCGTAGCCATGGCGCCGGCGCCGCGGGCGCCGCATCGGCCAGCAAATGTTGCCGAACGCCGCGGCGGAAACATCCGCTTACAGTTGCGTCGCGGCGGCCGTTGCCGCGGGGCCGCGGCGCAACCGATAGTGGCGTCCATGGACGATGCCGCGCCTGCTCCCCGCCTGCTGCTGGTCGACGACGACGACCGCCTGCGCGCCCTGCTGTGCCGCTACCTGGAGAGCCAGGGCTTCGCGGTCAAGGCGGTGGCCGACGGCATGCAGCTGCAGCAGGCGCTGGCGCGCGGCCACTACGACCTGGTGGTGCTGGACCTGATGCTGCCCGGCGAGAACGGCCTGGAGATCTGCCGGCGCCTGCGCGGCCAGGGCGACCACACCCCGATCGTGATGCTGACCGCCAAGGGCGACGAGATCGACCGCATCGTCGGCCTGGAGATCGGCGCCGACGACTACCTGCCCAAGCCGGTCAACCCGCGCGAGCTGCTGGCGCGGATCCGTGCGGTGCTGCGCCGTACCCGCCCGGGCGGGGCCGGCGCGCCGCAGCCGGACGGCGGGGAGATCGGCTTCGGCCGCTTCCGCCTGCACCTGGGGCGGCGCGAGCTGCGCCGCGACGGCGAACCGCTGAAACTGACCACCGCCGAGTTCGCGGTGCTGTCGGTGCTGCTGCGGCACCCGCAGCAACCGCTGAGCCGCGACCGCTTGTCCAGCCTGGCGCACGGCCGCGAACACGAGCCGCTGGGGCGCAGCATCGACGTGATCGTGGCGCGGCTGCGCAAGCTGCTGGAGGACGACGTGCGCACGCCGCGGCTGATCCAGACCGTGTGGGGCGTGGGCTACGTGTACGTGCCGCCGGGGCCGCAGGCATGAGCGCGCCTGCCTCCCGCGCCAGCGGCTGGCCGCGCAGCCTGTTCGGGCAGTTGGTCCTGGTGATCGCGCTGGTGCTGGCCGGCGCCGGCCTGCTGGCGCTGCTGCTCGGCCGCGAACTGGCGCTGCGGCCGGCAGCGCAGCAGCAACTGCGCGTGCTGCACGGTTTCGCCAATGTCGCCGAGGCGCTGCAGCGCTCGCCGGCCGCCGCGGCGCTGACGCCGGCGTTGCGCGAGGCCGGCCTGCAACTGCGCAGCGCGCCGCCCACCGCCAGCGCCGCCGGCCCGCTGGCCGACGCGATGCAGCGCCGCGCGGCCGATCAGCTCGGCCCCGGGCGCGCGCTGCGCCGCGATGCCGACGGCACCCTGTGGCTGCAACTGGCCACGCCGACCCCGCTGTGGGTGGCGTTCTCCAGCCAGCCGCGCGAGCACGGCCTGCGCCGGTTCTCGGTGGCGATGCTGGCCGGTTGCGCGCTGCTGGTCTGGCTGGCCGCTGCGCTGGTCGCGCGGCGCCTGGTGCGACCGCTGCGGCAACTGGCGCAGGCCGCGCCGCACCTGGTCCGCGGCGAACAGGCCGCACCGATCGCCACCGGCGGTCCGCGCGAGGTCGCCGCGCTGGCGCAGGCGCTCACCGCAGCCAGCGCCGACGTGCGCCAGGCCGCCGCCGAGCGTGCGCTGCTGCTGGCTGGCATCTCCCACGACCTGCGCACCCCGCTGACCCGGCTGCAGTACGCGCTGGCGCTGCTGCCGCAGGTGGAGCCGGAACTGCGCGAAGGCATGGAGCGCGACATCGGCGAGATCGACGCGATCCTGGCGCAGTTCATCGCCTACGCCCGCGACGGCCGCGACGAACCGGCGATCGCCCTGGACCTAGTCGACCTCTGCCGGCAGGCGCTGGGCGCGGCGCAACCCGGCTGGGAGGCCGTCCTGCCCGCGCAGGCGCCGCTGCACGGGCGGCCGCTGGCGCTGCAGCGCGCGCTCGGCAACCTCGTCGGCAATGCCGAACGGCACGGCGCGGCGCCGTTCCAGCTGCGCCTGCACAGCAACGGCGGCGATGGCTGGTGCATCGAGGTGCGCGACCACGGCCCCGGCCTGGACCCGGCGCTGGCCGCGCGCGCGTTGCAGCCGTTCGTGCACGGCGGCCATGGCGGCAGCGGACTGGGCCTGGCGATCGTCGAGCGCGTCGCGCGCCAGCATCGCGGCGCGTTGCTGCTGCAACCCATCGCCCCACACGGCCTGTGCGCCATCCTGCACCTGCGCCCGGCCTGAACCCGGCGCGCGCCGACGCCCGCACGCGTCGGCCGCGCCACGCCCCTCCTCGCCGTCCTCCATGGAGTGATCCGCCCATGCGCCTGTCCCGCCCCTCGCCCACCCACTGCCTGCTCGCCCTGATGTTGCTGCTGCCGTTGCTCGCCGCCCCCGTCCACGCCCAGGACGGGCGCCTGCGCGCCCGCCTGCTGCAGCGCCTGGCCACGCGCGACGGCGCCGACGGCGCACGCGCGCCCTTGCCCACCGGCGCTCAGGTGCTGCGCGACGTCGCCTACGGCCCGGACCCGGCGCAGCGCATGGACGTGTACCTGCCGGCCGGCGCACGTCAGGCGCCGCTGATCGTGATGGTGCACGGCGGCGGCTGGGCCGACGGCGACAAGGACAACCCCGGCGTGGCCGCCAACAAGGTCGCGCACTGGCTGCCGCAGGGCCATGTGCTGGTGTCGCTGAACTACCGCCTGCTACCGCAGGCCACGCCGCTTGCGCAGGCAGAAGACGTGGCGCGCGCGGTCGCGCGGATCCAGCAACTGGCGCCGCAGTGGGGCGCCGACCCGGCGCGCCTGGTGTTGATGGGCCACTCGGCCGGCGCGCATCTGGTGAGCCTGCTGGACCTGTCGCCGGACCTGCTGGCGCAGGCCGGGGCGCGCCGACCGCTGGGCACGGTGGCGCTGGACAGTGCGGCGATGGACGTGGAGCAGGTGATGCAGCAACGGCATCTGCCGCTGTACGACCGCGCCTTCGGCAGCGTGCGCAGCGACTGGATCGCCGCCTCGCCATACCACGTCATGGGCGCCAGCGCGCCGCCGCTGCTGGCGGTGTGCTCCAGCCGCCGTGCCGATGCCTGCGCGCAGGCGCGCCACCTGGCCAGCAAGGCCGGCGCCCGCGGCATCCGCGTCGAGGTGCTGCCGCAGGATGCCAGCCACGCCGAGATCAACCGCGACCTGGGCCTGCCCTCGGCGTACACCGCGGCGGTGGACGCGTTCCTGCACACGCTGCGCTGAGCGCCGCGCACGGCCCCCACGACAACCAAGCTCAGGCCACCATGCACTGCTGCAGCAGCAACGGCAGCGCCACCGCGGCGCTGTCGCGCCAGTGCAGATCCGCACGAGCCGACAACGCACTGGGTTCGGGATTGATCTCGACCACGCAGGCGCCGCGCTCCTTGGCCTGCAGCGGCAGGCTGGCGGCCGGATAGACCAGGCCGGAACTGCCGATCACCAGCACCAGGTCGGCGTCGTCGGCCGCGGTCTGCGCGCGCGCCCACTCCGCCGCCGGCAACGCTTCGCCGAACCACACCACGCCCGGGCGCACCGTGCCGCCGCAGGCCGCGCACACCGGCGGCGCCAGGCGCTGGCTGGGCGTGTGCACGTCGATCGGCGGCAGCAAGCCGCGCCAGGGCTGGCCGCAGTCGCTGCAGCGCAGCGCCGACAACCGGCCATGCACGTGCGCGGCGACCTCGCTGCCGGCGCGCTGGTGCAGGTCGTCCACGTTCTGGGTCACCAGGGTGGTGTGGCGGACCTCGGCCAGGCGCGCCAGCGCCAGGTGCCCGGCGTGCGGCTGGGCCTGCGCCACGATCGCCATGCGCCAGCGGTACCAGCCCCAGACCAGGGCGGGGTCGGCACGCCAGGCGTCCTCGGTGGCCAGTTGCTCGGGATCGAAGCGCGACCACAGGCTGTCGTCCTGGCCACGGAAGGTCGGTACCCCGCTCTCGGCGGACATGCCGGCACCGGTCAGCACCAGCAGACGGCGTGCGCCGTGCAGGAAGGCGGCGACGGTCTCGGCGTTGTAGGCGGAACTGAGCATGGCGCGCCCGATTTGATCAAGCTCACACTATTGCACCCCCGCGGGGTGGTCTCAATGTGCGTGGCAACACGCGCGGCGCCCACAACGCGAACGGGCGGCCAGTGGCCGCCCGTGGTGTGTCGCCCTGGACCGGCGCAAGCGCCGGCCCGGACATCGCGCTGGCTCAGTCGAGCACGACCAGCTTGACGTCGATGTTGCCGCGGGTGGCGTTGGAGTACGGGCACACCTGGTGCGCCTTCTCCACCAGCGATTTCAGCGTCGCACGCTCCAGGCCCGGCGCGGCGATGCGCAGTTCCACGGCGATGCCGAAGCCGCCCGGGATCTGGCCGATGCCGACGTGGCCCTCGATGCTCGTCTCGGCCGGCAGCGCCACCTTCTCCTGCCCGGCGACGAACTTCAGCGCGCCGATGAAGCAGGCCGAGTAGCCGGCCGCGAACAGCTGCTCCGGGTTGGTGCCGTCGCCGCCGGCGCCGCCGAGCTCGCGCGGGGTCGACAGCTTGACGTCCAGCGCCTTGTCCGGGGTGGCGGCGCGGCCGTCGCGGCCCCCGGTGGCGGTGGCAGTGGCGGTGTAGGCGATGGTGGTCGGTGAAGCCATGGTGGTTCTCCTTGGAGGGCGGCGCCGCGGCGCCATGGGGTAGAGGGAAATGCGTAGAGGGAAATGCGCGATCGGGGCGGGAATCGGTCAGGCCGCGGCCTGCAGCTTGCCGCGGACCTCTTCCAGGTCGTGCTTGAGCCGGGTCAGTTGCTGCAGGTCGCAGGCGACCGCGCACAGCACGCCTTCCGGCACCGCCTGCGCGCGCGCGCGCAGCGCCTGGCCGTCGGCGGTCAGCGCGATCAGCACGCGGCGCTCGTCCTCGGCCGCGCGGCGGCGGGTCAGCAGACCGATCGCCTCCAGGCGCTTGAGCAGCGGGGTCAGCGTGGCCGAATCCAGGAACAGCTTCTCGCCGATGTCCGAGACGCTGCGCTGGTCCTGCTCCCACAGCACCAGCATCACCAGGTACTGCGGATAGGTCAGGCCGAGGTCGCGCAGCAGCCCGCGGTAGAGCTTGTGCATGGCCAGGTTGGCCGAATACAGCGCGAAGCACAGCTGGGTATCCAGCTTCAGCAGGGCGGTGGCGTCGGGCGCAGAGGTACGGTTCATGGGCACTACATTACATAGCGCGCGATTTAATTGCAAGCGATATTTTGCCCCGCCGACTCCTCGCTGAAGCGGGCGCCGCCCTGCCCTCGTGCCGCCAGCGGCGCAGGACTACGCTGCGCGCAACGTAGAGGAGCTTCCGCATGCGCGCATCGTTCCTGCTGCTGGCCGCGCTCGGCGCTGCCCCAGTGATGTCCAAGGCCGTGCCCAACACCCTGCCCGATGGCCCGGTGCTGGTCGGTGCCGGCGCCGACGCGCTGGCCCGCGAAACCCGTCGCCAGTGCCCCGGCGTGCCGACCGACCGGCTCACCCCGGCCGATCTGCTCGATGCCGAGGAGACCTTTCGCGATGGATTGTCGACAGCGCAGCGCCAGGCCATGGACCGGCAGTTGCCGCAGGACGGCGCGTCCGGGCCGGCGCGCTGCGCGCGCAGCGAAGGCGGCGCCAGTTGCCCGGCAGTTGCCTATCTGGAAGAGATCGCTGGCGCGGGCCTGATGCCGCGCTTCGTCGCCGGGCTGTGTGCGCCCGGCGCGGTGCGCTGAGCGTCCGCAGACGCTCCTGCGCTCAGACCCGGTGCGCCGCCGCCAGGTACTCGGCGCTCTGCATTTCGATCAGGCGCGAGGCGGTGCGCTCAAACGCACCGGCCAGGCGCTCGCCGGTGTACAGCAGCGGCGGCGGATCCTGCGCGGTGCAGACCAGGTTGACGTGGCGGTCGTACAGCTCGTCGATCAGGTTGACGAAGCGCCGTGCAGCGTCCTCGTTCATACGGTCGAAGTGCGGGATGCCGCCGAGCAGCACGGTGGTGAACTCGTGCGCGATCTCGATGTAGTCGCTGGGACCGCGCGGGCCTTCGCACAAGGCGACGAAATCGAACCAGACGATGCTCTTGCCGCGCGCGCGCACCGGGATCTTGCGCCCTTCCAGTTCGATGTTGCCGCGGCGCGCCTCGGCATTGCCGGTCAGCGCGCCCCAGCGCTCGCCCAGCCAGGCGTCGCTGTCCTCGGCCAGCGGCGCGCGGTACACCGGCGAGCGGGTCAGCGCGCGCATGCGGTAGTCCTCGGTGCCCTCGGCGTACAGCTCCACGCAATAGGTCTGCAGCAAGCCGATCGCCGGCAGGAAGCTCTCGCGCTGCAGGCCGTTGAGGTACAGGTTCTGCGGCGCGGTGTTGGAGGTGGTGACCAGGGTCACGCCCTCGGCGAACAGGCGCTCGAGCAGGCGCGACAGCAGCATCGCATCGCCGATGTCGGTGACGAAGAACTCGTCGAGCACCAGCACGCGCAGCCGGCTGCGCCACTCCTGCGCGATCTTCGCCAGCGGATCGCTCTGCCCGGCGTGCTCGCGCAGGCGCTCGTGCACGCCGCGCATGAAGCGGTGGAAATGCGTGCGGTACTTCCGCGCGATCGGCAGGCCGTCGTAGAACAGATCGACCAGGAAGGTCTTGCCGCGGCCGACCCCGCCCCAGAAATACAGCCCGCGCACCGGCTCGGGCTTTTTCCAGAACGCCGACAGCCGGTCCAGCCAGCCCTCCTGGTCGCCGTCCACGATCGCGGTATGGATGCGGTCCAGTTCGGCCAGCGCCGCGTGCTGGGCCGGATCGTCGCGCCAGTCGCCGCGCGCCACGCCTTCGGCGTAGCGCTGCGACGGCAATGCCGCCGCGCTCACGCCTGTGCCGCCGGCAGCCAGGCCTTGACCGCGTGCTGCAACGCGCCGCGCAGGTCGATCAGCTTGCGATGGAAGAAATGGCTGGTGTCGGGCATGCGCACCAGTTGCGGTTGCGCCTCCAAAGTGTCCAGCCAGTCGTACACGGCCTGCGGGTCGACGATCTCGTCGGCCTCGCCCTGGATCACCAGCCACTGCGGCGGCGGCGCCATGTCGGAAAAATCCCAGCGCCCGGCCGGCGGCGCGATCGAGATCAGCACCTGCGGCTGCAACGCGGCGCTGGCGCGCAGCGAGACGTAGGCGCCGAAGCTGAAACCGGCCAGCCACAGCGCGTCGTGCGGACGCTGATCGCGCACCCAGGCGGCCACCGCGGCCAGGTCCTGCTGCTCGCCGTCGCCGTGGTCGAAGCTGCCGGCGGACGCGCCGACGCTGCGGAAGTTGAAGCGCACCACGCGCACGCCCAGCTCGCGCAGCGCGCGCGCGACCATGGTCACCACCTTGTTGTGCATGCTGCCGCCCTCGGTGGACAGCGGATGGCAGACGATGGCGGTGACCGGCAGCGCGGCGACGTCGGCGTCGGGCAGATCGACCGCGGCCTCGATCGGGCCGGCGGGGCCTTGCAGCGTCAGTGCGCCGGAAGCGGTGGGGAAAGCGGGAGAGGTCATGCGGTCATAATACCGGGGCTGGGTCGCGGCCACATGCCGAAGCGGTGCACGCAGCGTTCTTTTTCCTCCCGATCCGGATCCTGCGTGTGGTCTTCGTCCTGTTGAGTGTGGTGTGCAGCGTGCTGGTCTCGGCGCTGCTGAAGCTGGCGCCGCAGCGGCGCATCGACCTGGCCCAGGCGGTGACCTGGAACTACCTGGCGGCGCTGCTGCTGTGCGCCGCCCTGCTGCAGCCGCCGCTGGCCGCGCTGGGCGATGCGCACACGCCGTGGGTGTCGCTGCTGGCGCTGGGCGTGTTGCTGCCGAGCCTGTTCCTGGTGCTGGGCCGCGCGGTGGCCAACGCCGGCATCGTGCGCACCGACGCGGCGCAGCGGCTGTCGCTGCTGCTGTCGCTGGCGGCGGCCTTCCTTTGGTTCGGCGAACGCGCCAACGGCGCCAAGCTGGCCGGCCTGGCGCTGGGCCTGCTGGCGATCGTCGGCATCGTGCAGCGACCGCAGGCGGCCGCGCACAGCACCGCGCGCACCACGCCGTGGCTGCTGCTGGTGTGGGTCGGCTTCGCCGCGATCGACGTGCTGCTCAAGCGCATCGCCCAGGCCGGCACGCCGTTCGCCGCCTCGCTGCTGGTCGCCTTCGCGCTGGCTTTCGTGCTGCTGCAGGGCGTGCAACTGTGGCGCCACCTGCGCGGCACCGTCCCGTTGGCCTGGCGCAACCTCGGCGCCGGCCTGCTGCTGGGTGCACTCAACTTCGGCAACATCCTGTTCTACGTGCGCGCGCATCAGGCCCTGCCGGACAGCCCGGCCAGCGTGTTCGCGGCGATGAACCTGGGTGTGATCGGCCTGGGCACCCTGCTCGGCATCGCCGTGCTCGGCGAACGCACCAACCGCTGGAACCGCCTCGGCCTGCTGCTGGCGGTGCCGGCGATCGTCCTGATCGCGATGGGCGCAGGCGGCTAACGCTCAGCGCCCGCACCGCGCTCTCACGATTCCCCAGTCCCGATTCCCCACTCCCGGCCCATCAGCGCCGCCATACCGGAAACGGATCCTCCAGCCCCTGCCACACCACCGGCCCCTGCCGCAGTTCGGCATCGTCGAGCAGGCAGGCATCGAGTTCGGCACGCACCCGCGCCTCGTCCAGGCCGACGCCGATCACCGCCAGTTCCTGGCGGCGATCGCCCCACAGCGGATGCCACATCGCCCGCAGCGCCGCGTACTCGCGCGCATCGCCGACCTCCTCGGCCTGCGGCGGCGGCGCGTTCCAGCACGCGGTCTGCTGGCGCTGCCAGCCCAGCTCGGTATACGGCAGCGGCGACGGCGGCAACGCCAGCGGCGTATCCAGCAGGCCGCGATCCACGCGCTCGCGCGCCGCATACCAGAAGCCGGCGGCCTGGGTCTGGGTGGCCGCACCGACGATGGACAGCTCGCCGACCCAGTCCATGCGGCTGGCCAGCCAGAAGAAGCCCTTGCTGCGGATCACGTCGCGCAGGCCGCGTTGCGCCAGCCGCGCGAAGCGCAGCGGATGGAACGGCCGGCGCGCGCGATAGACGAAGCTTTCGATGCCGAACTGTTCGGTCTCCGGCGCGTGCTCGCCGCGCAGCGCCTGCATCCAGCCCGGCGCCAGCTGCGCGCGCACGAAGTCGAAGCGGCCGGTGTCCAGCACCAGCTCCAGCGGCACCTCGCCACGGCTGGCCTCGACGATGCGCGCATCGCGATTGAGCGCGCGCAGCACCGCGCGGGTGCGGTCGAGCGTGACCGTATCGGTCAGGTCGGCCTTGCTGATGACGATCACATCGGCGAACTCGATCTGCTCCACCAGCAGGTTGACCAGCCCGCGCTCGTCGTCGTCCCCGGCCTGCAGGCCGCGGTCGGCCAGGCGCTCGGCCGAGCCGAAGTCGCGCAGGAAGCTCACCCCGTCGACCACGGTGAGCATGGTGTCCAGGCGCGCGAGGTCGGCCAGGCCGCGGCCGTCGGCGTCGCGCACGGCGAAGGTCGCCGCCACCGGCATCGGCTCGGAGATGCCGGTGGATTCGATCAACAGGTAGTCGTAGCGCCCGCTCTCGGCCAGGCGCTGCACCTCCTGGCGCAGGTCGTCGCGCAGGGTGCAGCAGATGCAGCCGTTGCTGAACTCGACCAGGGTCTCTTCGGTGCGACTGAGCGCGGCGCCACCGTCGCGGATCAGCGCCGCGTCGATGTTGACCTCGCTCATGTCGTTGACGATCACCGCCACGCGGCGGCCATCGCGGTTGTGCAGCACGCGGTTGAGCAGGGTGGTCTTGCCGGCACCCAGGAAGCCGGACAGGACGGTGACGGGAAGGCGGGAATCGGAAACGGCGGATGTGGACATGGCGGGCATCGGCGCGGAGGCGTGGCGGGCTGGAAATGTTACTATATAACACTTGATGCGTTGGAGTGACCGCCCATGAAATCCCTGCCGCCCTCTTTCTTCGATGCCTCGGCGATGCTGTTGTCCGGGCTGTGTCTGCTGCACTGCCTGGCGTTGCCGTTGCTGGCCGCGGCGTTGCCGCTGTTCGGCGTCTGGGCCGAGGCCGAGTGGGTGCACGTGGTGTTCGTGGCGATCGCCGCGCCGTTGGCGGGGCTGGCGCTGTGGCGTGGGCACCGGCGCGACGCGCTGCCCTGGCCGCTGTGGACGCTGGCGGCACTGGGCCTGCTCGGTCTGTTGGCCGGCGCCTTTGGGATCCCGGACGAGGCCAGCGAGACCGCGATGACGGTGAGCGGCAGTCTGGCCCTGGCCGGTGCGCACCTGTGGAACTGGCGCAGGCATCGGCGGCGTTGCGGGCATTGAGCATGGGGCGCGCTGTGTAGCGCGCTTCGCTCGAGGCGATCAGGGGCGCGATGCAGCGTGGCTTTCGCTGTTGTTTTTGCTGTTGTTTTTGCCGTTGCTCCGGCTTTTGACTTGT
>NZ_JAXGGI010000019.1:0-65890 GCF_034105445.1 Xanthomonas sp. LF07-6
TTGCCTGCTAGGGGGCAAGACGGTATCTGCCATCGAGACAGGACATCATGCCGAGCCGCGGCAATGATGCGTCATTCGAGGTGCCCTGAAGTCGCTCCTGTACAGGCGGCGATCTTGCGCTCCATTTGCGTGGATCTTCGTAGGCGCGGCGTCAGCCGCGCCTACGTACACATCGGCGTCATGTCGATGGTGTCGCCGCCGGCAGACAGCCCAGCCCCTGCAGCGTCGCCTCCACCGCCACGTCCAGCGGCGTATGCGGTTCTTCGCCGAGCAGTTCCAGCAGCCGCGCATTGCGCATTCGCAGCGGGTGCCGCCACAGCGGGCGCATCTCGTGCAGTTCGCGCGCCAGCGGCCAGAACGGCTGGGCCAGGGTCAGCAGCGGCCACGGAAAGCGGCGCGTGCGCGGCGGCGCCAGGCCATGGCGCTGCGCCACCCGCGCGATCGCCGCGGCCATCTGCGTGCCGTCGGCGTCCCAGTGCCCGTCCATGTGCAGGCGGGCGAACGCCGGCAGGCGCGTGCGCTGTTGCAGCAGCGCCAGCATGGTCCGCGCCACGTCCGGCACGTAGGCCCATTGGTGGCCGACACCTGGATCGCCCGGCAGGGTCACCGTCGTGACCGGCCGTCCCGGTCGCACCAGTCCCTGCGCGAACCAGCTGTTGCCCACGCGCGGGCCGAAGAAGTCGCCGGCGCGCACCACGATCGCCTGTGCGCCCTGGGCGGTCGCGGCCTGCAGGCGCCGCTCCAGTTCCACCCGGATCGCGCCCTTGCGCGTGACCGGGGCCTGCGGCGCGTCTTCGTCCGGCGCCGGATAGGCGTCCGGGCCGTAGTTGTAGACCGTGCCCGGCAGCACCACGGTGGCGCGCTCGGCGATGGCCGCGGCCACGGTGTTGTCGATCATCGGCAGCACCAGCTCCGACCAGCGCCGGTAGCCGGGCGGGTTCACCGCATGCACGATCACCGCACAGCCCTTGGCCGCCTGCCGCACGTCGGCCTGTCGCATCGCATCGCCGCGCTGCCAGTGGATGCCGTCGCGCTCCTCGCTGGGGTGGGCGAGGCCGCGCTGCAGGGCGCGCACCTGCCAGCCGGCGTCGCGCATCTGCCGCGCCAGTTCGCCGCCGATGCCGCCGCTGGCGCCCAGCACCAGGGCCGTGGAAGAAGAAGAGGACATGGCAGCGCTCCGTCGGGGTCGGCGCTCAGTCTCGGTGCGGGTGCCGCAGAAGAAAATTGGCGAAGAGCGCCGACCAGCTATACATTTCTGTATGGACAATACGATCGGCTGGGAACTCTACCGCTCCTTCCTGGCGGTGCTGGAGGAGGGCTCGTTGTCGGCGGCGGCACGCGCGCTGGGGCTGACCCAGCCCACGGTCGGCCGTCACGTGGCGGCGCTGGAACAGGCGCTGGCGGTGCCGCTGTTCGTGCGCTCGCAGACCGGCCTGCTGCCCACCGATGCCGCCCTGGCCTTGCGCGGGCATGCGCAGGCGATGGGCAGCCTGGCCGCGTCGCTGCAGCGCGCGGCGGGCCGCCACGGCGATGCGGTGCGCGGCACGGTGCGCATCGCCGCCAGCGAGGTGATCGGCGCGGAAGTGCTGCCGCCGGTGCTGGCGGCCTTGCGCCGCGCGCATCCGCACCTGCGGCTGGAACTGGTGTTGAGCAACCGGGTGCAGGACCTGCTGCACCGCGAGGCCGACGTGGCGGTACGCATGACCCGGCCCACCCAGGACGTGCTGGTCGCGCGCCGCGTCGGCGAGGTGGCGGTGGCGCTGTTCGCGCACCAGGACTACGTGGACCGGCATGGCCTGCCGCAGGCGCTGGAGGAACTGCCGCAGCACGCGCTGATCGGATTCGATACGGAAACGCCGTTTCTGCGCGCCGCCCGCAGTGCGCTGCCGCCGTGGCGGCGCGAGGCGTTCGCGTTGCGCGCCGATAGCGACCTGGCGCAACTGGCCTTGCTGCGCGCCGGCTGCGGCATCGGTTTCTGCCAGGTCGCGCTGGCGCGGCGCACGCCGGCGCTGCTGCCGGTGCTGCCGCAGCAGGTGCGCGTCGGCCTGGAGAGCTGGATCGTGATGCACCAGGACGTGCGCGGCAGCGCCTCCTGCAGCGCGGTGTTCGCGGCCCTGGTCGAGGCGATGACCGCGCACACCGCCTGAGGTGCGCGCGCGATGGCGGCCGGCCGGCGCACACGCGCCGCCGGCCGCCCCAACCCGGGCAGGGATGTCAGGACGCTTTTACCAATCCCGACTCCCCACTCCCGAATCCCCGCTTACGGCAGCGTCAGCGCGATCGGGTTGGCCTTCATGCTGGCGCTGATCGCCGGGAACGGATCCACGCCGGACATGGTGATGACGTCGTTGATCGACACCACGTCGCAGTTGATGGTGCTGTCGTTGACGCACATGTAGGCGGCCGCGCCGTTGCCGGGTTCGTACACCGCCTTCCACACGTAGTCCGGGATCTGCACGTGGTCGGCGCCGATGCTGCTGCGCGTGCCGCTGTCGAAGGCCGGGCCGGTGACCACGTAGACCTCGCCGCGCTGCTTGGCCAGCTGACGCACCTGCTCTTCGATCCGCGCCCACTCGCCGGTGTTGAGCTTGTGGTCCTGCGGGACCACGTTGGCCATCGAGAAGGTTTCCTTCTCCGAGTTGGTGGTCGAGGCATCTCCGGCCGGGGTCATGTGGCCGCGGTCGAAGCCGGAGTTGGTGTAGTCCGAGGTGTGCGAGCGGTCGGCGGCCGGGATGCCGGTCTCGTCGTGGAAGGAGCCGACGCGGCCGATCGATTCGGCGCCGGCGACCTGCTGGTCGGTGATGTGCTCGGCCGAGTACAGCGGACCCTTGGTCACGCCGGAGGCCATCAGCACGTATTCGGTATGGCAGACCTCGGTGGTGCGGCTGGTGATCGACGCGTCGAGCGTCGGCGCCTTGCCGCCGGCGTAGAGCGTGGGACAGCTGGTGGCGGCGCTTGCCGCCTGGGCGGCGAACAGCGCAAGCAGGGCAAGACAACCGCGCAGGGAGACGGACATTGCAGGAACCTCGGCTGGTCAGGGGAGGTGAAGAAACTGGCGAGATTCGATGTCTGTCGGGTGACCGCTGGATGTGCCGCAAATGGCAACTGCGCCGTGGGTCACGCTTGGCGGTAGACGCCGCGCGGCGACGGATCAATCGCATGCGATAAGCGTTCTCATTTACAATGCGCGACCGCCCTGTCCCGCACCGCGCCGACGTGATCAAGTCCTTGTTGTTCCAGCTGCACTGGCTGCTCGGCATCAGCGCCGGGCTGGTGCTGTCGGTGATGGGCCTGAGCGGGGCCACGCTCGCCTTCGAGGACGAGATCGTGCGCCTGGCCAATCCGCCGCTGGCCGCCATCGCCGCGCGTCATGCCGCCGGCGAGCAGCCGCTGCCGCTGGCCGAACTGGCGCGGCGCCTGGACCTGGAAGGTGCGCACCGCAGCAACCGCGTGTTGATCGATCCGACCGGCACGCGGCCGTCCGCGGTGCGCCTGCCCGGCCGCGACGGCGGCCGCCTGTACTTCGACCCCTACACCGGCGCGGTGCTGCCGGCGCCGCGCCTGGATGGGTTCTTCTCCTTCGTCGAAGACCTGCACCGGCGCCTGGCCGCCGGCGAGCGCGGCAAGGCGGTCACCGGGGTTTGCGCCTTCGTGCTGATCTTCTTCTGCCTGTCCGGCCTGTACCTGCGCTGGCCGCGGCGCTGGTGGAGCTGGCGCGCCTGGTGGGCGGTAGAGTGGAACCGGCAGGGGCGCAGCTTCCTGTGGAGCCTGCACTCGGTGATCGGCACCTGGTGCCTGCTGGTGTACCTGCTGATCGCCGCGACCGGGCTGTACTGGTCCTACGACTGGTACCGGCAGGGGCTGGTGGCGATGCTCGGCGGCGATGCCGCACCCAAGGAGAAGGAAGGCGGCCGCGGCGGGAAGCCACCGGCGGTGGACTACGCGCGGCTGCAGGCGGCCCTCGCCACCGTGCCGGCCGCGCAGCGCGCCTACCTGGACCTGCGCCTGCCCGGCCGCAGCGGCCAGCCGATCGTGGCCCGCTACCTGCCGCCCAATCCGGCGCACGACCGCGCCTACGACAGCGTGGAGGTCGATCCGGCCAGTGGCCGCGTCCTGCGCCACCTGGAGTATCGGCAGCAACCGCTGGGCCGGCGCCTGCTGACCAGCATGTTCGCGCTGCACAGCGGCAGCTTCTTCGGCCTGCCCGGGCGCGTGGCGATGCTGCTGGCGAGCCTGTGCATGTCGCTGTTCTTCGTCACCGGCTGGATGCTGTACCTGGACCGCCGGCGCAAGAAGCGCGCATTGCGCGCCGCGCGCCGCGCGCTGCCGGGGCTGGTCGGCGATGCCGCCGGCGCCTGGCTGGTGGGCTTTGCCAGCCAGAGCGGCCTGGCCGAGCGCCTGGCCTGGCAGACCGCCGCGCAATTGCAGGCCGCCGGGCTGGCGGTGGAGGTGCGTTCGCTGGCGCAGCTGGACCTGGCCCAGCTACGCGGCAGCCAGCGCGCGCTGTTCGTGGTCAGCACCTTCGGCGACGGCGAACCGCCGGACGCGGCGCGCGGCTTCGTGCGCCGCGTGCTGCGCCAGGCGCAGGCCCTGCCGGAGCTGCGCTACGCCATGCTCGGCCTGGGCGATCGCCAGTACCCGCAGTTCTGCGGCTTCTCGCGGGAGGTGCAGCACTGGCTGGACGCGCAGGGCGCACAGGCGCTGTTCCCGCCACTGGAAGTGGACAACGCCGATCCGCAGGCACTGGCGCAGTGGCAATGGCAACTGTCCGCGCTCACCGGCGTGGCGGCGTCGGCGCCGGTGCTGCAGGCGCCGGAGCCGCTGGACTGGCGCCTGACCAATCGCGTCCTGCTCAATCCCGGCAGCGCCGGCGCGCCGGTGTGGCGTATCGACCTCGTGCCGCCGCCGCAGGCGCACTGGCATGCCGGCGACATCCTGGAAGTTCAGCCCTGCCATGCGGCCGACGCGATCCGCACCTGGCTCGCCGCACAGGCGCTGGACGCGGAACAGACGGTACAGGCCGATGGCCTGCGGCAGCCGCTGTGGCAGGCGCTGGCGTCACGCGCGCTGACGCCGCCAACGCCGGGCGACGACCTGCAGGCCTGGCTGGACGCGCTGCCGACCCTGCCGCTGCGCGAATACTCGATCGCTTCGGTGCCGGCCGACGGGCTGCTGCAACTGGTGGTGCGCCTGACCCTGCGCGACGACGGCCGCCCCGGCGTGGGCGCCGGCTGGCTGTGCCAGCATGCGCCGGTGGGCGCGGTGCTGCGCGCGCAGGTGCGCGCCAACCCCGGGTTCCGCCGGCATGGCGATGCGCCCATGCTGCTGATCGGCAACGGCACCGGTATCGCCGGCCTGCGCAGCCTGCTGCGCGAGGCCGCGCAGGCCGGTGTGCAGGGGCACTGGCTGTTGTTCGGCGAACGCAACGCTGCGCACGATGCGCTGTTCGGCGACGAACTGCAGGCGTGGCAGGCCGCCGGCCATCTGCAGCGCCTGGACCTGCTGTTCTCGCGCGACCAGGCGCACAAGCGCTACGTGCAGGACGGGTTGCGCGAGTCCGCCGACGCGGTTCGCGACTGGGTGGCGCGCGGCGCCACCGTGTACGTCTGCGGCAGCCTCGCCGGCATGGCGCGCGGCGTGGATACGGCATTGCGCGAGATCCTGGGCGAGGACACGCTCGATGCGCTCAGCGCCGAGGGGCGCTATCGGCGCGATGTGTATTGAGGCGATGCGCCGATCGCAGTGCGATCCAGGCTCTTGCGTGCCAGCCCTGATCGTCGCTGCGCATCATGATGCTGGGCTGAGGACGGTGGCAGCAATTTCAGCGAGCCACTGATCCGAGCGGAATGCGCGCGTGCAGCGACCCGGGCGATGCGTCCGAGTGCCATGCGTCGGGACTGAAGTCCCTCCCACAACGCCCTTCTGGTCCCGCTTGTTGTGTGTCGGCGCGGCAGCAGACCGGCATCTGCCGCGCGTCGCCGCGCAATCCGCTTACCTGCAGTCGCCGCTACCGATGGCGGCCGGCGCCTTGATCCGGTACAGGTCGCGCTTGCCGGCCCTGGGCGCGCGGGCGCTGCCGGACAGCAGCAGCTCGCTGGGCTTGGACGCATCCAGCACGGCGCCGGCGGTGTGGCCGTCGCTGCCGTTGAACGATAGCGACAGCGGCTGCGGATCTGCGTAGCGGCCACCGGCGCATTGCGCCAGCAGCACCTGGCTGCTCGTACCGCCACGGGCACGCGCGAACAGCAACGCACGGCCGTCGCCCAGCCACGCAGCATCGGTCTCGTCGTCGGCGCTGTTGACCCCGGCCAACGCCTGCGGTGCTGCGAACGCCTGGCCCTCCTGGCGCGCCACGAACAGGTCCAGGCCGCCGGTGCCGCCATGGCCGTCGCTGGCGAACAGCAGCCGCGTGCCGTCCAGCGACAGGGTCGGCGCACGCTCGTTGCCCGGCGAATTCACTGCCGCGCCCAGGTTCTGCGGCGCGCCGTAGCCGCCGTCGGCCAGCACCGGCGCCCGGTACAGGTCGGTGCCGCCGTGGCCGCCGGGGCGATCCGAGGCGAAGTACAGCCAGCGCCCATCGGCGCTGAAGAACGGGTCGCTGTCCAGGCTCGGCGAGTTCACGGGGGCCGGCAGCGGTTGCGGGTCGCGCCAGCGGCCGTCGCGCAGCACGGCCTGCCACAGGTCGCCGCCGCCGGGCCCGCCGGCGCGGTCGGGACTGGCCCAGACGATGCGCTGGCCGTCGGGCGCCACGCTGGCGCGGGTCTCGTCGGCGGCGGTCGATACCACGCCCATGCCCTCGATGCCGAATTCGGAAAGCGCGAACGCACACGGCGCGCAGAGTAAACTCGCGGCCAGCGCGAGCGGCAGGGCAGGGGTCCGCATGAGGGATTCCATGGAATGTCGCCGCCAGTCTAAAACAACCAACGAGCGCTCCATGCCCAACTCCCGTTTTGCCGTGTTCGGCCATCCCGTCGCCCATTCGCTGTCGCCGCACATCCATGCCGCCTTCGCCAAGCAGACCGGCATCGCCCTGCAGTACGAGGCGATCGACGTCCAGGCCGACGGGTTCGCCGCGGCGCTGGCCGCCTTCGCCGCCGCCGGCGGTGTCGGCGCCAACGTGACCCTGCCGCTGAAGGAAGCCGCGTTCGCCCACAGCGTGGTGCACAGCGCACGCGCGCAGTCGGCCGGTGCGGTCAACACCCTCAGCTTCCGCGACGGCCAGTGGCATGGCGACAACACCGACGGCGCCGGCCTGGTGCGCGACCTGACCGGCCGCAACGGCCTGGACCTGCGCGGCCGCCGTGCGCTGCTGCTGGGCGCCGGCGGCGCCGCGCGCGGCGTGGCGCCGGCGCTGCTGGAGGCCGGCGTACAGCAACTGGTGGTGGTCAACCGCGCGCCGGAACGCGCCGACGCGCTGGTCGATGCGCTGGGCGAGCCGGCGCGCGCGATCTCGCGCTACTGGGAGGACCTGCGCGAGCTGGGCGATTTCGAGCTGATCGTCAATGCCACCACCATCGGCCGCGACCCGGCCGCCAGCTTCACCCTGCCGCTGTCGCTGATCAACAGCATGACCCTGGCAGTGGACCTGAACTACGGCGAGGTCGCGATCGCGTTCCTGGCCTGGGCGCGCGCGGCGCACTGCCGCGACACCGTGGACGGCCTGGGCATGCTGGTGGAACAGGCCGCCGAGAGCTTCGAGGCCTGGCACGGCGTGCGCCCGGACACCGACCCGGTGTACGCCGCGCTGCGCGAGCGCGATGCCGTGCTGGTCAGCGCCGACTGAAACACTTCGCCTCCACCCTCTATCCGGGAATAAACGCATGGACGAATCATTGATGCTGCAGGTGCTGACGCGACTGCTCACGCAGTTGCCGCTCGCGCTGGTCTATGTGGTCGGACTGGCGCTGCTGTTCACGCGCCGTCCTGGCCGTGCGCGCACCTTGGGAATCTGCGGGCTGGCGATCCTGCTGCTGGCCCTGGGCCTGGGGCTGGCGTTGTGGTTCGTGCCGATGTGGTTGATTTCCCAAGGCCATAGTTACTCGTCGATCTCGAGCTTGTTGGGCATCGTCAACGGCGCGGTCGCCTTGATCTTCGCGGTGGGCATGCTGCTGCTGGTGCTGGCGTTGCGCTTCGCCATGCCGCCGCGCGTCGCAAACCCGCACTGATGGCGTCGCGGCGACCCGCGTCCAGGGAGATCGTGCTGCGAGAACCGCAGGGACGCCCGGGTCGCGCCCATGGCGTGGTCCTGGTCGGCGCCGATCGCCCCGTTCGCTGCCCATCAAGAGGAGACCCTGCGTGGACTCTGTCGCCGTGAACTATCTCTTGCTCACCGCGCTGTTCCAGTTCCCGATCCTGGCGATGTCTGCGGTCGGGCTGGGGTTGCTGGCCACGCGCGGTCCTGGCCGGCCGCGTACCCTCGGCTTGTGGGGGTTGGGCGTGCTGGTGCTGGCCGTGGTACTGACGACGGGCATGTCGTTGTTGCCGGCGTGGCTGATGTCGCGCGCGGCGAACGCGACCGAATCCAACCTGTGGATGGTCACGTCGGAGGCGATCGTCGCGCTGCTGACTGCAGTGAGCGCGCTGTTGCTGGTGCTGGCGTTGTGGTTCGCTCTGCCGGCGCGGCGGGCGCCATCGCACTGAAGAACAAGGGCGTGCGTCGTCCAGGGAGGCGAGGATGTTGGCGATGAGCGTGCACCCGGTGCTGGACATGAGCGTGCTGACCGGCGGGCTTGGCCTGCTGGCGCGGCTGTTGCTGCCGCTGATCGCGTTGCTGCTGCTCCCGCGGCTGGCGCCGGGCCGCGCACGCACGCTGGCGCGGCTCGGGCTGACGGTGCTGCTGATGGGCGCGATCCTGCCACGCCTGTTGAACGCGGTGCTGGGCTGGGTGGAACTGATGACGCCCCAGTTCCGCGGCACCCATCCGGACGCCTATGCGCTGGTGCATCTGCTGGACGATGCGCTGTACGTGGCCGGGCTGGCCTTGCTGCTGCGCGCGCTGTGGCTGGCGCTGCCGCGCAAGGCCGCGCCGCCGCCATAACGCGGCGCGCAGCGCCGTTCATTTCCCGCGTTTCAGTCCTTGCGACGGGACGTGAGAAAATGCCGGGATGACCGATTCCGCTTCGCCGTCGACGCCGCCCGCGTCCGGCCCGTCCCCGCGTCAGCTCACCGAACCGGTCAAGCTGGCGATCCGCGATGCCTACGCCAAGCTGCAGGCCAATACGCCGGGCTTCCGCGTGCGCCGCGCGCAGAGCCAGATGATCGGCGTGGTCTCGCGCGCGCTGGGCACCTCCGGCGGCGTGGGCGTGGCCGAGGCGCCCACCGGTGTCGGCAAGAGCCTGGGCTATCTGACCGCCGGCGTGCCGATCGCGCTGGCGAGCAAGAAGAAACTGGTGATCAGCACCGGCACGGTGGCGCTGCAGTCGCAGCTGGTCGAGCGCGACATCCCGGCCTTCCTCAAGGCCACCGGGCTGGAGGCCACGGTGGCGCTGGCCAAGGGCCGCACCCGTTACCTGTGCACGCGCAACGTCGCCGAGCTGCATGGCGAGGCCGCGCAGGACAGCATGTTCGAGGACGAGGCGCCGCTGTACGACCGCCCATTGAGCCCGGCCGAGGCCGAGCAGGCGCGGGCGCTGGCCAAGGCCTACGCCGACCGGACCTGGAACGGCGACCTGGATGCGGCGCCGGAGCCGGTGCCGCCGTCGCTGCGTGCGCGCATCACCACCAATGCGGCCGGCTGCGCCGGGCGCCGCTGTTCGTTCGCGGTGCAGTGTCCGGTGCTGAAGGCGCGCAGCGAGGTGCGCGATGCGCAGATCGTGGTCACCAACCACGCCCTGCTGCTGTCGGCGCTGTCGCTGGGCGACAGCGACAACGGCCAGCCGCTGATCGCGCCGCCGTCGGACATGCTGCTGGTGCTCGACGAAGGCCACCACATCGCGGGCGTCGCCATCGACCAGGGCGCGGCGAACCTGCCGCTGGACGAGATGGCGCGGCGCACCGGCCGCCTGCAGGCGCTGGTCGGCGCCGCCTACCGGCTCGCCGACAAGGACCGCATCGGCAACCAGTTGCCCAACGAGGCGGTCGAACTGGCTGCGCAGGTGGCCAAGGGCCTGAAGGCGTTCCGCGCCGAGATCGAACGGGTGTGGGTGCCGGAGCCGGGCCAGGACGAACCGATGTGGCGCGCGCCCAACGGCCGCCTGCCCGAGGACTGGAAGCCGCTGATCGATGCGCAGGCGCAGGACACCGGGGCGCTGCTGAACTGGGTGCAGGCCGCACACCAGATGGCGGCCAAGTCCAAGCAGGAGGACGCGGCCAAGGAACGCCTGCAGCGCAACCTGGGCATGGCCCTGGAGATGGTCGAGCAGCAGTACGCGCTGTGGCTGGGCTGGCGCCGCGAGGACCAGGACGGGCAGCCGCCGATGGCGCGCTGGATCACCGCCTCGCGCGATGCCGATCTGATCTGCCATTGCTCGCCGGTGTCGGCCGCGCAGGTGCTGCGCTCGCTGCTGTGGAGCGAGGTGGATGCGGCGGTGCTGACCTCGGCCACGCTCACCGGCGGCGGCGACTTCCAGGCGCTGGCGATCGACAACGGCCTGCCCGCGCATGCGGAGATGGTGTCGCTGTCCTCGCCGTTCGACCTGCCCAACCAGGCCGAGCTGATCGTGCCGGCGTTCCCGGTGGCGCCGGACGACCGCGAGGGCCATCCGCGCGAAGTGGCGCGCTACCTGGTGCGCGAACTGGACTGGGGCAAGGGCTCGATCGTGCTGTTCACCTCGCGCTGGAAGATGCTCAAGGTGGCCGACCTGCTGCCGCTCGCGCAGCGCAACCGCGTGCTGGTGCAGGGCGAGGGCTCCAAGTCGCAGATGATCGGCGAGCACATGCGCCGCATCGGCGCCGGCGAAGGCTCGGTGCTGTTCGGCCTCAATTCCTTCGGCGAGGGCCTGGACCTGCCGGGCGAGGCCTGCACCACCGTGGTCATCACCCAGGTGCCGTTCGCGGTGCCGACCGATCCGCAGACCGCCACGCTCGGCGAATGGTTCGAGAGCCGCGGCCTCAACGCCTTCAACCTGATCGCGGTGCCGCACGCGCTGCGCACCCTGACCCAGTTCGCCGGCCGCCTGATCCGCACAGCCGACGACCACGGCCGCGTGATCATTCTCGACTCGCGGCTGCTGACCAAGCGCTACGGCAAACGCATCATCGACGCGCTGCCGCCGTTCAAGCGGGTGATCGGCTAGGCGATGTGACGTCGGTTGGGTTGTCGATGTGACGCCGTTTGCCGAGCTGGCATCGCACTGAGGGCAACGGCGTGCGGTCGCCGCCGCGGCGCGGACAGGGCGCGCGCGCTGGTCTAGTATCGCGGGCGACAGGGGGAATCATGATGCGAATCGCCAGACAGTGGGCGTTCGGAGCGGCGTTGTGCGTGCTGACCGGCATCGCCGTGGCGCAGCCGACGGGCGCACCGACAGAAGACGCAGCAGCGGCAGCGCCGGCCAATCCGGCCTATCGCACGCAACTGCTGCAGTTGATCAGCGACGACGCACAGGTCCGCGCCGATCTCAAGCGCGACTATTCGCCGCAGCGGCTGCAGCACGACACCGTCTCGTTGCGCGCGTATGCGCGCGAGGTGCGAACGGCGCAGAAGGAAAGCCAGGAGCGCCTGACCGATCTGATCCGGCGCCAGGGCTTCCCCGATGCGCAGGCGGTCGGCGCCGACACGGCGCACGCGGTGTTCCTGATCGCCCAGCGCATCACCGAGTCGGGGTTCCGCGCCGACTTCCAGCGGGGCATCGATGCGGCCGTGCAGCGCGAGGCCTACAGCCGCGCCGATCAGACACTGTTCGCCGACCGCAGCCGCGCGCTGAGCGCCAAGCGCTAGCGTCCGCCATCGCGGCGATACGCGCGGTGCATCGCGCCGCGGTGCGCTTGCGGCCGCATCGCCAGGCATCGCCGCTGCCGCTGGCACGCGCGCGCGTCTACATTTTGCGGTCGATCTGCGGCTGCATTGTCGTCGAGTGACGCAGCGACGACGCTGCCGCTGCAACGGATTGCGCGCTCTACCAATGGTCGCGATCACAGTGCGCGGACGCGATTGGCCGCGTCGATGGCACCGATTGCAAGGAACGAATGTTCTGCGCGTCGCACTCCCGCCATGCTGCAGTTCCCTTCACGCGAGCCGACGCCATGCGCCCTGGATCCCTGCTGTTGCTTGTCCTGTTGTCGCCTTCCCTGATCCTGTCGGCCAGCGCCGCGCAGTCCACGCTCACCCGCGACAACGGTGCGCCGGTGGGCGACAACCAGAACTCGCAGACCGCCGGGCCCAACGGCCCGACGCTGCTGCAGGACGTGCAACTGATCCAGAAGCTGCAGCGTTTCGACCGCGAGCGCATCCCCGAGCGCGTGGTGCACGCGCGCGGCACCGGCGTGCATGGCGAGTTCACCGCCACCACCGATATCTCCGAGCTGAGCAAGGCCAAGGTGTTCGCGCCGGGCACGACGACGCCGGTATTCGTGCGCTTCTCCTCGGTGGTGCACGGCAACCATTCGCCGGAGACGCTGCGCGATCCGCACGGTTTCGCCACCAAGTTCTACACCAGCGAAGGCAACTGGGACCTGGTCGGCAACAACTTCCCGACCTTCTTCATCCGCGACGCGATCAAGTTCCCGGACATGGTGCACGCGTTCAAGCCGGACCCGCGCACCAACCTCGACGACGATGCGCGCCGCTTCGACTTCTTCTCGCACGTGCCCGAGGCGACCCGCACCCTGACCCTGCTGTACTCCAACGAAGGCACGCCGGCCGGCTATCGCTTCATGGACGGCAACGGCGTGCATGCCTACAAGCTGGTCAACGCGCAGGGCCAGGTGCACTACGTCAAGTTCCACTGGAAGAGCCTGCAGGGCCTCAAGAACCTGGATCCGCAGCAGGTGGTGGCGGTGCAGGGCAAGGACTACAGCCACCTGACCAACGACCTGGTCGGCGCGATCAAGCGCGGCGACTATCCGAAGTGGGACCTGTACATCCAGGTGCTCGCGCCCGAGGACCTGGCCAAGTTCGACTTCGATCCGCTGGATGCCACCAAGATCTGGCCTGGCGTGCCCGAGCGCAAGATCGGGCAGATGGTGCTGAACAGGAACGTGGACAACTTCTTCCAGGAGACCGAGCAGGTGGCGATGGCGCCGGCCAACCTGGTGCCGGGCATCGAGCCGTCGGAAGACCGCCTGCTGCAGGGGCGGATCTTCTCCTACGCCGACACGCAGCTGTACCGCGTCGGCACCAATGGCCTGAGCCTGCCGGTGAACCGGCCGCGCGTGGCGGTGAACAACGGCAACCAGGACGGCGCGATGAATGCAGGCAGCACCAGCAGCGGCGTGAACTACGAACCGAGCCGACTCAGCCCGCGGCCGCAGGATCCGAACGCGCGCTACAGCCAGTTGCCGCTGTCCGGCACCACCCAGCAGGCCAGGATCACCCGCGAGCAGAACTTCAAGCAGGCCGGCGAACTGTTCCGCAGCTACAGCAAGAAGGAGCAGCAGGACCTGATCCAGAGCTTCGGCGAATCGCTGGCCGGCACCGACGACGAGAGCAAGCACCTCATGCTGTCGTTCCTGTACAAGGCCGACCCGGCCTACGGCAGCGGTGTGGCGCGGGTGGCCAAGGGCGACCTGGCGCGGGTCAAGCGATTGGCTGCGCAGCTGCAGGATTGATCCGTCCCACGCGCGGCCCGGCGGCGGCATCGCCGCGCCGCGCACTTTCTTGCGGAGACTCCCCATGCGTCGTGTTGTCCTCTTCCTTCTTGGCCTCGCGGTCAGCGCCACGGCGGTCGCTGCACCGGCCGCGCCGGCGGCGCCCGATCCGGCCGCGGTGCAGGCGCAATTGCGCAGCTACTTCTTCGATGCCGCGCGGCAGGGCCGCCAGGACATGCTGGCCGAGTTCATCCGCGCCCATTACGACCTCGATACCCGCGACGACAAGGGTTACACCGCGCTGATCCTGGCCGCCTACCACGGCCAGCAGGCGGCGGTGGAGCAGTTGCTGCGCGCCGGTGCCGATCCCTGCGCGCAGGACAAGCGCGGCAACACCGCGCTGATGGGCGCGATCTTCAAGGGCGAGCTGAGCATCGCCAAGCGGCTGATGCAGGCCGATTGCGCGCCGGACCAGCGCAACAACGCCGGTCAGACCGCGGCCATGTATGCGGCGCTGTTCCAGCGCACCGAGGTGCTGAAGGACCTCGCCGCCAAGGGTGCCGACCTGCAGGCCAGGGATGCGCAAGGCAACGACGTGGCCAAACTGCAGCGCGGCGAGTTCGCGACCGCACCGGCGCGCTGAGCGGTCCCGCCTCGCTCCACCTCCGGAGCGGAGGCCGGGACCGGCAATCGCACGGCGCGTGGATCGCAGGCCGCGGATCGGCGAAAATGCCCGGGTGGCCGGTTCCTCCGGCCCGCCGCGGCCCGTGCCGCCGCTGTTCCCGCTCCGGCGGGCGGTGGCGCCGCAGGGCCGCGTGCTGCCCTGTCGGCATCGTGCCGGCGCTCTGCCGCGGCCAGCCGTCGCCCATCCCGGATCTGTCTTGAACGCCACTGCCCCCGTTTCGCCCGACCACCTGCCCCTGGCCGAGCGCCTGCGCATTGCCCTGGACCTGCTCGAGACCATCGCCGCCGACCGGCGCGTGCTCGATACCCTGCCGGAAGCCGAGCGGGTGCGCCTGCTGCAGGTGGTCGCCCAGGTCTTCAATCCCGAGCCCAAGGCGCGGCGCAAGCTGCTCAAGGAACAGGCGCGCGAGCGCCACCAGGAGAAGGTGCGCAAGGCCGAGGCACTGCTGGCGCAGACCGGCATCCGCGCGCTGCGGCGCAAACCGGTGTTCAGCACGCCCAACTATTTCCCGCCGCACACCCCGGAAGCGCTGACCCATGCGCAGGCCGTGGCCGAGGCGCCGGCGGCGCATTCGCCCGAGTTGCGCCACTGCTACGTGTGCAAGCAGAAGTACACCGAGCTGCATCACTTCTACGACCAGATGTGCCCGCCCTGCGCCGAGCTGAACTACTTCAAGCGCACCGAGACCGCGGACCTGCGCGGGCGCGTGGCGCTGCTCACCGGCGGCCGGGTCAAGATCGGCTACCAAGCCGGGCTCAAGCTGCTGCGTGCGGGTGCGGAGCTGATCGTGACCACGCGCTTCCCGCGCGACTCGGCAGCGCGCTACGCGGAAGAGCCGGATTTCGCCGAGTGGGGCCATCGCCTGCAGGTGTACGGGCTGGACCTGCGCCACACGCCCAGCGTCGAGGCGTTCTGCAGCGAATTGCTGGCGACCCGCACGCGCCTGGATTTCATCGTCAACAACGCCTGCCAGACCGTGCGTCGGCCGCCGCAGTTCTACGCGCACATGCTGGCCGGCGAGACCGCCGCGCTGCACGAGCTGCCCGAGCACGTGCGCCGGCTGGTGGGCCAGTACGAAGGCCTGCGCGGCCCCGATCTGCTGCCGGCTGGGGGCAGCACGCAGATGGCCGGGGCGGGCCAGGGGCGCAGCGGTGCCGACGGCCTGCTGCGCGCCGCCGAACTGTCGCAGGTGCCGCTGCTGGCCGACGACCTGCTCGCCCAGCAGCACCTGTTCCCGGAGGGGCGCCTGGACCAGGACCTGCAGCAGGTCGACCTGCGCGGGCGCAACTCCTGGCGCCTGCTGCTGGACGAAGTGTCCTCGGTGGAACTGCTGGAGACGCAACTGGTCAACGCGGTCGCGCCGTTCGTGCTCAACGCGCGGCTCAAGCCGCTGATGCTGCGCACGCCCGAGCGCGACAAGCACATCGTCAACGTGTCGGCGATGGAAGGGCAGTTCTACCGCAACTTCAAGACCACCCGGCATCCGCACACCAACATGGCCAAGGCCGCGTTGAACATGATGACCCGCACCTCGGCGGCCGACTACCAGAACGACGGCATCCACATGAACAGCGTGGACACCGGCTGGGTCACCGACGAGGATCCGGCCGAGATCGCCGCGCGCAAGGTGGAGGAAGAGCGCTTCCATCCGCCGCTGGACATCGTCGACGGCGCCGCGCGCATCGTCGATCCGATCATCCACGGCTTCAACACCGGCGAGCACGTGTGGGGCCAGTTCCTCAAGGACTACGCGCCGACGGACTGGTGAGAGACGGCACGCGGGGGCGGGCTGCGCCAGCGCGTCCGCGTCCCTGTTTCGACGATCGCCGCGGCCATGCCGGCGGCGTTGTCGTGCTTTCGGATGTCAGTCGCCGGCGGCCGCACGCCGCATGGTGCCGCTGTAGCCCCAGGCGAATTGATGCCACTGATCGGTCGGGGGAACGTCGAGATTGTTCACCGTGCGCTGCCAGTAGACGATCATCTCGTCATTGGATGTCCGCGCAAGCGTGAACGACGACGACTCGACCCAGACGCCATCCTCATCGCGTCCCGAGGTGGTGCTGTAAATGAGCGCATGCGGGCCGGAATTGCGCATGCGGAACTGTCCCGGCTTCATTTCCCGCCACGCGCCACTGACCAGGTTGTAGACGCGCACGTGCCAGCGCGAAACCACGAAGCGAAAACGCATGGGAAAGCCTGCGCTATCCACGTAGTGCGGCGCGTCGAAGCCGTCGAGCACGCCTTCCCAGCTGCCTTGAAAGTCGAAGCTGGCATCGCTGGGGTGGGCCAGGACGGGGCGTGGCCGATACGAGTAGAGCGGCGCGGTGATGGTGGCGCAGGCGCTCGTCAGCAGACACAACGCAAGCGCAACGGCCCAGGGTCTACATGCTTTCATGGCACATGGCATCCGATTCGATCGGCCGGCAGCCGGTTCGACATGGTTGGTTCGTAAAAGGCGCATCCGGAGCGGAAAGATCGGACGATGCGCTCGAGGCTTGCCCAACGCCGCTCAACGGGATGGATCGGAGGTGGCCGTCGCTTCGCCTTGGTCGCGTTCGCGGCCCCAGAACTCCACCATGATGGTCATCATGGTCCACACGATCAGCGTCGGCTGCACCTTGTCCGGCAGCAGGGCCTGGCCCTTGAGCATCACGTCGATCACCTTCGGCGGTGCCAGCACCATCAGCAGGGTGTAGATCGCGTACGCCACCCGGTGCCGGCTGCTGGAAATGAACAGGATCGAGATGACCAGGCTGGCGAGGACGCCCAGGACCACACCGAACTGCCAGGCGTTGAGGCGCTCGGTGCCGGTGAGCACCAGGCCCAGGACGGCACCGAAGGACATGTTCAGGCCGTTGAGATTGGCCTGGTACTCGTCCCTGGTCATGCGGCCGAGGCCGACCTTGCCGAACACGTTCCATCCCTTGCGCATGCTCGCTCCCCATCGCATTGCCGCATCCTGGCGTCGCCACGCCTTCCGCTGGCCGCACGCCTCCCCGCCTCCACTGTAGCGAAGATCGCGCGCGTTCGTCGCCTGCCCGCCGCGTGTCGCGTGTCGGTGCGCCCCGGCGCGGGAGCCGCCTGCGCTAGCCCAGGGTCTGCAACTCGCCGCGCGGGCCGGTCGGTGTCAGATACAGGTGGCCGAGGCTGATCGGCAGGCGGAAACGGCGCGGTCCGGCACTGCCCGGGTTGAGGTAGAGCACGCCGTCGTGGGTCTCCAGCAAGGGCTTGTGCGAGTGGCCGCTGATCACCACGTCCACGCCGTCGACGACGCGCGCCAGGGTCTTCAGGTCGTGGCGCACGTGCAGGCGGACGCCGTCGATGTCCAGGTCCAGGGTCTCGGGCAGCGCCTGTGCCCATGGCGCGGTGTCGATGTTGCCGCGGATCGCGTGTAGCGGTGCCAGTTCCCGCAGTGCGTCGAGCACGTCCGGTTTGCCGATGTCGCCGGCATGCACGATCGCGGCGCAGCCGCGCAAGGCCGCCAGCGCCTCGGGGCGCAGCAGGCCATGGGTGTCGGCGATCACGCCGAGATGCAGCGGTCGAACGGGACGCATCGGTGGCGCTTCCTGGTGCGTGACAGCGTGCAGGCTACCCGTTCGGACGTGGTGGCGTCGTTGCGACCTGCGCGTGCTGGCCTGTTTCGTGAGGCGCTGGCGCCAGCGAGCCGAGAGCGGACGTAGAGATCGTATCGACATCGACAGCGACGCTTGGTGCATCACCGGCGCGTATCGGGATGCACCCGATGTTGCATCAGCGGCAGTTCCGGCCTGGGCGTCGTACCGCTGTGCATTAACCCGCACGTAGCGGCGTGCAGCGTCATGGCGGCATGCGCACGCGACGTGTTGTACCGTTGCCGCGCGCCGCCCTTGCTGTCGCACGACATCGCAAGGCAGTGCCGTTTCTTCTCCAGCAGACTTCGACCGATGACCGCTTCCGCACCATCCCCAGCCGAGGCCGCGCCGCACGGCGCCGCCGCCGTGTTCCGCGTGGTCACCGGCAACTTCCTCGAGATGTACGACTTCATGGTCTATGGCTTCTATGCCACGGCCATCGGCCATGCGTTCTTCCCGTCGCACAGCGCGTTCGCCTCGCTGATGCTGTCGCTGGCCACGTTCGGCGCCGGCTTCCTGATGCGGCCGATCGGCGCGCTGGTGCTCGGCGGTTACATCGACCGGCACGGGCGTCGCAAGGGCCTGATCCTGACCCTGGGGCTGATGTCGGCCGGCGTGCTGTTGATCGCCTTCGTCCCCGGCTACGGCACCATCGGCGTGCTGGCGCCGTTGCTGGTGCTGCTCGGCCGCCTGCTGCAGGGCTTCTCCGCCGGCGCCGAGCTGGGCGGCGTGTCGGTGTATCTGGCCGAGATCGCCACGCCGGGCCGGCGCGGCTTCTACGTGGCCTGGCAGTCGGCCAGCCAGCAGGTGGCGGTGGTGTTCGCCGCTGCGCTCGGCGTGGCCCTGCACGCGCTGCTCTCCGACAGCACGATGGACAGCTGGGGCTGGCGCGTGCCGTTCGCCATCGGCAGCTTGATCGTGCCGCTGATCTTCCTGATCCGCCGCTCGCTGCAGGAAACCCCGGAGTTCGCCGCGCGGCAGGCGCCGGACCTGGCCGGCATCGCGCGCTCGCTGCGCGCCAATGTCGGATTGATCCTGGCCGGCGTGGGCATGGTGATGATGACCACCGTGTCGTTCTACCTGATCACCGCCTACATGCCGACCTACGGCCGCGCCGAACTGCACCTGAGCGAGCTGGACAGCCTGGTGGTGACCGGCTGCATCGGCCTGTCCAATTTCGTCTGGCTGCCGGTGATGGGCGCGCTGAGCGACCGCATCGGCCGCAAGCCGCTGCTGGTGTTCGCCAGCGTGGCGATGCTGCTGACGGTGTGGCCGGCGCTGCAGTGGCTGGTCGACGCGCCCTCGTTCGCCCGGCTGCTGCTGGTCGGCGAGTGGCTGTCGCTGCTGTACGGTGCCTACAACGGTGCGATGGTGGTGGCGCTGACCGAGGTGATGCCGGCCGAGGTGCGCACCACCGGCTTCTCGCTGGCCTACAGCCTGGCCACTGCGACGATGGGCGGCTTCACCCCGGCGGTGTCGACCTGGCTGATCCACACCACGCACAGCCGGGCTGCCCCGGCGCTGTGGCTGTCGCTGGCGGCGCTGATCGGCCTGGCCTGCACCTTGCTGCTGTTCCGCCGCCAGCGCGGCGCTGGCACGTTACACGCCGCCTGAGTGCCGCATTGCCTGGACGCGGGGCAGGGCGGCGGCAGTCCGCCCCGCCCTGCGCAACCTGCGCCGGCCTAGCCCAGATCCAGCGCGGCGGTGAGGTCGCCCGGCACCACGCCGCTGGCAGCGTGCATCGCACGTTCGCGCTCGACCAGGCCCGGCAACGGCTCCAGGCCGAAGCGGCGGGTGATGAAGCGCAGGATCGAGCCGGTGTCGTAGACGCTGTGGTCGACGTGGCCGCGCTTGGCGTGCGGCGACACCACCAGCGCCGGGATGCGCGAGCCCGGGCCCCAGCGGTCGGCCTTGGGCGGCGCCACGTGGTCCCACCAGCCGCCGTTCTCGTCGAAGGTGATGAACACGACGGTCTTCTCCCACAGCGGGCTGTTGCGCAGCGCGTCCACCACCATCGCGATGTGGCGATCGCCGGCGGCCACGTCGGAGTAGCCGGCGTGCATGTTGAGGTTGCCTTGCGGCTTGTAGAACGTCACCGGCGGCAGCGTGCCGGCCTGCACGTCGGCGAGGAAGCGGTTCTCCGGGGCGGTGTCGCCCAGGCCGCCGTCGCGCAGCCGGCGCGCCCGCGCCGGCGTGCCCGGGGCGAGGTTGGCGAAGTAGTTGAACGGCTGGTGGTGGATCTGGAAGTTGGGACTGCCCGGGAACTCGCTGGTGTCGCCGGTGTCGCCCTTGCCCTGCACCGCCAGCGCCCAGCCGCCGGCGTACCAGGCCCAGTCCACGCCCTTGGCGTCGAGCGCATCGCCGATATGGCGGTGGGTCTGCGCCGGCAGCGTATTGGGGCTGTTCGGGTCGGCGTAGTCCGGGCGCGTCGGGTCCTGGCTGGTGCTGGGCTGGAACGGCGGGCTCAGGGTATTGATCGCCCAGAAATCCGGGGTCAGCGCGCCGTTGCGCACGAAGCGCGGCCGGCCGTTGAGCGCGGTACCCGGCGAATCGTCCTGCACCGCCAGGCGGATCTCGTCGGGTCGGTCGCTGGCCAGCACGCTGATCTGCGTCCGCCCCGGGCTGGTGTCGGCCTTGGGGTAGTACGGCGCCTGCGCGGCGATCAGGTACTGATGGTTGAGGAACGAACCGCCGAACGCGCCCATGAAGAAGTTGTCGCACAGCGTGTAGTCGCGTGCCAGGCTCCACAGCCGCAGCGTGGCCGGCGCATCGGCGTAGTGGCCCATCACCAGGCCGCCGGCGTCGCTCCATGCTGCGAAGCCGTCGTTGCGGCCGCCGTTGATCTGCATCTGATTCTCGTAGAAGCGATGCACCAGGTCGCGGGTCACGATGCCGTGCGGCAGCAGCTGGCCGTCCGGCGTGCGCAGCGCGAACGGCGCATTGGGCAGCGGCCCGATCGCGTCCTCGCCGATCTTGTAGCGGCGATGCGCCACCACCTGTTCGTCCGGCGCCAGTCCGCCCCAGATCGGCGGCAGGATGTCGAGCACGCTGCCGTCGCGGTCCACCTGCCGCGCCTGCGCCGGCGTCACCTTGGACAGCGGCTGCTGCAGCCCGGGGAACTCGGGGAACAGATTGTTGAAGCTGCGGTTCTCGGCGTAGATCACCACCACGTGCTCGATCTTCTGCCGCAGCTGCCGATCCAGTTCCGTCGGCGACAGCGCACGCGCTGGCGCGCGCTTGGCGCTCTCGGCGTGGGCCTCGGCGGGGCCGCCGAGCGCCAGGGCGCTGCCGGCCAGCGCCAGGCCGCCGAGCAGGCGCCGGCGTTGCGGGTTTTCGGGGGGGGTGTCGGTGTCGGCGGGCGGGGTGGACGCGGGATCCTGGGGCGGCTTCTTCACGGGGTCATCGGGCGAGGGAAAGGCACCCGCCAGTGTGGGCCGCGTGAATGACAAGTCAAAGCCAGCCTGTCCCAGCGCGGGACCGGCGTTCAGCGGCCGTATCGCAGGCCGCGCTCCCGTGACGCTGGATGACGCTGCGCCAGTCGGTGCCCGAGGCCGTCAGCGGCGCACCCGCGCGCGGCCGAATACCTGCTCGCACAGCACCACATAGTCGCCCGAGCCGTCGCGCGCGGCCGCGCCGCTGGCGATGGCGGTGCTCAGCGCCGCGCCGAGTCGCGCCTCGCCCAGGCGCGCGGCCAGTTCCGTCAACTGGGCCTGGAACCGGTGCTGCATGTCGGCGATCTGCTGGGCATCGTGTCCGAGCCAGGCATAGCCCTTGTCGTTGTACGCGGCGGCACAGTGCAAGGTCTCGGCCAGATCGCGTTGCAGGTCCTGCAGATCGGTGGGCATCGTCGCGTGCGGGGCGGGGCGGGGCGGGGCGGGAGCACGCACCGCAGATCAGGCGGCGGGCTTTCCGGCGCCCTCCGCGCCCTCGGCATCGCCCAGCGCGTGCTGCACGTACAGGCGCTTGACCAGCACGTAGAGCACCACGGTGAGCGGCGCCGCCAGCACCACGCCCATCGGCCCGAACAGCACGCCGATACCGAACAGCGAGAACAGCAGCAGCGCCGGCGGCAGGTCCACCGCACGCGCCTGGATCAGCGGCTGCAGCACATGGCCTTCGAGTTGCTGCAGCACCACGAACAGCAGCAGCGCGCCCAGCGCCACCTGCGGGCTGACGGTGAAGCCCAGCAGGATCGCCGGGACCGCGGCCACGATCGGGCCGACGATGGGGATGAAGTCCAGCAGCGCGGTCAACAGGCCGATGCCCAGCGCCACCGGCACGCCCAGCAGCCACAGGCCGATGCCGGTCAGGGTGCCGATCACCGCCATCGCCAGCAACTGGCCGGTCAGCCACGCGCGCAGCGCCTGGCCGCTGGCGGTCAGCGCTTCGTCGGCGACGCCGCGACGGTCGCGCGGCAGCAGGTGCAGCAGGCCCTGGCGATACAGCCGCGGCTGCGCGGCCAGGTACAGCCCGCCGACCATCATCAGCACCGCGTCGGTGACGCCGCCGCCGGCCGACAGCACGATGGCGCCGGCATGCGTGGCCAGGGTCGAGGCGCCGTCGCGCAACTGGTCGGGGATGCGCTCGATCTGCGGCCCCAGCGGGCCGGACTGCAGCCAGGCATGGAACTTGTTCCAGGCTGCCGGCAAGGTGGCGCGGAAGGTGTCGATCTGCGCGGCGACCTCGGCGCCGAACAACAGCACGATCGCCGACAGCGCCAGCACCAGCACCAGGATCACCAGCGCCAGCGCCGCCCATTCCGGTAGCGGCAACCATTTGCGCAACAGCGTGGCCAGCCCGTGCAGCAGCACGCCCACCACCACCGCACCGAACACGATCAGCAGCAGCTCCGACAACTGCCAGGCCAGCAGCGCCAGCGCGCCCAGCGCCATGACGACCAGGACCCGCGCCGCGAAGGGACGCAGGGGCGAGGGGGAACTCGGGAGGGAGGCATTCATCGGTGGCGCGGATCCCGATCAGGACAATGAGCGCGGACAGTAGTGATAGCGCAGTGCAGGGCGAGCGAAGATCATGTGCCGCCGGTCGGTGGCGCCAACCCGCCGGTCGGCGTGCACGGGCGATGTCGGCGGGGCTGGTTCGACGCTGACCGGTCGGGCGTCCCGTGCTACCGGCCGGCCAGTCGACCGGCCGGAGCGGGCACTACTGCCCGGCGGGCGGCTGCCAGAGCTCCACCTTGTTGCCTTCCGGGTCGATGACCCAGGCGAAGGCGCCGTATTCGGACTCATCGATGCGGTCCAGCACGTGGCAGCCTTCCTCGCGCAGCGCCGCGACCAGCGCGTGCAGATCGTGCACCCGGTAATTGATCATGAAGGGTGCCGTGCCGGGCGAGAAGTGCGGCTCCTGCGCCGCCGCGCCGATCGACCAGACGGTGGAGCCGGTGACCGGCGCGCCGCTGCCGTCGTTCCAGGCGAAGGCGGTGCCGCCCCAGGCCTGCACGTCGATGCCGAGATGCCGCTGGTACCAGGCCTGCAGCGCGGCCGGGTCCTGTGCCTTGAAGAAGATGCCGCCAATCCCGGTGACGCGCTTCATGGAGCCTCCGCTGGTCCGATGGTGGGCTGGGCGGGCAGGGGCTCGTAACCGTCGCCGCGGCCGCTCAGCCAGCGCAGTCTACGCTTGCCGGTCTCGCCCAGGTACGCCGCGGCGGCCAGCAGCAGCGGATGCCGCAGGTCCGCGTCGATCATCAAGCGCACGTGCCCGTCCACTTCGATGTTCAGGAAATGCGCATGATCCGCATCGTCGTCGTAGCTGCGCGCCAGCAACCGATCGCTGCCGTCGCTGAAGCGGTAGAGGGTGTAGGCATAGTAGTAACCGTACCCGTCGTCGGGCTCGCTGGCGTCCACGTGGTGGGTGATGTCGATGTGCATGCGGATATCGTGTGCCTGTCAGGCCGCCCTCAAGACCACGTGGCCTGTCCCTTCGCTGCCGTTCGCCCAGAGCGTGAAATCGGCGCCCGCCGGGAAGTGGGCAAGTGCGTCAGGCATCAGCAACTGTACCCCTGCGCGGAACGTGACCCCGGGCGCCGGGCTGCCGGTGAAGGTGAGGCGGGCCGACCACTGTTGCTGGTCGATGCAGAGAATGGCGCACCACTGGCCGGAGACGAGCGCAGTCGCCTTGCTTCCTGGTTGCGCAGGATGCAGCAGCAGATCGGCCAGGAAGTGATGCGGAAGGTCATGCATCAGGTCGATGTCCGGTCACGGCTTGCCCCAGCGCTCCTCGACATTGAACAGCACCTCGCAATCGCAGAAGCCTCCGTGCGCACCGAGCCAGGGGATGACCGACTCCGGAGCGACATCCTGGGACGCGAGGAACTGTGTGGTGAGCCGCAAGGAGTGATCGCAGCCATCGGCGAGCGCGTCGTTCAAGTAATCGAACAAGGCCCAGAGCGTTTCCTTCGGAAGGGGAAGCGCAGTCTCTTCGGATGCGCGCGGCTCGGACTGCACCGTTGTGCGGGGCGCGTTGCGACGTTGGGCTTCCGGATTCTCTGTCATTGTCGACTGTCACGGGGAGGACGCTGCGGCGAGGATTGCCATCAGTGTGAAAGCTGAGATTGAAGTACCGCGCCAATGAATCGCTAACCACCCTCAGACACATGATGAACGATGGAAGGATTGTCCTCGCAATTCCTCAAGACGGCATACTTGCCATCCGTCTTGCCAACTAGCGAAATCGGGAAGGACGTGTTGCCGCCATCGACGGAGATTCTGACCTCCATGTCCTGGTTCTCGAATGTCTTGAGCTCTTCGATCAACTGCGCGACCGATTTGCCTCTGGTTGTCCAATCTGGATTGATCATCTGCGAGTGTCAGGTATCGGAGCAGTAGGCACGTGCCGGACAAGCAGTCGGCTTATCCATCATCTCAGCCGCATCGCAATGGGATCATGCATCGGTTCTGTTCTTTGCCGCTAGCCGCTCGATCGCCTTGATCCCAAGACGCATCTTATCTCCCGCTGAAGTGTTTGCAGAATGGACGTGCATCCTCGGCGGGACGAAGGACCGAAGCGCTACCGCCCTCTCGATCCAGAGCACCACGTCGTAGCCTGTTCCGCGCGCATCATCGCCGAGATCGTGGTCCAGGCTGAGTTCCTCCACCTTCCCGGTTTGGAGCAGCGCGATGACGTCATCCGGCCAATAGGCTCTTGTCCATCCATCGGGTGTCTCGCGCTCGTCGTCCAGAAATACACGCATGGCAATCGGCACCTGTCTTCGGGTCGGCGGGTCTGCCCATCGACCCGTACGCGATGAACCTACTACAGTCCGAGCGTCGGCGCGATCTCGCAATGCTGCGAGAAAAGGGCGACGGCGCGCTGCATCAGCCGGCGAATCGCCATAAAATTCAGCACATCCGTAGCAGCGTATGTCGGACGCAAGGCCTTCCGGCGGGGATTGGTGCCGGCGTACTGCATCGTGTTCCGTAGACGGCGGCAGTTCGATACGCGATCGGATACATCACACCTTCAGGCTTGCAAGGGCGATGATGTGTCTGGCCTTCTCGTCACCAAGCGCGCCTACTTCCGCTTCCTGAATGATGCCGCGACGCAAAAGGGCGGTAGTCGTATGTCTGAGCGATTTCGCGCTGCTTTTTGACGGTTTGGTTGACCAGGGGCCATAGAGCGTCCGGCGTGTCGATGCTTGCGGCACTGCGTTTGAACTCTTGGAGGTAGGCTTGGAGTTCGCGTTGAAGCGCGGTGTCGAACAGTGCCTTGGCTGCCTTTTTCGCGGAAGCGCTCCAGGTCATGTCATGCATGGCGGCTTTCTCTTTCCGGGTGCCCAGCTTGTCATGGATCCTGCCAGAGCGGGGCTGGATGTGATAAGGGGTGGCTTGCGCTGGCGATGCCGGTCGGGGTGCATCCGCCGATTGCCGGATGTGGCTTGCGCAATGCAGTTGGCACGATCAGAAGAGTTGCGTTGATTTCCAGGTAGAACACCCAGGACCGTCAGTCGCTCTGATTCCAGGCCTTGATGGCCAGGGTGACGCGCTGGCGAGTCTCGGCATCCACTTTGCGGGCGAGATACGGCGACCGGCTGCCCAGTACCCCTGGCGCGGTCCATTGCACCTGTTCGGCGAGCTGCACGATGACATCGCGCCCGAGCGCGTGGTACTGCGCCGCTTCTTCCTCGTTCAACGCCATGGTCCATGCGTAGCCGACCGGCCCATGGCTGCAGTTGACGTCGAGCAGGAGCGTGTCGTCGTCGCGCAGTAGAAACCAGGCCTGCGGCGAATGATCCTCTACCTGCATGACGTGCCCATCCGTTGCGCAAGGACGATACGCCGCGTCCCGTCGCTCCAAGCTACTCGCATGAGGTGACCGCTCCTGTCGATCAGGTCGACGGCTTGTTCTTGCTGTACACGATCTTCTTGCTTCCCGCCGCACAACTGCCGATGACCTTCCGATCCTTGACGTCGGCGTTGTCGACGATGTTCAGCGTGTAGTCCTTGACGCCGTGGGCATCGAGTTTCGCGGTGAGCTCGGCCTTCAACTCCTCGCAGGATCTGCCCGCCGCGAAAGCGGACGAGGAGGCGAAGGCAAGCAGCAGAAGCGCGATGGCTTGTTTCATGATGGCACCGATAGTCGATGAGGGAGAAAGAGGTTGCGGAAAAAAACGTAAGGTGTGGCGGCTTTGGCATGGCGGTCGACCTGGTCGCTCGCGGGAGCCGGGCCGTCGCGCCGAGTGTAGCAAGCGCAGATTGCGTCGACCGCTACCGCCACCGCAGTCGGCGGGCGGCCGGTCCGGACGAGCGGGACACCGACACTGCGACATGGATCATCGCATTCAGGGATCGACCCAGACGCCTGCGTCGTACATCAGCCGCATCGTGTAATTGAGCTGCAGCGTCTGGTTCGGGCCGCAGGCGATCTGCGTGGTCTTGTCCGCCGCTCCAGGTCCGGAGACGGAGATGGACGAAGCGGATCTGAGCGGGTCGAACAGGCTGTACCGGTAGCCGCTGTTGCTGAACTCGATCGATGCGTTTCCGTTGGGAAACGTGTTGTAAGTGAAAAGCCCCGTCGGCGGCTTTTTCTCCGCAGGGTACTGCAGCACCAGCTTGCCGCCATCCGACGCTCGGTACTGCAGGTAGCCCGAGGTCCGGTTGAGCGCCTTCGACGAGCATAGTGAAAACTCTCGCTTGCGTGTCTGGCACGTCCACAGGGTGAGTTCGTCCTTGCCGCACAGCGGGCTGTGCTGGTATTCGCTCTCGGACTCCTGCAGTGTCGCTTGGCTGATGGATGGCATTGGCTCAGACGCTGGTGCTGCGAGCGGCAGGCTCGTCAAGGTCGCTGTCATTGCGATGCTTGCCATTGCCTTCTTCATTTTTTTCCTCCTGCGGCAGACCATGTCAAGGGAGGGTGGGTGTGTGAACGACGGCGTTGTCCTACTGTGGTGCGCAGGAGGGTTAGCGTGGATGCGGGGTCCTCGCGAGTAGGATCAGAGCCCGATCAGCCAGCCTGCCGGGATCTCTCAAGTAAATCGTAGGGGCATGGGTGATCGCAATGGTAGTCGCCGCCTGCATTGGTGAGAGCTGGCTAAGCGGCTTGCCGAATTAGCGGTATGCAAAGCTGCGCAGCCCATTGTCGATGCCGTTGTGGGAAAGGATGCAGTAAAGCCCGTACATTGCGAACTGTCGAAGTGCATCGGTAGGAGGATGCTCCAAAGTGCGTTGCGCACCTGCCCCTTACCTTGTGTCAGGTCCGGGTGGACACGTGAAACGACCGCGCGCGCTGCATGCGAGAAGGGGGGGGGGCGTATTGGCGTCGATTAGTTAACGGATCGTCTGGGGAGAAGAGGAATCCTCGGGGGTGGCGTGGGCGAGTGCATCGCGGATCAGAGCCAAATGCGGTCGGATCGCTAGCGCATCGTAGGCAGCGAATACCATACGCGTTGCCAGAATGAGTAGCGCCGTTCCTGTTCCTAGGTAATTGATGACTTCAGCATGGGTGTCAATCAGGTATCGGTGGGCATAGGCGGATGGATGCTTGGTGGGCGCGCAGCTATTGCATTCGGCGTTGATCGGCGACGGGCTGGAACAACCGGCCAACGAGCAAGCCGAAACCTGTGGAGGTGAGCAGTTGTAGTCATTCCAGTCTGAAAAGTACGGTCGGTTCGGGTGGCGAAAGCGCCGCGACCACAGCTGCTTGGGCGGCGCAAGCGACACGGTAGAGGTGGGCATGCGCGAGGCGGTGCTGTGCCGCGCGCTGCGCCAGGTGCCCGAACAGCGCGGCGCATAGCAGGAGGGAGAGGATGGTTCCGGCATTGACCAATCCTCCGAGGTCGAAGATGCCGCTAAAAAAACCAACGTCGCAAGCAACGACAACCGCGCGAATTGCCGCATCGAGGCGACCTCATGCAGCGCATCCTCCGTCGATGTGGGGAGAATTGTTCAGAGCTTCACTAGCTGATGAGATGCTGCTTCAACTTTGCCGACGGTACGTGGTATGGGCGCTAACGTGGAAGTAAAGCGCAGCCGGAGCAATGCGGAGAGAACCACAAGCGCAGCTTGTGGCCGTCCGGCCCGACTGTAGGTTTAGGCTTCAACAGGGAACCCACAGTTTGGTGGCTCGTCAACCATGAGGTAAGGCCAGTCCGATCGTTTTGGCAATGCGGCCCGCGCCTTTGCGACCTGATCCTCAGTGAGAAACATTCCGCTCAGATCGTTGCCACCATAGAAGGCATAGAAACGGACGTTCGAATTTTCGAGGCTTCGATTGACAACGTCGAACAGCGCAATCGATGCCCTCGTCCAGCCCTCGCCTCTCTCGCCGTTTTCGGACCAAATTGTGTAGACCTGTTCCCCGGCTCTTGCCCTGAAGCTTCCATCTCATTCCTCAAACTCCTCTATCGCGGCAATAGGATCTGCGGCGAACTGAAGAATCTCTGGCAACAGCTTCTCGTAGGCGGCAGCGAGACCACCCTCTGCAAGCTCCTCGGCGTCGAGGTGAACCATTTTGTCGTAGTCCAATGGATCCACAAGCTGCACGGCTTGGTGAGGCCGAACCCAAAGGTGCAAGATACTTCTGAGCAAACGTGAAAGGAACGTCTTCATGTTGGCCTTACGCCTGAACTAAGCCGGGATCGCGAGGCGGCGTCGGCTTGAATGAATTGTTAGGCATCATACCCTGGAACCCAAGGATGCGACTGGATAGCCGCGATTTGCCCGTCTGACAGAAGCAGCCAAAGATCGAGTGCATGTTGCGGCGAGGGAAGCTGCATGTGCCAGGGCCCTTCACCGGTCTCAACGTTCTCAAGAACCACGAGGCCGCTACTGAATACGCTCGCGCACCATCCCGACTCGTGACTAAGCGAAACGTCCGGGTGTTCGGGATCCGGCATGACCAAGGAGCTTAGAAGCAATGACATTGCCGCCGCATTTGGCGAGGCGAATGTCCTTCCCATTCTGTCGTAAGCGAAGTAGCTCATATTGGTCCTAACGACTGAAGTCACTAACAGAGCCTAGTTGAGCACAGATTCGCATGTGGCAACATTGGCCGCATGGCCCGCCGCAAAGAGACCCGCCGCGCTGTGGAAGCGCATCGAACCGCTGATCCCATCAGTAACGCCTTCGCCCAAAGGAAGGCGGCCTCGCGTCAGCGATCAGCAGGCCCTCAACGGCATCGTCTATGTCCTGCGTACCGGCATCCCATGGGAAGAACTTCCCCTGGATTTGGGCTACGGCAGCGGCATGACCTGTTGGCGCCGGTTGCGCGACTGGCAGGCCGCCGGCGTCTGGCATCGCCTGCATCAGGTCCTGCTGTCCGAATTGCGGCGAGCCGACAAGCTGGACCTGAGCCGAGCCAGCCTGGACGCGGCCAGTGTGGCCTCCCCCCCCCCCCGCCCCGGGGGGGGGGGCGAACACCGGGCCGAACCCGACCGATCGCGGCAAACTCGGCACCAAGCGGCATCTTCAGTGAGCGAGATGGAAATTGAACGAATAGCGTTTAGGTCGGGCATTGATCATCATATTTTCAAAGAAACGCTGTTTGGGCCTTGGCGCCTGAGTTAATTCGCGCCGAAGGCGTCGGCTTGAATGATTGGTTAGGTTGCGCCCGCGGCAAGATCGTACGGAAATGTCTTTCTGGTGACCACTTTCATGCCGCTGATACTCTCGATCTGCCGGCTGCCCTGGGATCGCCACACAGTGCGCGCGCCAGTCCATTGATGCATTACTTCCGATGAATCCCATACTAGTGACTCCAAAAGGCTCTCGTAGGCCACTATCCATTCCTCCTCTAGATCCCAAAATTCTTTGTAGTAGGCGGCGAAGTGGATGAGATGGCCGTAGTAACTATGTCCGCGATGGTTTGGTAACAACGAGAACATGGGCCTGACTAGCAAAGATCCTGTATCGCCAAGACCTTCAAGCACCCTTCTGTTATGGGCCTCGACGTCAGTCTCCGAGCGGAAGCAGTGGATGTAGCCGTTCACAATGCTGGACATTGGGGGTGCAACCTTACGCCTAAGTTAAGACGCACCGCGGAGCGGGGTCGGCTTGAATGAATAGTTAGACGGTCGTGCCAGGAGGTGGTGAGCAAGAAGCGTGCTCCCCAGCACTTGCGCCAATAGCCGAGCATGCCACAAATAGCGGTATTGGGGCTCGCCCGAGATGCTGGCCGCTGGATGTGACCGAAACCATAGGCAATGAGCGCAGCAGAGCAACGAAGCTGGATGACCAAGTAGCGGGCGATCCGATGGCGGTAGACGTGAGGATTGCGAACCGAGGCCGACCGCTGAAGCGCTATCGCTGTCACCGATGGCGTAAGTCGCGCCGCACGCACAACACTACCGCCTAACACCTGAGTTGGCGGCTTCGTGAAGCGGCGCCGGCTTGAATAAATTTTTAGGCCCCGTAACAACGCAAAACAATACGCCACAAACGAGACCGATAAAGCCGCCAGCTGCGAAATTGGCAAGATAGGGCTGTGAGCCAACGCCTAGAAGCATGAGACTGCCCGGCAGCGAAAATGTTCCGGCTATGAAAGCACCAGCGCATACACTGAGCCAGCTCAAATAGCCAGCGCACCGAAGCCACGTGACGTAGGGTAAGCCGAGAGCGGCCATCGCTCCATATGCGATGGGTAGACCGAAAGAAAAATAGATTACAACGGCAATGGGCCAATCCTTGAGCCCTGGCAGCCCTTCCCGCACTAGAGCGGACGCCAGCGAGTACAGCAAGAATGCCACTGGTGCCCCGAGAGGAGCGATAAGTGCACCGAACAGGATCGATCTTTTGGTCTGCAGTGAGTTCATGCCAACGGCCTAACACTGGAAATAAGCCGCGTGCCGTAGGCACGTCGGCTTAATTGACTGGTTAGGCCGGGATGGCCCAACGAAGATGGCGCGCCGAACTAATACGTCGACGACCGTGTTGTCTGGTGCTGCGTCCGATACAGGGCCTGCCACGTTGACCATTCGATGAGGTGACACAGCCAAGTGTCAGCCGGCGATGTGGTGGATGCAAACGCGGCTCCAACACCAAGCCAATGCCAGCCGCCTAACGCTTGAATTAAGCCGCCCGCCGCTGGCGTAGCCAGTGGACGGTCGGCTTGGATGAATTGTTAGGGCGCGGCCACGCCACCACCTATCTGAGTTGAACTGTTCGGGAATGAGGTCATCGCCTCCTGGGTCTGAGTAGCCACGCTCAGCGAGTTCTTTGTACCACTCGGACGGTAGCGAAGACGGAAGGTCCTTGCCGCACCAAGGGCAAAACCGCAGGACGGTCGACGTGTAGCCATCGTATGAAACCGGGGGGACGTCGGAACCTGGATCCATTGCTCTTCATCCATTGCCCTTCGGATCAGACTATCCCTAGAGAAATAGGATCAGAAGCCGGGGTTGGGGCCGAATTTGACATTCTGGCACGCGAGCGATGGGAAGCCGATATAGAATTCTTCGCTGGTTTCACCTAACGACTTGCACATCGGCATGGATGAATCGGTCTTCTTGCTTGTGATCGTTAGTTTCCATGCTGCGTGGGCACCAGCACTTGCCAGCGTGTAGCTGCTGACGATGCCGCATAGCACGGACGGGGGCGATACTGCAATCCAAGTGTTGTCAGCGGTCTTACGAAACTTGACCTCCTGGCCGTCTGATGAGACGCCAAGTACACATTGCTCTGGGCCGCCACCAAGCACCTTGCGCTGGAGCTCGTCTCCCTTGACCAAATTGATCCTCGCGAGCCGGCAACCGAACTCGTCGTCCTCGCGTGTGCCATCGCAGAGCCCGATGATCTGCGACACCGAATTGGTGTCTTCCTTTAGCACTGAAAAGCGTATTGGCCTTGCGGCGGGCGGCCCTGCATATGCCATTCCCACAGTGAGGAACGCCGTCAACAGCATAATCGCGGTGAGCTTCATCGTGGCCCGTCTTCCCTGGAGCTTAAGCCGAGTTGCGAAGCAACTTCGGCTTGACTGAGTTGTTAGGCAGTAAGTGGCCCCAAAGGTTGGATTGTGCAACCCTGCTCCCCAGCACTGCCGCCTGGACCAAGTGTGCCACAGCCTGCGGGATGGAGCTTGCCCAGCGACGCACCGATGCGTGCTGCCACCGAATCCAAGTGCAACGAGCGTAGCGTGGGAATGACGGGTAAGGGCAAAGCACCGAACTTACTGCAACCAGCAACGGTAACAGCGACTTGCCGGAACCGACCGCCGGCATGCCAGCCAACCGACGAAGCCCGACCCACCAGCTGATTTGCTCCACCACCGCCTAACGCCTGAATTAAGCCGCGCCGCGAAGTGGCGTCGGCTTGAATGAACTGTTAGGTGCCATACTGGAGCACTTTACGGCTCAATGTCCACGTTTAGCTCGGCGCGCTGATTGAGCGAGTTCTCCTCCCGTTTGCCAGCGATCGGGCGAGTGGACCCGTACTCGGTTAGAGCAATGACACAAAGCGGATCCACGCCAGCGGCTAGCAGGAACATGTATAGGAGAAGCGCTCGACGTTGGGCGAGATAGCGGCACTCTTGCCCGGAACACTCATACTGATCAGTATGGCCCGCAATCTCGAACCTGACGTCCGGGTGGCGCTTGATTAGCTCGACAGAGCGATTCAAGTTGGCAATTTGGTCTGCCCCAGTTGCAGCCTCGTCGATCGTCTCACCCTTGATGGGATGGCCGGCCTTGAAGAAAGCACCATACAGGTCGAGTGAAGAACTGCATGCAGCGCCGGAATATCCACCGAGCAGAGCTGTCGATAGCAGGATTGAGAGGAGCTTGGACATGTCACCTAACGCTGGAAATAAGCCGCGTGCCGTAGGCACGTCGGCTTGATTGACTGGTTAGGCCAGGATGGCCCAACGAAGGTGGGGCGCCGGAACGAGGTGCCGACGACCGTATTGTCTGGTGCTGCGTCCGATGCAGGGCTTGCCACGTTGACCATCCGTTGAGGTGACCTGCCAAGTGTCAGGCGGCGCGGTGGTTGGTGCAACCGGAAGCGCCAAGCCAAAGAAGAAGCCACACGCCTAACGCTTGAGACAAGCCGCATGCCGTAGGCATGTCGGCTTGATTGAATTGTTAGGCCGCGGCGCGCCGGAACTCAATGACATAGTTCTCTCCGGATACGTCAGCGACCCTCCCCACGAGATCGTCCCGCACGGCAAAGGTCTTGGGAATCTTGCTCCCATCTTCGCCGCGCTGTACACGATCCGGCTCCAGTGCGCGAGCAAGCACTAAGCGGACCACAGCGCCAGTGTCAAAGGCACGAACGACGTTGGTGCGAAATTCCGTATTGCCGGGACCTGACCAGCGATCAAAGCGGTCGCCGAATGCCAAGATGTTTGGCCCGTAGCCTTTGATGTGGTGATGATTCCAGAGGCTCACTACCAACGTGTCGTCATCGACCCACGAGCTCACGGACCAGTTGACGTTCTTGAGTGTGGCCCCGTAACGCCGGAATGCTTCAGAGATACCAAGCTTCATAAGCAGCCTAACACCTGAGTTAAGCCGCGCCGAGAAGCGGCGTCGGCTTGAATGAATTGTTAGGGCGCACCCGCTGCTTCACCCCTGATGGATATCTATCACGTGCCGAGGCTGGAACCATAGCTCCATGCCAGCCTGCAGCCGGTCTGTGCAGTGCGGGTCGTTATCTAGCGCGCCCCGGTACCAGCCCGCCTGGCACTCCAAGACCTCTACCCACATGCGCTCGCCGTGCTCGACCTTCTCGCCGGACGCGTCAGGGCCCAGGATGTAGAACCGGAGCTTAGCTATGTCGCCGGGTGCGAGCCCACGGCGGGCTTCTGCATGCGGGATCCAGAACGACTCCGGGCTCTCGGCATGGGCCTCTTCGCCGTCCGATAGCCACCAGCCGTCGTGTTCTCTTGTAGCGAGTCGCGGTGTGCTCACCTGGGCGCCCTAACGCCTGAATTAAGCCGCGCCGCGAAGCGGCGTCGGCTTGAATGAATTGTTAGGCGCCAAGCCCGGGTTCTCCGCGGTAGGGCGCCAAAAGAAGGTTGTGCACGTTGTTCAAGCGAGTCAGAAGGCCAGAAATTGAACTACTACGGGTTGATAGTTGTTTGGACAGCGCCTGAAGTTCCTCCGAACTGCACGGCTGTCGCCGGAACATGACCAGCGAAGCCTGATGGGCAACATAGTCTCGATGAGGAATCTCGGCTTGGAGATCTTTGACAAGCTGAGAGTCTGAGCATGTCTTTGCGAAGACCTTCAGGAGTGTGCCAAGCGCTGCGTTGTCATAGTCGCTGCCCGTGAAGCCGAAGTGTAAGTCGCGACCCAAGCGATGCTTGGCGATGTTGAAGTAGTTACGCAAGTAAGTCTTTAGCAGTGCCTCGATAAGCTGGTAGCCGCCAAGCGTCAAGTTGGCGATCTCTTGATAGCTCTTTACTTCAAAATCCCGATCTGCGTCCATGGCGCCTAATGCTTGAATTAAGCCGCGCCGCGAAGCGACGTCGGCTTGAATGAGTTGTTAGGCCGACGACGGACGCGACCAGAGTAGAGATTGAATGTATGCCGAACTGGAGCCATCCCAGCCGCAGATGGCACATTGCCCTGAAATGAACTCATGTGGACACTTTGGAGTGCCATACAGGATATGAGCGCACTCTGGACAAAGCGATGACATGCTTGAAGCCGTTGCGATGTATCGGCTCCCGCATTCATCGCACTTCCCAGAAGTTCTTTCCATTGCGGCCTAACTACTATTTGGACGGCCCAAAAGCGGTGATGCCCCAAGTATCAACCAACGCCAGACGTCTGCAAAGCGGGAAATTCCCGCCCTGCATCAATGACTTGCCTGATTTTGGCCGGGGCTCCGTGCGCCAATGCTGGCTACGTTATCCGACGTTCGAACTGTCGTGTGAGTTACACCCGTGACGATGAAGGCGTAACGGCGCATCAACCGCCGAGGTTGCTGGAGGAAATGCCTCACCCCTCCAACATCGCCTTGTCCCGCACCGCCCCCTTGTCCGCACTGGTCGCCAGCAACGCGTAGGCCTTCAACGCCGTACTGACCTTGCGCGGGCGCGGCTCCGCTGGCTTCCAGCCACGGGCGTCCTGGTCGGCGCGGCGCGTGGCCAGTTCCGCGTCGGAGACCAGCAGGTCGATGCGGCGCTGGGGGATGTCGATGCGGATGCGGTCGCCGTCGCGGACCAGGCCGATGGCGCCGCCCGCCGCCGCTTCCGGCGAGGCGTGGCCGATCGACAGGCCGGAGGTGCCGCCGGAGAAGCGGCCGTCGGTGAGCAGGGCGCATTGCTTGCCCAGGCCCTTGGACTTCAGGTACGAGGTCGGGTACAGCATCTCCTGCATGCCGGGGCCGCCCTTGGGGCCTTCGTAGCGGATCACCACGACGTCGCCGGCCTGCACCTCGTCGGCGAGGATGCCCTTCACCGCGGCGTCCTGGCTTTCGAACACCTTGGCGTTGCCCTCGAACACGTGGATGGATTCGTCCACGCCGGCGGTCTTCACCACGCAGCCGTCCTCGGCGATGTTGCCGTATAGCACCGCCAGGCCGCCCTCCTGCGAGTAGGCGTGGGCGACGTCGCGGATGCAGCCGCTGGCGCGGTCGGCGTCCAGGCTCGGCCAGCGCGTGGCCTGGCTGAAGGCGACCTGGGTGGGGATGCCGGCCGGCCCGGCCTGGTAGAACGTCTGCACCGCGGGGTCGTCGCTCTCGGTGATGTCCCACTGCGCGATGGCGTCGGCCAGGGTGCGGCTGTGCACGGTGGCCTGGTCGGTGTGCAGCAGGCCGCCGCGCGCCAGTTCGCCGAGGATGGCGACGATGCCGCCGGCGCGGTGCACGTCCTCGATGTGGTACTTCTGCGTGTTCGGCGCCACCTTGCACAGCTGCGGCACGCGCTTGGACAGGCGGTCGATGTCGCGCAGGGTGAACGGCACCTCGGCTTCCTGCGCGGCGGCGAGCAGGTGCAGGATGGTGTTGGTGGAGCCGCCCATCGCGATGTCCAGGGTCATCGCGTTCTCGAACGCCTCGAAGGTGGCGATGCCGCGCGGCAGCGCGCGCGGGTCTTCGGCGCCGTACCAGCGGTGGCACAGTTCCACCGCGGTGCGGCCGGCCTTGAGGAACAGTTGCTCGCGGTCGGCGTGGGTTGCGACCACGGTGCCGTTGCCGGGCAGGGCCAGGCCCAGCGCTTCGGTCAGGCAGTTCATCGAGTTGGCGGTGAACATGCCCGAGCAGGAGCCGCAGGTGGGGCAGGCGCTGCGCTCGAACGCGGCGACCTTCTCGTCGGAGGCGGTGGGATCGGCGGCGATCACCATCGCGTCGATCAGGTCCAGGTTGTGGTCGGCGAGCTTGGTCTTGCCGGCTTCCATCGGCCCGCCGGAGACGAACACGGTGGGGATGTTGAGGCGCAGGGCGGCCATCAGCATGCCGGGGGTGATCTTGTCGCAGTTGGAGATGCACACCAGCGCGTCGGCGCAGTGCGCGTTGACCATGTACTCCACCGAGTCGGCGATGATCTCGCGGCTCGGCAGCGAGTACAGCATGCCGTCGTGGCCCATGGCGATGCCGTCGTCCACGGCGATGGTGTCGAACTCCTTGGCCACGCCGCCGACGCGCTCGATCTCGCGCGCGACCAGTTGCCCGAGATCCTTCAGGTGCACGTGGCCGGGCACGAACTGGGTGAAGGAATTGGCGATGGCGATGATCGGCTTGTGGAAGTCGGCGTCCTGCATGCCGGTGGCGCGCCACAGCGCGCGGGCGCCGGCCATGTTGCGGCCGTGGGTGGAGGTCTTGGAGCGATAGTCGGGCATGGGAGCAGCGAACGAGCGGGCGGGGAGGCTGGCGATGGTGGCGCGATCGGATCGTTGCTGCTGCAACCGTCCTGGACGCCCACCGGTGGGCCGACCACGTTAGCACGCAGGCTGGCGCCGCCGCGCGCCGCCCGGGAGTGCGGAGCGGGTCGCAGACCTGCCTGCCTGCGCTTGGCAGACTGCGGTGGCCGGTGCGTCAGGGGGCGTAGGCCCGGCTCGCCCATCATGACCACAGGAGGTGTCCATGCTCCGGCATGTGCGTTCGTCGTCTTCCGCTGTTTCCTCCCCCATCCCGTCCCTTGTGTCCACCCCTGCCGATCCGGGCCGCCGCAGCGTGCTGCGCGCCGGTGTCGGCATCGCCGCCGGCGCCGCGCTCTGGGGCCTTGGCGGCCAGGCCCGCGCCGCGGGCACGTTGCCGTTCGCCGGCCTCAACCTGTCCGGATTGGCGTCCAACAACTTCGTCGACAACGCCGTCATCGACCGGCACTACCGCGACATCAGCGACCAGCACATCGCCGCCGCCGGCGCCTGCCCGCTGTTCCGCCTGCCCACCACCGCCGCACGCTTCAGTACCGGCCAGGGCATGCCGCTCAACGCCACGTATTGCGACCAAGTCGAGAAAGTGCTGAACCGGCTCGCGCAGCGCGGCAAGGTGGCGATCCTGGAGTTGCACGACTACATGCGCCTGCCGATCAAGGTCGCGAGCAAGTCCGGTTACCGGCGCGATGGCGCCGGCCAGCTGATCGGGCCGGACGGCCGCGCGGTCGCCGATCCGGCCGACCAATCGGTGTGGAACGGGACCTACCGCAGAGGCAATTTCCTGTACCTGGCCTACTTCGATCCTGCCGACAACCTGCTCAAGCTCTACGAATATCGCGTGATCGGCACGCCGGGCTGCACGCTGTACAACGCTGCCGGCCTACCGGATCTGTGGAGCCGCATCGTGCAGCGTTTCCGCTCGCATCCGGCGATCTTCGGCTGGGGCCTGATGAACGAGCCCTACCAGGGACCGGAGCGCTATGCCGACGGCAGCACGCTGGTGATGGCCGACCACTGGCTGCGCACCGCCACCGCCACCGCGGCGCGCATCTTCGATTTCGACCGATCGCATTACGTGTTCGTTTGCGGCAACGAATACGCCAGCGCCCGCCGGTGGAAAGAGGCGTCCAACAATCTGGACACGATTCCCGACCCGTACGACCGCATCGTCTACGAGGCGCACAACTATCTGGACGACGAGGGCCGCGGAGGCGGTGCTTGGACCAATCGCAATGAAAACGTTGCGCCGGACACCGGCATCGAGATGGTCAAGCCATTCATCGACTGGCTGGGATACCGAGGCAAGCGCGGCTTTCTCGGCGAGCACGGCTATCCGGCCGGCAATGCCAGCGCGGAATTGGCGACAAAGCGCATGCTCGCGCACCTGCAGGCCAACAACATCCCCAGCACGCAGTGGTGCTTCGGCCCCGGTTGGCCGGACAACGACGTGCTGGGCATGAGCCGCGACGTCGGCATGGACATCCAGGTCAAGTCCAATATCGCCGCGGTGCAGCCGTACTTCGATGCGCGCCTGTCCAGCTACGTGCCGCCGCCGCCGAAGAGCTGACGCGTCGCGCGTGCGTCCGCGGTGATGCCCAACCGCCGGCCGCGGGTTTCCGCGGCCGGCGGAACCGGGCATCATCGTGGTTGGACTCAGGAAGACGTTGCCATGAAAAGGTCGAAGACGACCGCCTTGTTGCTGATGAGCGCTGCGCCGCTGCTGTTCACCGCCTGCGGGCGCGAGCCAGAGGCCAAGGCCCAGGAAGGCCTGTACACCTCGGTGGACGCCTGCGTGGCGCAGACCCACGACATCGCGACCTGCCGCGAGGCCTTCGCGCAGGCGCAGAAGCAGGCGGCCGAGCAGGGGCCCAAGTACGCCAGCCGCGAGCAGTGCGCGCAGGACTATGCGCAGGATCGCTGCGTGGAGCAGCGCGACAGCCACGGCCATTCCTTCATCGGGCCGATGATGACCGGCTTCTTCCTGTCGCAGATGCTCAACAACAACCGCGCTGCCGGGTTCAATGCCGCGCCCGCCTACCAGGACCGGCAGAACCAGTGGCAGCGGCCGGCGTCCTATTCCGGCGGTGCCGGTGCGGCGGCCGCCAGCGGCACGATGCTGCGCGGCAACCAGACCATGACCCATATCGGCGCCACGCCGAACCGGGCGGTCACCGTCAGCCGCGGCGGTTTCGGCGAATCCGCCGGTGGGCGCGGCTTCGGTAGTTGAGTCCGGCTTTTCCCTCATCGCACGAGACCCCGCATGAAACGCATCGCGATCGTCGAGCGCGGCGACTGGCGCGCCCAGGCCGCGGAGTACGGTTTCCGCTTCCACACCATCGACGGCCAGCGCTACTGGGACGAACGCGCCTACTACGCGTTCAACCTGCGCCAGATCGAGCGCGATCTGGAAGATCCCAGCGCCGAACTGCACGCGATGGCGATGGGCCTGCTCGACGAGATCGTCGCCAGCGAGGCGCTGATGCAGCGGCTGGCGATCCCGCCGGCGTTCCGCGACTGGATCGCCGACAGCTGGCGGCGCCGCGAGCCGCATCTGTACGGGCGCCTGGACCTGGCCTACGACGGCCGCGGCCCGGCCAAGCTCTACGAACTCAACTACGACACGCCGACCTCGCTGTTCGAGTCGGCGTTCTTCCAGTGGCAGTGGCTGGAGGACCAGCGCGCGCAGGGCCGCCTGCCGGATGACGCCGACCAGTTCAACTCCATCCACGAAGCCTTGCTGGAGCGCTTCGCCGCGCTCGCCGGCGGGCTGCCGCCGCCGCTGTACTTCGCCGCGGTGCGCGATTCGGAAGAGGACCAGGGCACGGTCGCCTATCTGCGCGACTGCGCCGCGCAGGCCGGCGTCGGCGGCGAGCTGATCGCGATCGAGGACATCGGCCTGTCCAGCGACGGCCGCTATACCGATCTGGACGATACGGTGATCGGCGCGCTGTTCAAGCTGTATCCGCTGGAGGACATGTTCGCCGAGCGTTTCGGCCAGGCGCTGCCGGGATCGGGCCTGCGCCTGCTGGAGCCGCCGTGGAAGGCGCTGCTCAGCAACAAGGGCATCCTGCCGCTGCTGTGGGAGCGCCATCGCGGCCATCCGAACCTGCTGCCGGCCGCATTCGACGACGGCACCACGTTGCCGCCGGGCTGGGTGCGCAAGCCGCTGCATTCGCGCGAGGGCGCCAACATCGTGCTGCACCTGGACGATGGCCGCGTGCTGGAGAGCGACGGCCCCTATGCCGGGCCCTACATCCGCCAGCAGGCGCATCCGCTGCCGGCGTTCGAGGGGCGCTACCCGATGGTCGGCAGCTGGATCGTCGGCGACCGCGCCTGCGGCATCGGCATTCGCGAGGACGATGGCCCGATCACCCGCGACAGCGCGCGGTTCCTGCCGCACGCCATCGTCGAGGACGCGCGGCCGGGTGTGCTGTATGCGTGAGTCGCTATTGCGCGCCGACGCGGCGTCGCCTGGCGCGCCGCGCCGGCATCGCAACGACGGAACACCCTTGGCTGCCTACGCGGACCAGGTGGCGGTGCGCTGCCATCGCTGCGGCACGCCGGGCTGGGTGCTGGCGCAATGGGAGCCGTATCGCTGGCAGGCGCGATTCCGTTGTGGGCAGTGCGCTACTGGGCTGGACAGCGACGCCGATGACTGGGTGGGAGCCGTGCAATTGGAAGGCCATCGCGCCTGCGGCCATTGCGGACACAAGTGGGTGCGGGTCCGTGCGACGTCGACCGGTGCAACCCCGGTGCCCGCGAACTTGCCCGGGCGTTGCGCGCATTGCGGGAAAAGCAGCGCGGTGGCCGTCACCACGTACCGCATGTGCGACGGATCGCCCAGCGATCCGCATTTCGGCATGCCGCTGGCGCTGGTCGCACCGACCCGCGCCGGTCTGCTGTGGGCCTACAACCCGCGCCACCTGCAGGAGTTGCAGGACTACGTGGCGGCGACGCTGCGCGAACGCCGCGGCCTGTTCGGGCGCTCGATGGTGGCGCGGTTGCCGGCGTGGATGAAGCTGGCGCGGCATCGGCCGCTGATGCTTCGGGCGCTGCAGCGTCTGCAGCAGGCCAGTGCGCAGCTGCCGTCGGTGCCTGCCGCGGCAACGTAGCGGCGGCGTCTGCGGTTTCATTCTTCGCCGTGAATGCGGCCGGCGCAGTCGCGCCACGCGCGACGCATGCGAAATGTCTACGATGTGATACTCGTCACGATTGACCGGGCTTGCCTGTCTGACGAAGATCGACATCGGGGAGTGCTGCGGGGGCCGGCATGTCTGCATCTCGTATTCGCGCCAGAGTGCTGGTGCTGCTGGCGTGCGTCGCAGCCAACTGCAGTGCGTGCGCGGTGGTGACGGTCTCCACCGCGCGAGAGGACGTGGTCGTGCGTGGCCTGTTCGGCGCACGCGTCGCCACGACGGGATTGGCCCCTGTGGCGATCCGTTCGCGCGGGTTGGGAATTTCGCAGACCCCGCGCGCGTGGACGCTGGGCTGGCACGCCGAAACCGCGATCTATGTTCCCCCGGATGCGGACGCGTGCCGCATCGTGCTGATGTCCAATACCGAAGCCGAGGTCCGCCGCCTGCTTGCGATCCTGCAGGCCGGCGGTGGCGATGTGTCTCAGGTCTGCATCGCATCACAGGAGGTGTCACGATGAAAACGTCTCTTGCTTGTTTCTCTGTTCTGCTGTTGGGCGGCTGCGCACATTTGGAGCAGGCGCCGTTGGTCTACGCGTCGAAGACGAGCTTCGGTGTCGATGTTTCCACGGCATCCACCGAAAACCCAGGCATTTCGATGAACCTGGGCTACAAGCAGGTGGATGCGGCCTATGTGCCGGTGGCGGTGGCGAGAAAGTGCAACGACGGCGTTGCCGGTGCCGACTGCAGCAAAAAGGGCTACGAGCTGCTGGTGATCTCCGGCGTCGCCAGAGAGGGCGATTCGGACGCCGACGGGACCAGCGAAGATGCGCGGATCGAAGCGGCCAAGAAGGCATCGACTGACTATGCGAGGGCGTTGTCGGAGGAGACGCTGGCGAAGCAGGCGATGATCGAGGCCGATAGCAAGCTCAAGCAACTGCGCGACAGCTACAGCGCAGCCGCCAAGCGGCAAAGCGCATACGATCAAGCGAAGCTGAAATGGGCGTCGCTGCAGGCAGCGGCGGCGAGCCCGGGCACGGTCGAAGAGGCGGACGTGATCGCCGCGAAGAGCGCCATGGACGCGCTCGCGCCCACTGCCGAAGATCAGGCGATTCTCGCGGGCTTCGCTCAGAGCGAGAACGACCTGCGGCAGAACGCCGCCGCCGTGGCGTCCGAGTACGCCAGCAAGCAAAAAGCGTCGGAGTTGCAGGAAGCCATTCTCAAGTCCGCCAATGCGAAGATCGCGCGCAGCAATCTGGGCGACTCCTATTCCGTCTTTGGCAGCTTCGATGGCACGAGCACCGTCAATGGCAAGGGCTCGGCGTCGATCGGGTTGGGCAAGATGTTCTCGACCGGCGTGGCTGCGCAACGGTTGGCGAGCGGCATATCGACCATGGCCTGCTACGACCTGATCAAGAGCAAGGCACCTGCCGCCGTCGCCGCGGCGGAACTGGAGAAGCTGTTGCAGCACTGCCAGTGAGTGCCGTGGTTTGCGCGGCCGAGCGGTGCGGCGGCGCCGCCGCCGCGCGCTACAGCAACCCGTCGCGCTTCACCGCCAGGTAGCGCTCGATCAGCGCGGCGGGCAGTTCCTCGCCGGTGACGTCGAGCACCATCACGCCGTGGCTGCGCAGTGCGTCGTGCGCGGCGCTGCGCTGCTGCAGGTAGCGCGCCACCGCGCCGGCCTGCACCGCCTGCGGCAGCTCCTGTGCGTCCTCCGCCAGCGCCTGGTCCAGTTCGCGCTCGCGCAGGCTGGCCACGCACACCAGGTGGCGGCGCTGCAGCAGGCGTACGGCGGCCAGCAGGTCTTCGATGTCCTCGTCGCGCACGTTGCTGACCAGCATCACCAGCGCGCGGCGGCGCTGGCGCAGCGACAGTTCGGTGGCCGCGGTCAGATAATCGGTGGCCACCGGCTGCGGCTGCAGGTCGTAGCTGGCGCGCAGCAGCACGTCGACGGTGGCCATGCCGCGTTGCGGCGCCACCCAGCGCGCGTCGCCGCCGCTGGCCATCATGCCCACCGCGTCGCCCTGGCGCAGCGCCAGGTACGACACCACCAGAGCGGCGTTGAGCACATGGTCGAAGTGCGACAGGCCACGCTCGCTGGCCAACATGCGCCGTCCGGTGTCGATCAGCATCAGCAACTGCTGGTTCTTCTCGTCCTGGTACTCGCGCGAGATCAGCTTGCGCGCGCGCGAGGTCGCCTTCCAGTCGATCTGGCGCAGGCTGTCGCCGACCCGGTATTCGCGCATCTGGTGGAAGTCGGTGCCTTCGCCGCGGCGCCGCTTCAGGTGCGCGCCGACCAGGCGCGAAGCCTGTTCGGCGCTGAACAGGGCGAAGCGGGTCAGCGGCGCGAAGTTCGGATACACGCGCACGGTCCGTGCGGACCCGGCCAGACGCTGCTGCCACCACAGGCGCCACGGCGCATGCAGGCGCAGGTGGGTGCCGTCGAAGACGAAGCTGCCGCGCGCGGTCGGACGCAGCTGGTAGCGCACCTGGGTCTGATGCGCGGCGGGCAGGGTCATGCGCTGCGGCAGGCCCTGCAGCTCCCAGCCACTGGGCACCAGGTCGAACAGGTCCACGCGCTGGCGCTGCGCGCTGTCCAGGTGCAGCACCACGTCGCGCTGGACGCCCAGCGGCAGCGCTTCGGGCAGCTCGCGGCGCACCTGCGGCGTCGGCCGGCGCCACAGCCGCCATGCATCCAGCGCCGCGACCAGCGCGATGCCCGCTGCGACCGCCTGCCAGCTCCACAGCGGCAGCCAGCCCAGCGCCACGGCCAGGCCGTACAGCGCCCACAGCGCGAGCAGGGCCAGCAGGAGCGGGGCGGGTCTCATCGCTTGGGGGCCGGGAGTGGGGAATGGGGAATGGGGAATGGGAAAAGCGGCAGGGCTGCAGCGCGACGGGTCGCTGCGTTCGTCAGCTCACTGCAATCGGGAATTACGGGCAACGCCGGGAACCCCGGCTTTTCCCATTCCCGATTCCCCATTCCCGACTCCCCGCTCATTTCCTCGGCGCCTCCACCTTGGCCAGCAACCCACCGAGGGCGTCGTCGGCACTCTGGCCTTCGATCTGCAGTTCCGGGGCCAGGGCGATGCGGTGGCGCAGCGCCGGTTTGGCCACGTCGCGGATGTCGTCGGGGATGACGAAGTCGCGGCCGGACAGCACGGCCTGCGCGCGCGCCGCGCGAACCAGGGCGATGCTGCCGCGCGGGCCGGCGCCCAGGGCAATGCCGGGCCAGCGGCGGGTGGCGGCGACGATGCGCACGGCGTAGTCGATGACCTGCGGGTCGACGGCGATGGCCGCGGTGCCGGCCTGCATCGCCACCACGTCCTCGGCGCCGAGCACGCGCGGCACCTGCGACAGGTCGAAGTCGCCGGCGCTGCGGCCGCTGGTGACCGCGGCGACCATGCGCGCCTCGTCTTCCAGTTGCGGGTAGTCGATCAGGATCTTCAGCAGGAAGCGGTCCAGCTGCGCTTCCGGCAACGGGTAGGTGCCTTCCTGCTCGACCGGGTTCTGCGTGGCCAGCGCCAGGAACGGCGGCGCCAGCGGGAAGGCCGTGCCTTCGATGGTGACCTGGCCTTCCTGCATCACTTCGAGCAGCGCCGACTGGGTCTTGGCCGGGGCGCGGTTGATCTCGTCTGCCAGCAGCAGGTGGGTGAACACCGGGCCGCGGCGGATCTTGAAGCTCTCGGTCTTGGGGTCGTACACGGCGTGGCCGCTGACGTCGCTGGGCATCAGGTCCGGGGTGAACTGCACGCGTGCGTAGTTCAGTTCCAGGGCCTGCGCCAGCGCGCGCACCAGCAGGGTCTTGCCGAGGCCGGGCACGCCCTCGATCAGCACATGCCCGCCGGCCAGCAGCGCGATCAGGATCTGCTCCAGCACCTCCGGCTGGCCGATGAAGGCGTGGCCGACCGCGGCGCGGATCGCCTCGGCGCGTTCGATCAGGGCAGGGCCGGCGAGCGGCGCGACGGCGTCGGAGGAGGCGGTGGTCATAACTGGTTTCTCATCTGGACGAGGAGGCGGATGCGCTCGCGCAAGGCGGCGGGTTGGTTGGGCGGCGGCGGTTGCAGCGCCTGTTCGACCTGCGCCACGGGCAGCTGCAGGCGTTCGGCGATGGCGGCGGCCTGGGCCGGACCCTCCAGCGCGGCGGCGATCGGCGCGCGCCGGCGCAGCCGCGCCAGGAACGCCTCGCGTACCGCCGCGTGCAGCAGGTCGGCGCGGCCGTAGCGCAGCAGGTGTTCGCCGCTGGCGCGCACGTGTTCCAGCAGCGAACGGCGATCCTCGGCCGGCGCCGCGAGCAGCGGCCCGAAACGCTGCATGCGCGACCACAGCCAGGCCAGCAGGACCAGCAACGCGGGCAGCCAGGCCGGCCAGCCGCGGGTGAACAGGGTGCGCCACAGCGACGGCAGTTCGGCCGAATAGATCAGGTGGATGGTGCCCTGGCCGTAGTTCGGCCCCAGCACCTGGCGTGCCAGCAGGCGGTTGCCGGCCTCGCGCAGCCCGCCGCTGCGCAGCACCGGATCGTCTTCCATCGGCGAGCCCTCGAACATCTTGCCGAGCCGGTCGTCCTGGTTCTCGAGGAAATCCAGCTCCGACAGCACGTCCACGCTGCCGTCGCCGTAGGGCACGCGCGCGAACACGAAGTCGTCGTCCTCGCCGCTCCACCAGTTGTCGGGCGTGTCCGGGTCGATGTGGAAGCGGCGACCGTCGCAGAACACCTTCTGCGGCGCCGCGCCCGGCACCGCCATGACCAGACAGTCGTCCGGGCTGCGCGCCTCGACGGTGATGTCCAGCGCTTCCAGGATCGGCACGTCGCCGCGCTTGACCTCTGCGGTGGGCGTGCGCAGCACCAGATGTCCGCCATGCTCCACCCAGTCCAGCAAGGCGTCGCCGTCGGCCTTGCCGAGCATGCGTGGGTCGCCATACAGCACCACGCTGTCGTGCGGGCGCAGGCGCATCGCCTCCAGGTCCAGGCGTTGCCGCGACTCGGCACGCACGCCGTCGGCGCGCAGGGTCTGGCGCAGCGCGTACAGCGGGTTGTAGGCGGCCTCGCCGCGCGGCGGCAGCACGATCTCCCGCTCGGCGCGTTCGTAGCGGCCGAAGAACCAGGCCGCGCCGACGCTGACCAGCAGCAGGCCGACCAGGAAGATCAGCGCATTGCGCGTGCCGCTGTTCATGCCTGCCACCGGAACTGGTGCTGCAGGTCGTCGACCAGCGCATCGAAGGCGCTGTCATCGGGCAGCCGGCCTGCATAGGCGGCGTGCTGCCAGACCCGCACCATGCGTGCGAACAGGCCGCGGTCGGCGTCGTCGGGCAGGCGTTGCGCGGCGCGCAGGCACTGCGCCTCGGTGGCGCTGGGCGGCAGCACCAGATCGGCGCGCTCGCACAGCGTCGCCACGCTGGCCCGGTACAGCAGCGCCAGCGCGTCGCGGTGGCGGCCTTCGCGCCAGGCGCGTCGTGCCACCGTCGCCACGTCGTCCGGCAGCGGTTGCGGCGCCAGCACCGGCGTATGTTCCGGCGCCGTCGCCACCGGTGCACGCCGGCGCCCGGCGCCGCGCATCCACGGCAGCCAGTGCCTGGCGGTCAGCAGCAGCACCAGCAGCAGGATGCCGGCCAGCACCCACATGCCCCACTTGCCGACGAACGCGATGGCCTGGGCCGCGGCCTTCATCCATTTGCCGAACGCGGTGAGGTCTTGCTGCTTGTCGTCCGGCTTGGGCGGTTCGTCGGGATTGCGTTTCTTCCAGTAGCCGATGGTGCGCTTGGCGGTCAGCAGCGGATCGGCGTAGGCGCGGTCGGCGGCGCGGGCGAAGCGCGCATCGGCGGCGGGCTCGGTGTCGAACACTTCGTCCAGCGGGACCGGATGCGCGGCGTTGTGGTGGTGGGTATCGGCGGCGGACTTGCTATCGGTGTCGGCTTCCGCATCCGCATCACTGTCAGTGTCCGTGTCGGCATCGGTCCCGTCATCGCGCCCGGCATCGGCGGGAGCATCCTGCTCCGCCGCCGTCTGCACCGCCGTGTCGTCGGCCGCCGGCTGCGCACGCAGTGCCGCGGCCGGCGCGGCGAGCAGGGCCACGCACAGCAACGCCAGCGGCGCGGCGCCGCGCAGGCGCGCGGCCATCCGGCGCAGCGCCATTTCCACGTCCCAGGCTTCGAGCTGGGTGCGCCGGTTGAGGTACAGGCCGAAGCCGGCGCCGACGAAGAACGGTTCGATCAGGGTCATCGCCAGCCAGGCGATGGCGTTGAAGCCGATGTCTGCCCACACCGGGGTCTGCTGGCCGATCAGCGACCAGGCCGCGCGCGCGGTTTCCGGCAGCAGGTCGATGGGCACGAACAGGAAGATCGTGGCGATGCAGGCCAGGCTGAGCATGCCCTCGAACGTGGCGAAGACGCTGGCCATCAGCAGCGCATGGCCGTAGATGGCCCCGCCCAGGGTGCGGCGGCGCTCGCGCTGCTGGCTGGCGCTGGCGCCTTCCAGCAGTTCCAGCGGCATGAACACGCTGCGCGCCGGACTCAACCGGCGCCAGGTCAGGTAGCCGATCAGGGTGCGCCAGCCCCAGGCGCCCTGCGCGCGCACGGTGTCGCGCACGCGCGGCACGTCGCCGAACACCGCACGCGAGATCACGAACAGCGGGATCCGGTCCAGCACCGGCTTCAGCCACCACAGCAGCAGCGGTGCCAGCCACAGCGCATCGATCGCCCAGGCGCCAAGGTTGAGCACGGCGAACAGCGGCAGGGTGACCAGCAGCCAGGGCTTCCAGATCGCCCCGGCGTGGCGGCGGACCAGGGCGCTGCCCAGTTCCATCGCTTCCCAGGCCGAGCGTGCGCGCAGCACCACGTCCAGGCGCTCAATCCGCATCGATGGCCTCCGCCCGGCCGCGCCCGCCGCGCCACAGCCACGCCAGCACCAGCGTCCAGAGTGCCGCCGACACGCTGTACTTGATCCACGCCGGCACGGTCGCGATGGACGACCAGAACGCCTCGATGAAGGCGGCCACCAGCAGCATCGCAGCCACGCCCAGGCACAGCCGCGCGCCGATCTTGCCGCCTTCCACCAGTGCATCGATGCGCCGCCGTCGTCCCGGCGCCAGCACCTTCAGGCCGAGCTGCAGACCGGCGCCGCCGGCGATCACGATCGCGGTCAGTTCGAACGGCGCATGCCCGGCGACGAAGCGCCAGAAGGTGACGCCGTAGCCGATCTGGTGCAGGTGCCCGGCCACCGCGCCGATGGTGATGCCGTTGAACAGCAGCACCAGCACCGTGCCCAGCCCCGCCAGCAGGCCACTGGCGAACGTGCGTAGGCCGATGCTGATGTTGTTCATGATGTAGTGGCCGAACATCTGCCAATCGGTGCCGCTGTCGCGGCCGAGCTTCTGTGCGCTGGCGGCCGGGTCGTACATGCGCTCGACCTGGGTGACCTGCATCGGGTCCATCAACCCGTGGATCAGTTCCGGACGGAACTGCAGCAGCACGAAGATGGTCACCAGCGGCACCACGAACAGCGCGGTGGCCGCCGCCATATAGCCGGCCTGGCTGCGCACCAGCTGCGGGAATTCGGCGAACAGGAATTCCGCCGCGCGCCGCCAGCGCGGACGCGGCGCCCGGTACAGGACGGTGTGGCCCTGCTGCATCAGATGCTGCAGACGCGCGGTGACCTGCGGGCTGTAGCCGCGCCTGCGCGCCAGCGCCAGCTGGTGGCACACGCGCCGGTAGCGCGCCGGCATGTCCTCGTCGGCGAGCGGCGTCGGCTGGTCTGGAATCGGGATCGCGGTCGGCGGCGCGGCGGTCTTGCTGGCGTCGTCGGCGGCGCCGGCCTTGTTCGGCGCCGACCTGCGCGCGCTGCGCTGCAGCCAGGCCTCGAACACCTGCCATTCCTGCTGATGACGGAGGACGAACTGTTCCTGTTTCATCGGCGTCCCAGCAGCCAGTTGGCCATCGCGTACAGGCGCAGCACCCCGGCCTGGCCCGGCGTCTCGGTCAGCGGCTGCGCCAGCGCGGCCAGTTCCAGTTGCCGCTCCGGGGTGAGCCGCGGCGCGCGCTCGGCGAAGGCGATCAGCGCCGCCTGTTCGGCCGGCAGCAGCGGTCGCGGCGGCGCGAGCGCGCTGGCGATCGGCGGCAGCGCCTCGTCCTCGCGCGGCGGCTGGTGCACCACCAGCGTGCCCGCGACCAGGTCGCCCAGGCGCCGCGAATGGGTGTCGAACAGGCAGGCGATCAGGCCGACGGCGTAGCCGAACGGCAGCATGTCCACGGTGCGCAGCAGGTTGCGGGTGATCGCGGCCATCCAGCCCACCGGCGCGCCGTTGCGCGCCACCACGCGCAGGCCCAGCGCCTGCTTGCCCAGGGTCTGGCCGCGCCAGCCCTCCAGCACGATCGGGTACGCCCAGAACACCAGGAACATCGCCACCAGGTACAGGCCCTGGCCGAGGCCGCCGAGCAGGCCGAGGAACATGCCCATGGCGGTGAGCAGGGCGAAGCGCAGCGCCAGGTCGATCAGCCAGGCCAGCGCGCGCGGCACCGCACCGGCGGCCGGCAGATGCAGCGGCACGCCCTCGGGGGTGATGACTTCGCGGTAGGTATCGAGCATGCCGCTTACCGCCGCCAGGTGGTGCGGCGGACACGGGCACCTGCGATGTGGGGAGGCCGTCCTTCCGTTCGGCCGGCTGCCTGTGGCGGCATGCTGCTCTCGACTGCGTCCTGCTCCGAAGCGGCACTTTAGCCGGCGTGGCGTGAATTGCCCAGCACGCCGGCGGCGCCGATCAGCGTACCGTGCCGCCGTCGCGCTGGCGCCCGGAGAACAGCTTGCGCACGCCGGCGACCAGCGCCATCAGGCCGATCAGCAGCAGCTTCCAGGCCTTGGCCAACAACAGGCCCAGCTTGGCGAACAGGCCGGCCTTGGCCGCCAGGCCGCCGCCGATCAGGGTGGCCAGGCCGTAGCTGGCGATCTTGTCGGTGGACGGGTTGTGGTCGGCATAGCGGGCGCCGCTGTCGAACTCGGCCATCGGCAGCAACTGCTGCATGCCCTCGCGCACCTGCGCCAGTTCGCCCATGCCTGAGACCGCATTGAGGCTGAGGTAGCCATGCCGGCCGAGCACGCGGATGTCGTAGTTGAGGGTGTGCTCGTGCTCGCCGGCGAACGCCAGCTCGCGCGCCCAGTACAGCTTCTTGCTGCCGGTGTCGTAGCGCGGCGGCACCGCCCAGCCGATCAGGTCGACCTGCTCGTAGCCGGCCTTCTTGCGCTGTGCGTTTGAGTCGCGCGTCTCCTCCTGCATGTCCTTGAGCATGGCCTGGTAGTCGATCTTGCTGGCGTCCTCGTCGGACACGTAGCCGTCGTCGGAATAGGTGACGACCACCGCCCAGCTGCCCTTCTCGTCGAGCGCGGGCTGGCGCGGCACGATCAGGCCCAGCACGTCGTCGTCGGGCGGGTTGCCCCAGTAGCTTTCCAGCACCCGCCGCGCATCGGTCTTGTCTAGGTAGCGGAATTCCGGGCCGAGGTCGAAATGCACCTTGGCCTGCGGCAGTTCGATATGCCCGTCGCGGAAATGCAGCGAGCCGACGAACTGCTCGGCGGTCATGTCCGGGCCGCTGTCCTGGGCCAGCACTGGGCCGGAGGTGGCGCACAGCGCGCAGAAAAAAGCGGCCAGCAGGCCGCGCAGCGAAGTCTTGAGCATCGGCGATTCCATTCGTTCGGTGGCGTCCCCACGCCAGAGGCGCCTAGTGTCGCGCAAGCGCGCGGCGCACGCCAGTCGCGGCGCAGGTGCCGCAACCACCGCGGTGGCCTCAGCCGTTGCCGGTGAGGTAACGGTCCTTCAGCCGCACGTAGTGCTGCGCCGAGTAGTGCAGGCTCTCGATCTCCTTGTCGCTGAGCATGCGCGCCTTGCGCGCGGGATTGCCCAGCCACAGCTCGCCCTCGCCGACGGTCTTGCCCGGGCCGACCACCGCACCGGCACCGACGAAGCCGTATTTCTTCACCGTGGCGCCATCGAGGATGCAGGCGCCCATGCCGATCAGGCACAGGTCCTCGATGGTGCAGGCATGGATGATGGTGCCGTGGCCCACGGTCACGTCCGCGCCGATCAGGGTCGGGTAGCCGGCCGCGTTGAACGGGCTGTGGTGGCTGACGTGGATGATGGTGCCGTCCTGGATGTTGCTGCGCGCGCCGATGCGCACGTAGTTGACGTCGCCGCGGATCACCGTGCCCGGCCATACCGACACGTCGTCCTCCAGCACCACGTCGCCGATCACGGTGCAGGCCGGGTCGACATAGACGCGCGCGCCCAGCTGCGGAGTCGTGTCGAGGTAGGGGCGGATCGGGGACATGCTGCTCTCCGGCGGTGGGCGGCCGGCGGCCACGCGGGCGCCGATGATAGCGCGGCGCCTGGTGCCGGCTGCCGCCCGTGGAGCGCCACAGAGGCTGGGCGAAGCACGCGATTGTGCGATAAACGCACCGCTAATCGATATTCGCACTTGAATGGTGCAGTGCGATAAAACTAGCGTTGCCGCTGTCCCGGCGCCTGGCAGCGCACGACGCGTGCCCGCTGGCGGCCGCGGCGCCGCCCGCCGCCGGTGCGGTCCCGATTCTGTTGGAGATGGTGCATGTCCTGTGCGTTTTCTCGCGGCCTGGCCCTGCTCGCGGCCCTGCTTCCCGGTGCCGTGTGCGCCTACCAGGCCGAGCCGCCGCCGCCGGAGCGCAGCGTGCTCACCGTGGACCGCTACGCCGACGACGATGCCCCGGGCTCCTTGCGCTGGGCGATCACCACCGCCAACCAGGCCCCCGGCCGCTACCGCATCGAGATCGCCGCGGTGGGCGCGCCGCCGTATGTGATCCGCCCGCGCGCACCGCTGCCGGCGCTGCAGGGGCCGCTGCAGGTGGTGGGCCTGGCACGGGCGCACGACGGCCAGTACATCGCCATCGACGGCGCCGGCTACATCCGCGGCAAGGGCACCGCCGCCTGCCCGGGCGCCGAGAAGGGCCAGTTCGGCACCAACGTGCGCAGCACCACGCTGCCGGGCCTGGTGCTGCGCGATACCCATGGCGTGGAACTGAGCGGCCTGGAGATCCGCAACTTCTGCATCGGCGTGCTGCTCAACCGCGCCAGCGACAATGTGCTGCGCGACAACCGCATCGTCGCCAACCACGGCGGCGCCGGGGTGATGCTGACCGGCGACGACGGCAACGGCCAGTCCACCGCCACCACCACGGTGCGCAACCGCATCGAGCGCAACACCTTCCTCGACAACGGCGACGGCCTGGAACTGACCCGCGGCGCGGCCTGGAACCTGGTGGCCGACAACCTGTTCCGCTCCACCGATGCCAACCCCGAGCCCTCGCAGGGCATCGAGATCCTGTGGGGCAACGACAACACCGTGCTGCGCAATCGGTTCGAGCGCTATTCCGACGGGCTGCAGATCAACTGGGGCAACCGCAACACCATCGCCGACAACGACTTCGCCGGCAATTCGATCGGGGTCAGCGTCACCGGCCGCGACAACCTGATCGAGGGCAACCGCCTGACCGGCAACGGCATCGGCATCGCGGTACGCCCGCAGCCGCGCAGCGAGCCCAACCGGTTCAGCGCCAACCTGCTGTCCGGCAACGGCCTGAAGATCGAACGCTGCTTCGCTGGCGGTGCCTGCGCCCCGGGCCAGCCGCGCGGCGCCATCGTGTTCGGCGTGCCGGGCCTGGAGCATGCGCCCTTCGTCGGCTCGCGCGGGATCGGTGTCGATCCGGATCCGCGCAAGCGCGCGACGATCTGCGGCGCTGCTGCGCCCGACGGTTGCCAACCGCCGCCGAACTTCGGCCAGGCCGCTCCGCAGTTGCGCAAGATCGAACGCGGCGCCGGCGTGCCGCAGGTGCAGGGCAGCTTCGTCGGCCGGCCCGGCCATCTGTACACGGTGGAATTGTTCGGCAATCGCCACCGCGGCGACGACGAAGCCGAACGCTATCTCGGCCGCGTCGAAGCGGCGGTGGATGCGCAGGGACAGGGCCGCTTCGCGCTGCCGCTGGACGGCGACAGCGCGGTGCTTGCCACGCTCACCGCCACCGTCACCAGCGACGATGGCGCGACCTCGCCGCTGAGCGCGCCGCTGGCGGTGGCGCCGTGAGCCGCCTAGCGTCGCTACCGGCCTGGTCGCTGCTGGCTGCGGCCATCGCCTTCGCCCCGGCGGTCGCCGCCGCGCAGGACGCCGCCGACCTGGCGCACAGCACCTTGACCGGCGACTGGGACGGCACGCGCAGCGACTGGCTGCAACGCGGCGTCAACGTGCGCGGCGACTACGTCGGCGAAGCCATGGGCGTGGTCGACGGCGGCCGCGGCGAGCGCGGCGCGCGCTATGCGCAGCAGGTGCGGCTGGGCGTGGACCTGGACCTGGCGAAACTCGCCGGCTGGAACGGCGGCACGCTGCACGTGACCGTCAACGACCGCCGCGGCCGCAGCACCTCGGCCGATCTGCTCGGCAACCGCTTCCCGATCCAGGAAGCCTATGGCGGCCAGTTCACCCGGCTGACCGAACTGAGCTACGACCGCCGCTTCAACGACGGGCGCAGCTACATCAAGGCCGGCTTCTACGCGATGGGCAACCAGTTCGGCGCGCACACGCTGCTGACCAACTTCGTCAACGCCGCGTTCTGCGCGCATCCGCTGGCGATGTCCGGCAACAGCGGCTGGTACAACTATCCGAACGCACGCTGGGGCGCGGAAGTGGCGCAGCAACTGACGCCGGCGGCGAACCTGCGGGTCGGCTGGTTCCAGGTCAACCCCAGCACCAACAACAACGTGCACACCGCGTTCGACCTGACCGCGCGCGGCACCACCGGCTCGCTGTTCCCCGTCGAGCTCACCTGGACGCCGGGTGCCGGCGGCGCCTATCCGGGCACCTACAAGTTCGGCGGCTACTACGACTCCTCGCGGGTGCCGCGCAAGGGTCTGGACCCGCGCGCCACCACCGGCCGCGACGGCGCCTACCTGCTGGTGGAGCAGAAGCTGTATTCGCCCGGCGGCGAGCGCGTCCGCGGCCTCACCGGCTTCGCCCAGTACATGGTGTCCGACCGCGCCACCGCGCAGATCACCCGCTGGTACGCGCTGGGCGGCGTGTACCAGGGCATCGGCCGGCGCAGCCAGGACCGCATCGCCCTGGGCTACGTCGGCGCCGACATCAACCACCGCCTGCTCGACGCGCGGCGCGCGGCGCTGCGCGATGCTGGCGTGCCGCCGGAGGCGCCGGTGTTCGCGCTCGACACCGCCGAGCAACTCTACGAACTGTCCTACAGCGCGCAGCTGACGCCGTGGCTGATGCTGCGGCCGGACGTGCAGTACATCGTCAACCCCGGCACCTTCGCCTATGCGCGCACCGACAACGCGCTGGCGGTGGGGCTGCAGGTCAAGCTCACCTTCTGAGCGCGCGCTGCGCGCCTCCTGCCCAGGCCGATCCCGATGTCCCTGTTCCCACGACGACTGACCTTCCTGTGCTGCGCCGGCCTGCTGCTGGCCTCGCCGCTGCAGGCCGCACCCGCGGCGCCTCCGGCAGCGGCGCCCGCCGCGCCGTCCGCGGGCGCGCCGCTGCCGCCGCCGCGCGTGCTGCAGATCCGCGGGCTCGCCATCGGCACCGGCCTGCCCAAGATCATCGTGCCGATCACCGCGCACGATGCCGGGGAGGCGCTGGCGCAGGCGCAGCGCATCGCCGCCTCGCCCGATGCGGACCTGGCCGAGTGGCGCATCGACCTGATGGACGGGGCCACCGACGCGGCGGCGCTGGCGGCCCTGGGGCCGCGCCTGGCGCAGGCGCTGCACGGCAAGCCGCTGCTGCTGACCTTCCGCACCAAGGCCGAGGGCGGCGCGGTGGCGATCGACGATGCCGCCTACGGCGCGCTGTACGCGCGCCTGCTGGACGCGCGCTTTGCCGACCTGATCGACGTGGAGATGTTCCGCGACCCGGCGGTGCTGCGGCAAGTGGTTGAGCATGCGCACCGGCAGGACGTGTATGTGGTGATGTCCAGCCACGACTTCCACGCCACTCCCCCGGTAGCGGAGATGGTGGCGCGGCTGCAGCGGCAGCAGGCGCTGGGCGCCGACGTGCTGAAGATCGCGGTGATGCCGCGAGATCCGGGCGACGTGCTGCACCTGCTCGACGCCACCTGGCAGATGCGCCAGCGCAGCGGGCAGCCGCTGCTGACCATGTCGATGGGGCCGCTGGGCGCGGTGTCGCGGCTGTCCGGCGAGACCTTCGGGCAGAGCCTGACCTTCGGCATGCTCGGCAGCGCCTCGGCGCCCGGGCAGATCGACGCGGCGCGGTTGCGGCAGACGCTCGATGCGCTGCATGCCGCCGCGCCTCCCAAGTAATCCCGCGACGCTGCCGTCCTCGTTCGCCGTTCCAGCAGGAGTGACCCCATGAGCCATGCCGCCGCCCCGCCCACCGCCCTCGTCCTGGATCGCATGAGCGGTTTCCAGTGGACGGCGATCGCGGTCTGCGTGCTGTTGAACATGCTCGACGGGTTCGACGTGATGGTGATGGCCTTCATCGCCCCGCACGTGTCGGAGGCCTGGCGTTTGTCCGGCAAGCTGCTGGGGATCGCGCTCAGCGCCGGGCTGGTGGGCATGGCGCTGGGCTCGCTGCTGCTGGCGCCGCTGGCCGACCGCTGGGGCCGGCGCAACATGATCCTGTGCTGCCTGGTGATCCTGACCGTCGGCATGGCCGCCTCGGCACTGGCGCAGGACATCTGGCAACTTGCGGCGCTGCGCGTGTTCACCGGCATCGGCATCGGCGGCATGCTCGCCGGTGTCGGCGTGATCACCGCCGAATACGCCAGCCCGAAGTGGCGCAGCACCGCAGTGGCCCTGCAGGCCACCGGCTATCCCATCGGCGCCACGCTGGGCGGGTTGATCGCCGCGATGCTGCTGGAGCGCTGGGGCTGGCATGCGGCCTTCCTGTTCGGCGCACTCGCCTCGCTGCTGTGCATCCCGGTGGTGCTTGCGCTGCTGCCCGAATCGCTGGATTTCCTGCTCAGCCGGCGCCCGCCGGATGCGCTGGCGCGGCTCAACGCGCTGCTGGCGCGCATGCGCGCACCGACCCTGGATGCCCTGCCGCCGCGGCCGCCGGTGCAGGAGAAGGCCGGCTACGCGGCGCTGTTCACCCCCGGCCTACGCCGCAACAGCGTGCTGATCGCGTTGGGCTTCTTCATGCACATGTTCGCCTTCTATTTCGTGCTGAGCTGGACGCCGAAGCTGCTGGTGCAAGCCGGGCTGTCGGCCGAGCAGGGCGTCACCGGCGGGGTGCTGCTGAACCTGGGCGGCATCGTCGGCGGCGCCTTGTTCGGCGGCCTGGCCGCACGTTTTCTGCTGCCACGGCTGACCGCCGTCAGCTTCCTGATCGCCGCACTGGGAATGGCGGCGTTCGCCACGCTCGGCACGCAGTTGCAGCTGGCCTTCCCCGTGGCCTTCGTGATCGGTGCGGCGCTGTTCGGCTCGATGGCCGGCCTGTATGCGGTGGCGCCGATCGTGTTCGCGCCCACCGTGCGCACCACCGGCCTGGGCTGGGCGATCGGCATCGGCCGCGTCGGCGCGATCCTCTCGCCGATGACCGTCGGCGTGCTGGTCGACGCCGGCTGGCAGCCGGCCAATCTGTACTACGTGTTGGCGTTGCCGCTGCTGGTGGCCATTGCCGCGGTGCTGACGATGCGGCTGCAGCCGGCGCGGTGAGGGCAGGGGCGGCGCGGGCGCGGGGCTGTCTAGGCTTCGAGGACAACGCGCTTTGCGGCGCGGCCTGGCCTGCGTCACCCGATCGGCGCCGTATCCGGCGCCGTACCCCATGTGTCGGCCAACCTGCGGCGCCTCGGTCGAGGCGCTGCGAGGTCTCACGAACGCGGGTCCATCCATTGCCACCGCACGCAGGTGGCAATGGCGTGCCGTTTTCCTACTTGGCGTTCGGCAAGGCGTAGGCAATCACGTAGTCGCCGCGGTCCGGCGATTGCCGCGCGCCGCCGGCGGTGATCACGATGTACTGCTTGCCGGTCTTGGTCGACACGTAGGTCATCGGCCCGCCCTGGCTGCCCACCGGCAGCCGTGCCTTCCACAGTTCCTTGCCGGTGCCGCTGTCGAACGCACGCAGGTAGTAGTCCTGGGTGCCGGCGATGAACACCAGGCCGCTCTGCGTGGCCAGGGTGCCGCCCAGGGTCGGCATGCCGACCGGGATCGGCAGGTGCATCTTGAAGCCGAGCGGGCCGGTGTCCTGCACGGTGCCCACCGGCACCTGCCAGGCGATGCTGCGGGTCTTCAGGTCGATCGCGCTGAGCGTGCCGAACGGCGGCGCCTGGCAGGGGATGCCCAGCGCCGACAGGAAGCGGTTCTTGTTGACCGCGTATGGCGTGCCCTTCAGCGGCACCGCGCCCATGCCAGTGTTGACCGCCTCGCCGCCGCTGGAGGCGGCGGCCTTCTCGGCCTTCTGCGGAATCATCTGCACCCACAGGCCCAGGCGCATGTCGTTGGCGAACACCACGTCGTGCACCGGGTCGACCGACAGCCCGCCCCAGTTCATGCCGCCCAGCGAGCCGGGGAAGCTCAGCGACACGTCGGTGCCGGGCGCGGTGTACAGGCCCTCGTAGCGCATCTTCTTGAAGGCGATGCGGCACAGCATCTGGTCCAGCAGGGTGGCGCCCCACATGTCCGCTTCGCTCAGGTGCTTGGTGCCGATCTGCGGCATGCCCACCGACAGCGGTTGGGTCAGCGCATAGGGTTCGTGGGGGATGTCGGCGGCCTTCACCGGCACCTCGCGGACCTCGGTCAGCGGTTTGCCGGTGGCGCGGTCGAGCACGTACAGCTGGCCGGCCTTGGTGCCGATGATCAGCGCCGGCACCTTGCGGCCGTCGGCCATCGGGAAGTCGATCAGGCTCGGCTGCATCGGCAAGTCGAAGTCCCACAGATCGTTGTGCACGGTCTGGTAGACCCACTTGACCTGGCCGGTGCTGGCGTCCAGCGCGGTGATCGAGGCGCCGAAGCGGTGGTCCAGCGCGCTGCGCTCGGCACCGTACAGGTCGGTGGACGGGCTGCCCATCGGCAGGAACACCGTGTTGGAGGCGGCGTCGTAGGACATCGGCGCCCACACGTTCGGCGTGCTGCGCACGTAGGTCTTGCCCGGCGCCGGCGGCTGCGTGTCCTGCGGGTTGCCCGGGTCGAAGGCCCAGCGCTGTGCGCCGGTGATCACGTCGAAGCCGCGGATCACGCCGCCGGGCATGTCGGCCTGCACGTTGTCGGCGACGCGGCCGCCCACCACCACCGTGGTCCCGGCCACGGTCGGCGCCGAGGTCAACTGGTAGAACGGATCGGGTGCGGCGCCGAGGCCGGCCTTCAGGTCGACCTGGCCGTTCTGGCCGAAGCCGCTGCACAACGCGCCGGTGTCCGCGTCCAGCGCGATCAGCCGCGCGTCGATGGTGTTGGTCAGCACGCGGCGCCGGCAGTTGGCGCCGGCCGGCAGCACCGCTGCCGCCACCGGCGAGGCGTTGGCGGCGCTGGGCTGGACCAGCGGCGCATCGGCATCGAAGTAGGCCAGGCCGCGGCAGCGCTGCCAGACCGAGGACTGCGCGTTGATCTCGTGCTTCCACAGCTGCCGGCCGCTGCTGGCGTCCAGCGCGATGACGTTGTTGTGCGGGGTGCACACGTACAGCGTCTCGCCGATCTGCAGCGGGGTGGTCTGGTCTTCGGCGCCGTTGCCGTCGCTGAGGGCGATGTCGCCGGTGCGGTAGGTCCAGGCCACCTGCAATTGGTCGACGTTGCCGCGGCCGATCTGGTCCAGTGCGGCGAAGCGGCTGCCGCCGGCGGTGTTGCCGTAGTGGCTCCAGTCGCGCTGCGCCTGCGCCGGGGTCACCGGCACCGGTGTCGGGCCGGGGCCGCTGGCGACCACCGGCGGATGCGGCACGAACATGCCGGCCAGGCCGCCGGCGCAGGCCAGCGCCAGCACCGCCGCCAGCGCATAGGCGCCGCGTCCGCCGGGCAGGCCGCGGGCGCGGCGCAGGGTCGGGTAGACCAAGGCGACCAGCAGCGCCAGCACCGCCGGCATCATCAGCCGCGACACCAGCGGCCAGAACGCCAGGCCCGCATCCCAGTACGCCCAGGCCACGCTCAGCACGAACGCCAGCGCGTACAGCCAGGCGCCGGCCGGGCGCCGCCGCAGCACCAGCAGCGCCGAGGCCACGCAGGCCGCGCCCATCGCCAGGAAATAGAGGCTGCCGCCGAGGGTGGCCAGGCGGATGCCGCCGACCAGCAGCGCCAGTCCGATCAGCGCCAGCAGCAGGCCGATGCTCCACAGCAATATCCGGCCGCCGGCCGACACATCCGATTGGGTTTGCACGTTTTCGATCCTCTGCAGCAGGGTAGGCGCGTGGCGCCCGCGGCCGGCCACGAGGGCGGCGAAGGCGGGCGTGCGCACGATGGCATGCCGCGGCGGGAAACGACGTCGGCAAGATGGGCGATTATCGCATTTGTGTTCGGTAATAGAACGAATGGCGCCGTCCGCCGGTGCGACGCTGTGTGCCGGTTTCCGACGTTTCTCCGACCTTGGTGAAGCCCGTACAACGCACTGTTACAGACATGGTGCGATGCGACACATCCGTGGAGTAGCGTTGCGCGTTTCTTCCCAGCCGCACTCCCCATGTCCGACCGTTTCCAGGCGCCTCGTCGTCCCGTTCGCTGTGCCGTATTGCTGGCCGTTGCCGTGGCCGGAGGCTGCTCCGGCGACAAGCCGGCGGCCGCGCCGCCGCCGCGGGTGGGGGTGCTGACCCTGGGCGCGCGCACCTTGCCGGTCGAGCGCACCCTGGCCGGCCGCACCGTGGCCTACGAGACCGCCGACGTGCGCCCGCAGGTCGGCGGGCTGCTGCGCCAGCGCCTGTTCCAGGAGGGCCAGGAGGTCAAGGCCGGGCAGGCGCTGTACGTGATCGATCCGGCGCCGTACCAGGCCGCCTACGACATCGCCCGCGGCAACCTGGTGCAGGCCGAGGCGGCGCTGGCCAGTGCGCGGCCCAAGGCCGAGCGCACCCGCAGCCTCACCGACATGGACGCGGCCAGCAAGCAGGACGCCGACGACGCGGTGTCCGCGCTGCGCCAGGACGAGGCGGCGGTGGTCGCGGCCAAGGCGGCGTTGCAGGCGGCGCGCATCAACCTCGACTACACCCGCATCACCGCGCCGATCTCCGGCACCATCGGCACCTCCGCCTACACCGTCGGCGCATTGCTCACTGCCGCGCAGGACGCGGCGCTGACCACCATCCAGCGCCTGGATCCGATCTACCTGGACGTCACCCAGTCCAGCACGCAGATGCTGGCGCTGCGCCGCCAGCTCGACGCCGGGCAGATCCACGCCATCGACGGCAAGGCGCAGGTGCAGGTGCGGCTGGAGGACGGCAGCACCTATCCGCATGCCGGCACCCTCGAATTCGTCGGCACCCAGGTCAACGCCGGCACCGGCAACGTCACCCTGCGCGCGGTGGTGCCCAATCCCGAACACCTGCTGCTGCCGGGCATGTACCTGCGCGCGGTGCTGCCGATGGCCACCGACCAGGGCGCGGTGCTGGTGCCGCAGCAGGCAGTGACGCGCGACAGCAAGGGCGAGCCGGTGGTGAAGCTGCTGGATGCGCACGACAAGGTGGTGGAGCGGCACATCCGCACCGGCGAGGCCATCGGCCACGACTGGCTGGTGGAGTCCGGGCTCAAGCCGGGCGAGCGCCTGATCGTGGTCAACGGCAGCCGTGCCGAACTCGGCAAGCCGGCGCAGCCGTATCCGGTCACCGCCGCCCAGCTCGATGCCGCGCCGGCGCTGCCGGGCGACGACGCCCAGGCCGACTGAGGACTCCCGCATGTCGCGCTTCTTCGTCAACCACCCGGTGGTGGCCTGGGTCATGGCCATCGTCATCGTCCTGATCGGCATGCTGGCCATCCATGGGCTGCCGGTCGAACGCTATCCGCACATGGCGCCGCCCACCATCACCGTGCGCGCCACCTACACCGGCGCCTCGGCGCAGACGGTGGAAAACACCGTCACCCAGCTGATCGAGCAGTCGCAGCAGAGCCTGGATCATCTGCTGTACATGACCTCCACCAGCGCCTCCGACGGCACCGCGCAGGTCAACCTGGTGTTCGAGACCGGCACCAACGCCGACACCGCGCAGGTGCAGGTGCAGAACCAGTTGCAGTCGGTGATGTCGGTGTTGCCGCAGGCGGTGCAGCAGAACGGCCTGGTCATCACCAAGTCCAGCGGCTCGCTGTTCGAGGTGGTGGCGTTCACCTCCGACGACGGCAGCATGGACAACTTCGATGTCGCCAACTACATGGAATCGAACATCGACGACCAGATCAGCCGCGTCAGCGGCGTCGGCAACATCCAGCCGATGGGCTCGGAATACGCCATGCGCATCTGGCTGGACCCGGAGAAGCTGCGCAAGTACGCGCTGATGCCCTCGGACGTGGAGAACGCGCTGCAGTCGCAGAACACCGACGTGTCCGCCGGCGAGATCGGCGGCCAGCCGGCGCTGCGCGGGCAGCGCCTGGACGCCACCGTGACCACCCGCAGCCGCCTGCAGACCCCGGCGCAGTTCGGCGCGATCGTGCTCAAGAGCGATGCCAGCGGCGCCGCCGTGCACCTGTCGGACGTGGCCAGGATCGGCCTGGGCCCGGAGACCTACGACAGCATCACCCGCTTCAACGGCAAGCCCTCGGCCTCGCTGGGCATCGAGCTCAATTCCGACGCCAACGCGGTGGAGACCTCCAAGGCCATCGACCAGCGCCTGCAGGAACTCAAGCAGTACTGGCCGCACGGCTTCAACTATCACATCGCCTTCAGCACCACGCCGTTCGTCACCACCTCGATCAAGGAAGTGGTCATCACCCTGATCGAGGCAGTGCTGCTGGTCGTGGCGGTGATGTACCTGTTCCTGCAGAACTGGCGCGCCACGCTGATCCCGACCATCGCCGTGCCGGTGGTGCTGATGGGCACCTTCGGCGTGCTCGCCGCGTTCGGCTACTCGATCAACACCCTGACCATGTTCGCGATGGTGCTGGCGATCGGCCTGCTGGTCGACGACGCCATCGTGGTGGTGGAGAACGTGGAGCGGGTGATGGGCCAGGAAGGCCTGCCGCCGAAGGAAGCGACGCTGCGCTCGATGCAGCAGATCGGCGGCGCCCTGGTCGGCATCGTGCTGGTGCTGACCGCGGTGTTCGTGCCGATGGCGTTCTTCAACGGCGTCACCGGCGTGATCTACCGGCAGTTCTCGATCACCATCGCCGCCTCGATGATCCTGTCGGTGCTGGTGGCGATGACCCTGACTCCGGCGCTGTGCGTGACCATCCTCAAGCCGCTGCACCAGGGCGAGGCGCCGATCGGCTCGCACGGGCGCCTGGGCTGGTTCTTCATCTGGTTCAACACCCGCTTCCGGCACCTGTCCGAGCGCTACCGCACGCTGGTCGAGCGGGTGCTGGGCAAGCGCGCGCTGGGCCTGCTCGCCTATGCGCTGCTGATCGCGGTCACCGGCCTGCTGCTGTGGCGCCTGCCCGGTGCGTTCCTGCCCGACGAGGACGAAGGCATGCTCAACGTGCTGGTCAAATTGCCGGCCGGCTCCACCCTGGAGCAGACCCTGGCGGTGACCGACCGGCTGACCAAGGCCGCGCTGAAGGATCCGGGCGTGCGCTCGGTGCTGTCCTCGGCCGGCTTCAGCGTCACCGGCGCCGGCCAGAACGTCGGCATGGCCTTCGTGCGGCTGAAGGACTGGGACGACCGCGACGACGATGCGGCGACCATCGCCGACCATCTGAACAAGGCGCTGGCCGACGTGCCCGACGCGGAACTGTTCGTAACCTCGCCGCCGGCGATCACCGGCCTGGGCGACGCCTCCGGCTTCACCTTCGAACTGATGGACTACGAAGGCGCCGGCCATGCCGCCCTGGTCGCCGCGCGCGACAAGCTGCTGCGGCTGGCCCAGCACGATCCCAAGCTGATGAACGTGCGCTACGCCAGCCTGGAAGACGCGCCGGTGTACGCGGTCAAGATCGACGACGCCAAGGCGCAGGCGCTGGGCGTGGATCCGGGCGACATCAACGCCACGCTCAACAGCGCGCTCGGCGGCGACTTCGTCAACAACTTCATCTACAAGGGCCGCATCAAGAAGGTCTACGTGCAGGGCGACGCCGACGCACGCATGGCGCCGCAGGACCTGGACCGCTGGACGGTGCGCAACGGCGGCGGCGACATGGTGCCGATGTCGGCGTTCACCCGCTCGCACTGGACCAGCGCCCCGGCCGCGCTGGAACGCTACAACGGCGTGTCGGCGATGGAGCTGACCGGCCAGGCGGTGCCCGGGGTCAGCTCCGGCGCGGCGATGGACGCGATGGCCGAACTCAGCAAGCAGTTGCCGCACGGCTTCGGCTACGCGTGGTCGGACATGGCCTACCAGGAAAAGCTGTCGGCCAACCAGGCGCCGGCGCTGTACGCGATCTCGCTGCTGTTCGTGTTCCTGTGCCTGGTGGCGCTGTACGAGAGCTGGTCGATTCCGTTCGCGGTGATGCTGGCGGTGCCGGTGGGCGTGTTCGGCGCGGTGCTGCTGATGACCCTGCGCGGCCTGGAGAACGACGTGTACTTCCAGGTCGGCCTGCTGACCACGGTGGGACTGGCGGCGAAGAACGGCATCCTCATCGTCGAGTTCGCGCGCGACCTCGAACACCGCGGCGAAAGCCTGCTCGCCGCCACCCTGCACGCGGTGCAGATGCGCCTGCGGCCGATCCTGATGACCTCGCTGGCGTTCCTGCTCGGCGTGCTGCCGCTGGTGTTCAGCAAGGGCGCCGGCTCGGCCGCGCGCCACTCGCTGGGCACCGGCGTCACCGGCGGCACCCTGGCCTCGATCACCCTGGGCCTGTTCTTCGTGCCGCTGTTCTACGTGATCGTGCGCCGGATGTTCCCCGGACCGGCGGTCGCCCACCCGGAGACGCAGGCATGAGCGCGTTGACCCGCATGAGCGTGGCGGTGGCCACGCTGTTGGCCCTGTCCGGCTGCACACTGGCGCCCACCTACGTACGCCCGGCGGCACCCGTGCCGGCCGACCTGGCCGCGGTCGACGTGGCGCCCGCCGCCGGCGCCGCCACCGACACGCTGGCGATGCCGGACTGGCAGCAGGTGTTCCTGGATCCGCGGCTGCGCCAGACCATCGCGCTGGCCTTGCAGAACAACCGCGACCTGCGCGTGGCGGTGCTGTCCATCGACAAGGCGCGCGCGCAGTATCGCCTCCAGCGCGCCGCGCAGTTGCCCTCGTTCGACGCCAACGCCAGCATGAGCCGCGGCCGCAGCAGCGCCGCCAGCAACGACGACGGCGTCTCCCAGGTCAGCACCAGCGACACCCTGCAGGTCGGGCTCAGCAGCTGGCAGCTGGATCTGTTCGGGCAACTGCGCAGTCTCAAGCAGGAAGCCCTGCAGAACTGGCTGTCCAGTGCGGAAAACCAGCGCAACGTGCGCCTGACCCTGGTCGCCCAGGTCGCCGCGGCGTGGCTGACCGTGGGCGCGGACCAGGCGCAACTGGCGCTGGCGCAGCAGACCCTGGACAGCCAGGCGCAGACTCTGCAACTGACCGAGCGCCGCCACAGCATCGGCAGCGCGTCCGGGCTGGACCTGGCGCAGCAGCAGACCAGCGTGGAGTCGGCGCGCGTCGCCGTCGCCAGCGCCGCCACCCAGCTGGCGCAGGCGCGCGATGCGCTGCAACTGCTGGTCGGCGCGCCGGTGGAGGCGGCGCTGCTGCCGACCGCGCAGGCGATGCAGGGCAGCGTGGCGCTGGCGCCGCTGCCGGCGCACCTGTCCTCGGCGGTATTGCTGCAGCGCCCGGACGTGCTCGCCGCCGAGCACACCTTGCAGGCGGCCAACGCCGACATCGGCGCCGCACGCGCGGCGTTCTTCCCGTCGCTGAGCCTGACCGCCTCGACCGGGCGCAGCAGCGATGCGCTGTCCACGCTGTTCTCCGCCGGCAGCCGCACCTGGTCGTTCGTGCCCAGCATCACCGCGCCGATCTTCCACGCCGGTGCGCTGAAGGCCTCGCTGGACGCCTCCAAGCTCGGCAAGGACATCGCCGTGGCGCAGTACGAGAAGGCGATCCAGTCGGCCTTCGCCGAAGTGGCCGACGCCCTGGCCACGCGCGACCATCTGCAGGCGCAGCTGACCGCGCAGCAGGCCCTGGTCGACGCCAGCCAGCGCAGCTACACCCTGGCCGACGCGCGCTACCGCGCTGGCCTGGACGGCCACTTGCCGGTGCTGGATGCGCAGCGCTCGCTGTTCGCCGCGCAGCAGGCGCTGATCGCACTGCGCCTGCAGGACGCCAGCAACCGCGTCACCCTGTACCAGGTGCTCGGCGGCGGCGCCGACGCCCAGGCCCAGGCCCAGGTCGCTGCCTCGCCCTGAGCCGGAACCGAGGCAGCGCGAGGCCGGGCCTGGGCTGGCCTGAGGCGAGTTTGAGGCCAGCCTGAGGCTGGCACGAGCGTGCAGAAGCGTCGCCACGCACGACGCTCTT